>SFQZ01000007.1 GCA_004562915.1 bacterium
ATCCGGTTGGAAGCCGAGTACAGCTTGATTACATGGGACCGGACCCATATAGTAAGTTAAAACCGGGAGACTTAGGTACTGTTATGATGCTTGATGATGCCGGAGGCCTACATGTATCATGGGACCGTGGAAGTAGCTTGGCTTTAATTTATAAGGAAGATTTTTTTACCTGCGTGATGAAGAATGAGCAAATGGAAACCATATTTTTGTATGTAACCGTGATGCCATTTGAGAGTATAGAAAAATTGAGGGTTTGGCTGGAAGAAAAGTTAAAACCGGCTTTTCCTGAAATGGGCTTTGATAAAGATACGAAAGGTGAATTGGAAGTAGGATTACATGTGAATGCTTTTCAGATGAAAAATAATAAAATTGAAATTAAATACAAGACTGATGATAGAGGACGCCTGTATATTAAAAAGTGTGGTTGGGTACAGGAGCTTCCGGAAAAAAACAAAGTTGCTAAAATGGCGGAACATAAACGATAAAGATTATCTGGTTGAGGAATGGAGAAATTTAACAGTAAGAAGGAGAATAAATATAATGACAATAATTCGGCCTATAAAAGCATACTAAAATTGTTGGGAATACATATGATAGTGATTAGCTAATATGTAGAAAAACACGCAAAATAGTAGCATGTTTCACTAGATTTTGATAATTAAATAATGTATAATTGTGTTAATTATAAAATATACATGGAGCAAAGAGGATGAACAGAAGAGAAAATAAAAATGGGCAAAGCGTTTATAGGCGAAAAGTACTATTTTTATATCCTAGCGTAGATGAATTTTCAGATGAAAATATAAAAAATAGTGTGAATGACTTAGTTGAAAGCCTGTATTTTATAATTCGTGATGCAAATGAAAGCATAGCTGAAATCTTTTCCTCAGAAGTGTTTGTTAATTCAAAGTCGATCCCCATTATAGAATCGCAGGCTGTTAATAAAATACATACAGAAGTTTGTGAGGGTGATATTCACGGACTGAGGTTATGCGTTACTTCATTTGATGGAAATGATTTTAGTGATCGGTATAGTGATTTTATATCAAAGGAAAATATAGATAAAAATGATATTAGCCACCTTCTTGCCATTAAATTATATTCTGGAAGTAAGAAAAGTGTATGGAAAACTAGCGACAACGAAAGTTTTAGTGCTGTTATTGAAACTGGTGTTAATGAATTGCCCAAAATAATATTGGGGATAATGCTAGATATTGCGTTTTATCACTATTTCAAGCTTCCCTTGAATTTGGTTTATCGGCAGTCCTTTGGGATTCTAAAAAAAGAGTTTTTGGATGTGTCTTTTGCAAAAGAAAAATTGAGGCGTGTTTATGGTTCCTCAGGACAAAGAAGTGGCATACGGTATTTATCAATTTCTATGCTATTTGTTGATGACATTCAAAAGAAAACGTCTTCTGTTATCGAATTGCTCGAAACATTTACAAAGTTTTATTATGAACATGTAATTTCATACTCGTTAGTGGATGTAAATACTAATTCACTAGAGTTTAATTTGGATGCGTTACCGTCAGATTGTGTAGCAAAGGTGAAGAAGATTGTTGACTCATTAACAGATGGTGAGAGAAATGAAATTATCGAGGAATATAAAAATTTAATGTTAAAAATCCAATCGAATGAAACAGTAGAGGGAAAAGATAAAATAATTCTATTGCTTTGTGAAGATACAATATTTCCTTACATGAACACTAATATTCCGTATGGATAGCAATGATGCTGAAGAGGTGTAGGTATGGGATATATTGCATTTTTGGATTTATTGGGGACAAAGGATTTTTGTGGAAATCCTGAGGTATATAATACAAATATATCAATTTTTTATCAAGAGGCTCAGAATCATTCATACAGGTTGTCTAAGGGGCGAGTTGGAATATTTAGTGATTGTTTATACGCTGAATCTAAAGATCTGAAAGAGATATTGGATTTCTTAGTATCTTTAAGAAAAAGACTCTGTGCAAGAACTCTTTTTTTTAATGCGGCATTGACTAAAGGTCACATAGATATTGTAAATCCAGCAAAAAGCGAAAAAGGCAATTTCTTTGGCGTGGCCTTTGAGAATAGTGATATTGCAGATGTGTATATGAAACAGAATCGTTTCAAAGGTATTGGTATCTGGGTGGATGAGTCGGTTCAAATTGAAATGAAAAGTATTAATAAGTACAGGTTAGTTAAATCAGTGTATTTACAGGAGATAGATACTACAAACTATCAGACTTATTATGATATCGCATTTGAATTAGAAAATTCAGTTTATAGCAATTATGAAATGTCATTGATTAAGACAGTATTAAATGAGTGTTTGCTGGCATATACAAAATCAAAAAGATATGGGAGATATTATCTGTCGATATTAGCCACACTTTTAAATAGCTATACAAATTATGAACTAAGTTGGAATTTAAAAAAAGCAGATTTTGATAAATGCCCTTTGCTATATAGTATTGTAATGAAATTAGCAGAGGATAATGGGACGACATATCCTGTTGTGCAGGGGATAGAAATTCTTTGTTTGCTTATTATAGATAATGTCTTTTCTCATAATGAAATTACAGATATTGATAAGAGATGGATAGTGAAAAAGTTTATGTCATATGAATGTTTGAAAAAACCATATTCGTATGCTATAAATACCCTTCCAGATGTACTTAGTTTGTCACATAGGGATATGTTTATACAGATTTATCAAGGCAATATTGTAAGAACACAAGTGGAAGATTTAATTACAAAGTCAGAAGAAGAATAAAAAAAATTAGAGTTTTAGAGGAGAATGGCCTGTGCTATTCTCCTTTTTTAGCCCTAAATTTGATAATTTTTTTTGGTTCTTACTTGACACAAGCGGGAAAAACTATGATCGCAGCCAGAATTTCGGGATTGCTTCCGCCTCTTACTCATGAAGAGATTTTGGAGTTGACTCATATTTACAGTGTAGCAGGAATGCTGTCCAAAGAACATCCTTGGATTGTCAGACGTCCATTTCGAAATCCTCATCATACCATATCTCCATATGCATTGGCGGGAGGAGGAAAAATACCTCAGCCGGGGGAAATCACACTGGCACATCGGGGCGTTCTTTTTCTGGATGAATTTCCGGAAATGAAAAGGACAAGTCTGGAACTTCTGCGTCAGCCGTTGGAAGATCGCAAAATCTGGATATCTCGTACAGGTGGGAGATATTGCTTCCCGGCGGATTTTCTGCTGGTGGCGGCTATGAATCCCTGTCCTTGTGGATATTTTCCTGATCGGAACCGCTGTTGTTGTTCAACAGGAGAAATCAGCAGGTATTTAAATCGAATCAGTCAGCCTCTTCTTGATCGGATGGATCTTTGTGTAGAAACAACGCTTCCGACCTATGGCGAATTTCGAAATAAAAGAAAGGAAAAGATATGGACAACTTCGGAGATGCGTATACAGGTGATTGCTTCTCAGGAAATTCAGCAGGAGAGGTACAGAAAAGAAAAGTTTCAATTTAACGGAGAAATTCCATCGGATAAAATCGAGAAGTATTGCATTACAGAACCTGATGCGGAGAAACTTTTAAAACATGCTTTTTCAAGTCTGGAATTGACAGGGAGAGGATGCAGCCGGATCCTGAGAGTAGCACGGACAGCAGCAGATTTGACAGGAAGCGAGATTATCAAAGAAGAACATATGGCAGAAGCGATAGGCTATCGTGCACTGGACAAACAATATTGGAAATTTAATTCCTAAAGTTATAGCAAAAAGGAGATTTGAGAGCTAAATAAAAAGGAGAGAACATATGTTGGAAAAAGAGGATAATAGTATCAAAATATATCAAAAGAACCAAAAAGAATATCCACTGAGACTTCGAATACTTGGAGATATGCCGGATAAACTATATGTAACAGGGCAGGTGCCCGAAGATGATGTGCCTTCGTTGGCAATTGTGGGTGCCAGAAATTGTAGTTGTTATGGAAAAAACATGGCATATGAGTATTCCAGAGTTTTGGCGGCGATGGGAATTCAGATTATAAGTGGACTGGCTCGGGGTGTGGATGCGGCAGCCCATGCGGGAGCATTGGCGGGTAAAGGGAAAACATACGGAATTTTAGGATGCGGGGTAGATGTCTGTTATCCGGCTTCCAGTCGAAAATTATATGAGAACATGAAAATGCGGGGAGGCATCATTTCGGAACTTGATCCGGGAACACCTCCTATGGCTTATCATTTTCCGAGAAGAAACCGAATAATCAGCGGGCTTGCCGATGGAGTACTGATCATAGAAGCAAAAGAGAAAAGCGGATCTCTGATTACAGCCGATTTGGCTCTGGAACAGGGAAAAACAGTATTTGCCCTGCCGGGAAGGGCTGGAGATTTGCTGAGTGAAGGATGTAACCGTCTGATTTATCAAGGGGCGATACCCGCATGGAGACCGGAAATTATTCTGGAAGAGATGAAATGGGAGTCAAAAACATGTGTCAGGAAGATAAAACAAAAAGAAAATAAAGGATTAGGACTTGCAAGGGAAGATAATTTGGTGTATAGTTGTCTGGATTTGAACCCTAAATCGGTTTCCATGATTCAGGAGGAAACCGGATTGTCGCCGACCATTCTTATGAGCAGTCTGCTACGTCTTATAATGGAAGGTCTGGCAAAGGAAGTATGGAAAAATCACTATATCAGATGTGGGGAGGCTAACATTGGCGAAGTATCTTGTGATTGTAGAATCACCGGCAAAAGTTAAGACAGTAAAAAAATTCCTCGGCAGTAATTATGAGGTAGCGGCATCAAACGGACATGTACGCGATTTGCCGAAAAGCCAGATGGGAATAGATATTGAAAATGATTATGAACCTAAATATATAACGATTCGCGGAAAGGGAGAACTGCTTGCAGGGCTTCGCAAAGCTGCGAAAAAAGCAGATAAAGTTTATCTGGCAACTGACCCTGACCGTGAAGGAGAGGCAATTTCCTGGCATCTTTCGAAAGCATTGAATCTGGATGAGAAAAAGATGCGAAGAATCACCTTCAATGAAATCACGAAAAGTGCAGTAAAAGAATCCATTAAACATGCGCGTGATATTGATATGAATCTGGTAAATGAACAACAGGCACGCAGAATGCTGGATCGAATGGTTGGATACCGTATCAGCCCGCTTTTATGGCAGAAGATAAAAAGAGGCTTGAGTGCGGGACGTGTGCAATCAGTGGCACTTCGTATTATTGGGGATCGGGAAGACGAAATTAATGCATTTATTCCTGAAGAATATTGGACTTTGGATGCAATTTTTAATATTCCCGGAGAGAAGAAATCTCTGATCGCCAAGTTTTACGGAAAAGAAAAACAAAAAATAAATATTTCTTCTAAAGAAGACCTGGATAGAATTCTGAAAGACCTGGAAGGGGTATCTTATATAATTAAGGATGTGAAAAAAGGAGAACGTTCGAAAAAGGCACCGCTTCCGTTTACTACCAGTACATTGCAGCAGGAGGCAGCAAAAGTTCTGAATTTTTCTACGCAGAAAACGATGCGACTGGCTCAGCAGCTTTATGAAGGAGTAGATGTGAAAGGACAGGGAACGGTAGGTTTGATCTCCTATCTGCGTACGGATTCTACCAGAATTTCAGAGGAAGCAGATGTAATGGCAAGGGAATTTGTTATTTCTCATTATGGAGAACAATATACGGCTGAGTCTGAAAATAAAAAGAAGGAAAAGAAAAACGTACAGGATGCTCATGAAGCAATCCGACCTACAGATGTAAATCGAATGCCTGCGTTGATAAAGGAATCTCTTTCCAGAGATCAGTTCCGTTTGTATCAGCTGATATGGAAACGTTTTGTTGCCAGCAGAATGAAACCTGCTGTTTATGAGACAACATCTGTGAAAATCAAAGGCGGAGAATATCTTTTCACAGTTGCAGCATCTAAACTGGTTTTTGACGGTTTTATGTCCGTGTATGTACAGGAAGAAGAAGAAAAAGAGCAAAATAATACTCTGGTGAGAGGAATTGATGAAGATACAAAACTGGAGTTTTCTTCTTTTGAAAGTCAACAGCATTTTACACAGCCGCCGGCGCACTATACCGAGGCGTCACTGGTAAAGACACTGGAGGAACTGGGCATTGGGAGGCCGAGTACGTATGCACCAACGATCACTACGATTCTGGCAAGAAGGTATGTGGTGAAAGAACAAAAGAATTTGTATATGACTGAATTGGGCGAAGTGGTAAATCAGATGATGAAGAAAGCTTTTCCAAGTATTGTGGATGTGAATTTTACAGCTACACTGGAAGACCTGTTGGATAAAGTGGGTGACGGAACGGTGGACTGGAAAGTAGTTGTCCGCAATTTTTATCCGGATCTGGATCAGGCGGTGAAAGATGCTGAGAAAGAACTGGAACAGGTAAAACTGGAAGATGAAGTGACAGATGTAATCTGTGAAAACTGCGGAAGAAATATGGTCATAAAATATGGACCACACGGAAGATTTCTGGCTTGTCCGGGATTTCCGGAGTGCCGCAACACAAAACCATATCTGGAACGGATCGGGGTTAAATGTCCGAAATGTGGAAAAGATGTGGTTTTGAAAAAAACGAAAAAAGGACGTAAATACTATGGATGTGAGGATAATCCGGAATGTGATTTTATGTCTTGGCAGAGACCGTTGGACGAGAAATGTCCGAAATGCGGCGGTTATATGCTTGAAAAAGGAAATAAAAAGGTATGTGCCGATGAGCATTGCGGTTATGTTGCTGTAAAATAGAGTCTTTTTTATGTCCCGGGCGAAAAGTCCGGGACATTTTTACATCATAGGAAAGTGCTTCGCGTTTCCCTATGATGTAAAAAAGCCCTCCGGGGGAATGCACACGATGTGCCGATGTGCAAGCCCCTCATGAGTGAGGGGGGTGAAGTGGGCTCACCCACTTTGTTTGTACTGAATAAATATTCAGAAAACATCCAAAAAATGGGAAAATAGTATTGATATTCGGTAAAGTGCATGATACAATACCAATATATATGAATGAAATAAATAATTAAGAAAGGAGTAGAAGATGAGCGTACAGTTATTGGATAAAACCAGGAAAATCAACAAGTTGTTACACAATAACAGTTCGACGAAAGTAGTATTTAATGACATTTGTAAAGTTATGATGGAGACACTTGATTCAAATATTCTGGTAATCAGTAAAAAGGGAAAAGTCCTTGGTGTCAGCCTCTGTCCCGGTGTTGAGGAGATCACAGAGTTGATTGAAGATAAGGTTGGAAGCCATGTAGATCCTCTGTTGAATGACAGATTTTTGAGCGTTTTATCTACCAAGGAGAATGTGAATCTTCAGACTCTCGGGTTTGAGGGAGAGAACATTGAGCAATACCGTGCAATCATCAATCCAATTGATATCGCAGGAGAACGTCTGGGAACAGTATTTATGTATCGGAATTCCGATCAGTATGATATTGAAGATATCATTGTCAGCGAATATGGAACAACTGTCGTAGGACTTGAGATGATGCGATCTGTAAATGAAGAGAATGCGGAAGAAGCAAGAAAGGTTCAGGTCGTTAAGTCGGCATTCAGTACCCTTTCTTTCTCTGAATTAGAAGCAATTATTCATATTTTTGATGAACTGGATGGAGATGAGGGAATCCTGGTGGCAAGTAAAATTGCGGATAGAGTGGGAATTACCCGTTCTGTGATTGTTAATGCTCTGCGTAAGTTTGAGAGTGCAGGAGTGATCGAATCCAGATCCAGCGGAATGAAAGGAACCTATATAAAGGTTTTGAATGAAGTGATTTTTGATGAGCTGGAAGAACTAAAGAACAGAAAAAATCTGAAAAATTATGAAAAGAATTAAGTGGTTTTAAAATTTATCAGGTAATACGAAAGAAAAGATATCGCATAAAAGCGGTATCTTTTTTATATCAACAGGAAAGCCTTTAGACTTTTCTATGATATAAAATCCTCCGAGGCCTGCCTACTTTGTTCTATTCAACATATATTAAAAAATATAAAAAGTGAGATATCAAGAGAAATAGAGAGATATCAGAAGATATATTGAAAAAATACAAGAATAATCGGTGAAAAATGACGTTGCGAAATAACACCAAAATCACTAATATATGACTATCGGTAGCACTCAACCAAAGTGAGTGCTAATAAATTAAAGAGTTTTCATTATATAAGGAGGCAATAGATATGAAATTAGTACCATTAGGAGACAGAGTTGTATTAAAACAGATGGTTGCAGAAGAAACTACAAAATCCGGTATTGTACTTCCGGGACAGGCGCAGGAAAAACCGCAGCAGGCTGAAGTTATCGCAGTTGGACCTGGCGGAGTGGTAGATGGTAAAGAAGTTAAAATGGAAGTTGCAGCTGGAGATCAGGTAATCTATTCTAAGTATGCAGGAACGGAAGTAAAACTTGATGGAGAAGAGTATATCATAGTAAAACAGAATGATATTCTGGCAGTTGTAAAATAAAATTCACATAATATTTGAATAATAGATAATCAGGAGGAATGATAATCATGGCTAAAGAAATTAAGTTCGGCGCAGACGCAAGAGCAGCACTGGAAAAAGGTGTAAATCAGCTGGCTGATACAGTAAGAGTAACACTGGGACCGAAAGGAAGAAATGTTGTACTGGCAAAACCTTACGGTGCTCCATTGATCACAAATGATGGTGTTACTATCGCAAAAGAAATTGAACTGGAAGATGGATTTGAAAACATGGGAGCACAGTTGATTCGTGAAGTTGCTTCTAAGACAAATGATGTTGCAGGTGATGGTACTACTACAGCAACGGTATTGGCACAGGCAATGGTTAATGAAGGAATGAAAAACCTGGCAGCAGGTGCAAATCCGATCGTTCTGAGAAAAGGTATGAAGAAAGCAACAGATAAAGCAGTTGAATTGATTGCAGCTATGAGTAAACAGGTTGAAGGAAAAGATCAGATTGCAAGAGTTGCAGCAGTATCTTCCGGAGATGAAGAAGTTGGTCAGCTGGTCGCAGATGCAATGGAAAAAGTATCCAAAGACGGTGTAATTACTATTGAAGAATCCAAAACTATGAAGACAGAGCTGGATCTGGTAGAAGGTATGCAGTTTGACCGTGGATATATTTCTGCATATATGGCAACAGACACAGAGAAGATGGAAGCTGTACTGGATAATCCTTATATTCTGATTACAGATAAAAAGATTTCCAATATTCAGGAAATTCTGCCGCTTCTGGAACAGATTGTACAGTCCGGTGCTAAATTGCTGATCATTGCAGAGGACATTGAAGGAGAAGCACTGACAACTTTGATTGTTAACAAACTGAGAGGAACTTTCTCCGTTGCAGCTGTAAAAGCTCCGGGATATGGTGACAGAAGAAAAGAAATGCTCCGTGATATCGCTATACTGACAGGTGGAGAGGTTATTTCTGATGAGCTTGGTCTGGATCTGAAAGAAGCTACTCTGGATCAGCTGGGACGTGCAAAATCCGTAAAGGTACAGAAAGAAAATACAGTAATCGTTGACGGAGAAGGATCTAAAGAAGAAATCAATGCAAGAATCAGTCAGATCAGAAGCCAGATTGAAGAGACAACATCAGAATTTGATCGCGAAAAACTTCAGGAGAGACTGGCTAAGCTGGCAGGCGGTGTTGCAGTAATCCGTGTAGGTGCAGCAACAGAAACTGAGATGAAAGAAGCTAAACTGCGTATGGAAGATGCTCTGGCAGCTACAAAAGCGGCTGTAGAAGAAGGAATTATCGCAGGTGGTGGATCAGCTTATGTTCATGTAACAAAAGAGTTGCAGAGTCTGGTAGATACTCTGGATGGAGATGAAAAAACAGGTGCAAAGATTATTATGAAAGCTCTGGAAGCTCCACTTTACCATATTGCAGCAAATGCAGGCCTGGAAGGTTCCGTAATCATCAATAAAGTAAAAGAGTCAGAAGTAGGAACCGGTTTTGATGCATACAAAGAAGAATATGTGGATATGGTAAAAGCTGGTATTCTGGATCCTGCAAAAGTAACCAGAAGTGCTCTGCAGAATGCAACAAGTGTTGCATCCACATTGCTGACAACAGAATCTGTAGTATCTATTATTAAGGAAGATGCACCGGCTGCACCAGCAGGAAATCCTGGAATGGGAATGATGTAAGTATCAATATAGAGTGAGTGATTGTTCACAAATTTTTTAGAAAAGCAGGAGCCAATCGGATAGACGATGGCTCCTGTTTGTGCTAAAATATTTGTAGTTTGAGTAGTTGTTCTGTACCTTGGATTTACGGAACGGCATTCGCAGGCATTAAGAGGTCATTAAAGTATGACCTTAGTATTATAGGAATGATTAAAGAAGAAAGGGTACAGAATGGCGGAAAAAAGATACGAAAGTGATTTGACGAGGAAAGAAAAACGACAGCTCGAGTGGGAAAAAATTAAAAATATGTCATGGAAAGACAGAATCGCTCATATATGGGCGTATTATAAGCCTCACATGGCGATTGGAATTGCCATCATTGCGATTTTGAGTGTAATCGGGCAAATGATTTACCGATCTCAGTTTGATACTGTTTTTTATGCCACAATCCTGAATGGAGGAGCGGGGGATTCAGGAGCGATGGCGGAAGATTTCAAAGAATACATCGGAGACAATGACAAGTATCATGAGATTACAATTGATTCCAGTATGTTTTTTTCAGGGGATGACAGTCAGGATTATACATCTGTTATGAAGTTTACGACATTGATCGGAGCCAGAGAAATAGATGCAGTCATAGCCACAAAAGAGCAATTTGATAAATACATGGAACTGGATGCATTTATTCCAATGGATGAATTGTTGACCGAAGAGCAGATAGAAATGTATGGAGATGATGTGGGTGAGTATGCGATTCATGTCAGATCCAGCGAGAAACTGGAAGAATTTGGAATGACTCCGGGAGAAGATGCATATCTGGCAGTATTTGTTTATACGGAACAGATTGATAATGCAAAATCATTTATAAAATACATATGTGAAGGAGGAGAATCATGAGTGATTTGTATTTGGAGGAACTGGTAAAGAAAAAGAGAACCGGGAAGGATTCAGCTCTGCGGATGGGACTGATGGCATTGACAGCTGTTATGGTGGTGCTTGCGTTGCTTTCCTGGAATCTGATCATTATTGTGGCAGCGATTGCAGTCTGTGTGGCAGATATCTTTATTTTCCCAAGATTTAATACGGAATGGGAATATCAGTATGTAAACGGCGAAGTGGATGTGGACAGAATTCTGAATAAGGCAAAAAGAAAAAGAATCGCGAGCTTTGACATTTCAAACGCAGAGATTCTTGCGCCTGCATCATCTCACCGCCTGGATTACTATAACAACAATCCGAAAATGAAAGTGTCTGATTATTCATCCCATGATCCGGAGAGAGAAAGAAATGTATATGCCATGGTTGTCTCAAATGAAGGCCAAATAACCAAGATTTTGTTCGAGCCATCTGAAAAAATGTTAAAAGATTTGCGAACAAAAGCACCCAGAAAAGTTTTTTTTGATTAAGTTTGCGGATTGACAGCCGGTTTTATTTTTGCTACACTAGGGGACAACATAAACATAAGAGTAATGAAAGGAGAACAGAAATGGGTACTATTATTGGTGAAGGAATTACTTTTGATGATGTGCTGTTGGTTCCACAGTATTCTGAAGTGACTCCCAATATGATTGATTTGACTACGCATTTGACGAAAAAAGTAAAACTGAACATTCCTATGATGAGTGCAGGAATGGATACGGTAACCGAGCATCGTATGGCTATCGCAATGGCAAGACAGGGTGGTATCGGCATTATTCACAAGAACATGTCTATTGAAGCACAGGCAGACGAAGTGGATAAAGTGAAACGTTCAGAAAACGGAGTCATCACAGACCCATTTTTCTTATCTCCGGAGCATACACTGGAAGATGCGAACAATCTGATGGCAAAATTCCGAATTTCCGGTGTACCGATTACGGAAGGAAAGAAGCTGGTAGGCATCATTACCAACCGTGATTTGAAGTTCGAAGAAGATTTTTCAAAAAAAATCAAAGAATCTATGACTTCTGAGGGGTTGATTACTGCAAAAGAAGGCATTACACTGGAAGAGGCCAAAACAATTCTGGCAAAAGCAAGAAAAGAAAAACTGCCGATCGTTGACGATGATTTCAATCTGAAAGGGTTGATCACGATCAAAGATATTGAAAAACAGATTAAATATCCGTTGTCTGCAAAAGACGAGCGTGGCCGTTTGCTCTGCGGTGCTGCTGTAGGTATTACGGCAAATGTAATGGAGCGTGTTGCTGCGTTGGTAAAGGCTAATGTGGATGTTATTGTCATTGATTCTGCTCATGGACATTCCGCCAATATTTTCAGAACACTTAGACAGATTAAAGCTGCATATCCGGATCTGCAGGTGATTGCCGGTAATGTGGCAACAGGTGCAGCAACAAGAGACCTGATCGAAGCTGGTGCAGATGCTGTCAAGGTAGGTATCGGTCCTGGTTCTATCTGTACAACCCGTGTGGTTGCCGGTATTGGTGTTCCTCAGATTACAGCAGTTATGGATTGCTATAATGCAGCAAAAGAATACGGTATTCCGATCATTGCCGATGGTGGTATTAAGTATTCCGGTGATATGACGAAAGCGATTGCAGCTGGTGCCAATGTCTGCATGATGGGAAGTATTTTTGCGGGATGTGATGAAAGCCCGGGAAGTTTCGAATTATATCAGGGAAGAAAATATAAAGTTTATCGTGGCATGGGTTCTATCGCTGCTATGGAAAACGGAAGTAAAGACCGCTATTTCCAGACGGATGCGAAGAAATTGGTGCCGGAAGGAGTAGAAGGACGTGTAGCATATAAAGGTCATGTGGAAGATACAGTATTCCAGCTGATCGGCGGACTTCGTTCCGGTATGGGATATTGCGGAGCAAAAGATATTGAGACTTTAAAAGAGACAGGAAAGTTTGTTAAAATTTCTGCTGCATCTCTGAAAGAATCTCATCCGCATGATATTCATATTACAAAGGAAGCTCCAAACTACAGTGTAGACGAGTAAGATAGAAAGCGGTTTCTCTTTGAGAGACCGCTTTATGCATTTATATCATTACAAAAGATGGGAGTAGTATGGGAAATCAAAGAAGACGAGGGGGAACAAGCAACCGCTCTTATAACAGACGATATCGTATGACCAGACAGAGACGTAAGAGACAGCTCATGAGAAGAGCGATGATTGCTCTTATTTGCGCTTTTATATGTATTGTGGCAGCAGTGATATTTTGCAGGAAAATACTGATTCCAGAAGATACAGGTATCTATTCGCAGGAGGAAATGCAGGGAGAAGAATGGCTTGGTGCGCCTAAGCTGAATGTGGAGCTGCTTTCGGTGAATGAATACTCAAGACCGGGGATTGCTCTTGCACAGGTTCGGGGAATTGTAATTCATTATACTGCTAATCCGGGAAGCAGCGCAAAGGCAAACAGAGATTATTTTGAAGGATTAAAAGATGCTCAGACGACGAAAGCAAGCAGCCATTTTATTATAGGGCTTGACGGAGAAATCATTCAGTGTATACCAAGTACGGAAATTTCTTATGCATCAAATGACAGAAATAAGGATACATTATCTATAGAGTGTTGTCATCCGGATGAAACAGGGCAGTTCAATGCGAGTACATATCAATCGATGGTTGATCTGACGGGATGGCTGTGTCAGCGTTTTGGGCTCACCGGTCAGGATGTAATTCGTCACTATGATGTTACAGGAAAACTGTGTCCCAAATATTTTGTAGAGCATGAGGATGCATGGGAACAGTTCAGGGCAGATGTAGATGCGAAAATTGAGGAGATTGAAGCATTAAAATAGAGAGAAAGGCGGATAAAAGTGATGAGTGAGATGACAAGAGAAGAGCAAAAAAAGGAAGATTGCTGGGCGATAGAAGATTTATATTCTTCAGATGAATTGTGGGAAAAAGATTTTGAGCAGTTTACGGAAGAAATGAAACGATTTTCCCGATATCAGGGGAAGGCAGGGGAAAATGCCAATACTCTGCTTGAAGAGATGAGGGAGATAGATAGACTGAACTGTCGTTTTGAAAAAATATATGTTTATGCGAATCAGAGATATCATGAGAATACAGGGAACAGCCGGTATCAGGATTATTCTTCCAGAGCTTCACGACTTGCGATGGAAGTGGATCAGGCAATGTCCTTTGTAGAGCCGGAACTGCTGCAAATCCCGGATAAAAAATGGGAATACTTTTATAAAGAAAACCCGGAATTGGAATTATATAAAAGAAAAATACAGGAATGCCTGCGGATGAAGCCTCATATTCTGTCACAGGAGATGGAAGAGGTGTTGGCACAGACAGGAGAAATGGCTCGGTCACCGCAGAATATATTTTCTATGTTTCAGAATGCAGATCTGAAATTCGGAAAGATTACTGTAGATGGAAAAGAAATGGAACTGACTCAGGGAAATTATATTCGTTGTCTGGAGAATAAAGACAGAAATGTGCGCAGACAGGCATTTGAACTTTTATATAAGAAATATCAGGAATTTCAAAATACGCTGGCTGCTGTGTACAGCGGAAATCTGGCTCAGGATATCTTCTATTCCAGAGTGAGAAAATATCCGTCCTGCCTTGCGATGGCGTTGGATGGAGGGAATATTCCCACAGAAGTATACACCCAGTTGATCGAAGCGGTTCATCATAAGCTTCCGGCTATGTATCGGTATGTAAAACTCAGGAAAAAAGTACTGGGAGTGGATGAACTTCATATGTATGATGTGTATACACCTCTGGTAGAATCTGTGGATAAAAAGATTACCTTTGAGGAGGCAAAGAAGATTGTGCTGGAGGGATTGCTGGTTCTGGGTGAGGATTATACGGCACTTCTTCAGGAAGGATTTTCAAATCGTTGGATCGATGTATATGAAAATCAGGGAAAACGGGGAGGTGCATATTCCTGGGGCGCTTATGGGACTCATCCATATGTCCTTCTGAACTATCAGGATAATCTGAATCATGTGTTTACGCTGGCACATGAGATGGGACACGCACTGCATAGCTATTATTCAGATCAGACACAGCCCTATACTTATGCAGGATATCGAATCTTTGTGGCGGAGGTGGCATCCACCTGCAACGAGGCCCTGTTAATTCATCATCTGCTGGAAAAAGCGGAGGACGATAAGGAAAAAGCATATCTTTTGAACTATTTCCTGGATCAGTTCAAAGGGACAGTCTATCGTCAGACTATGTTTGCTGAGTTTGAGTTGATTGCGCATGATAAAGCTGAGAAAGGAGAAGGCATTACGGCACAGCTTCTTTCAAATATATATTACGAACTGAATCAGAAGTATTTTGGCGATGGTATGGTGAGTGATCCGGAGATTGCCATGGAATGGGCAAGAATCCCTCATTTTTATACTCCTTTTTATGTATATCAGTATGCTACGGGATTTGCAGCTGCAATTGCTATCAGTGAAAAAATCCTGAGCAGGGAACCGGGAATTCTGGAGGCGTATAAAAAGTTTTTGAGTGGAGGAAGTTCTATGGATTGTATTGATTTGTTGAAATTGTGTGGTGTGGATATGACAAAAACCGATCCGGTTGAGTCGGCACTTGATGTTTTTGAAGAAAGGCTTCAGGAACTGGAAGGACTTTTGGAAAAATTGTAGAAAAAGTTGATAGATACGGTTGCAAAACCAGAAAAACATGTTACAATAGTATTACAAAAAAATTAAAGGTGATAACATGAATTTATTTGAGGCGATTTTTGTACGAAAGTCAGTCCGTAATTATATAAATGATCCATTAACCCCACAGGTGCTGGAAGATATACTGAAACAGTTTGGTGAAATCAAAGGTCTCTTTGGAGGAATTGAGACAGAGCTTGCTATATTCGATAATACAAAGGGAGAGTTTAAGATGCTGGGTATATTGGGAGTGAAAGCTCCCTATTATCTCATGCTCTATTCTGAAGAAAAAGATCGGGCAATGATGAATGCCGGATATCTGATGGAACAGCTTTCCCTTTACCTCTGTACGAAAGGATTGGGAAGCTGCTTTGTTGGCAATCCGGTTTTAAAGAAAAAGTATCTGAGACGGGATAATAAAAAGCTTATGGCAGTTTTAGCCTTTGGAAAAGCGAGAGGCAGCTGTGTTCGGAAACAGGCTGAAGCCAGAAGACTCAGTCTGAATGAACTTTGTGTCTACAAAGAAACTCCGCGACAGTGGATGAATCAACTCCTGGAAGCTGCCCGGATGGCTCCGTCCAGTATGAATAGTCAGCCGTGGCGTTTTGTAGTTTTTGACAGCAGAATCCATATATTTTCTAAAAAACATGCCAATGATCGGTTGGGGCGTTGGGACGAGCTGAATTTTGGTATTATGTTTTCCCATATGATGGTTGTGGCAGAAGAGATATGGCTGGATGTGGATCTGATCCGTCTGGAAGAAATCACTCAGAAAAATTTTCCCAATAACCAGTATGTACTGAGTGCGATTTTGCGGCCGTAATATTATTTCGATTAATTGTATCTACAAGTTTGAAAATTTCTATTGACAACTACACTGTTTTTTAGTATAGTATCTTTGTTCGAAGGAACAAAGATATGCACGAGTGGCTCAGTGGTGGAGTATCGCCTTGCCAAGGCGAGGGTCGCGGGTTCGAATCCCGTCTCGTGCTTTTTATATTGCCTGAAAAAGAAAGCTCCGGGAAACTTTTGGACTTAAGTTTTCCCGGGGCTTTTTATACTATTATTGTTCCAGTCGATAAGATCCATCGCTGATACAGTGTATACGAGTCTGATAAAAGGCATGCATAGCTTTATAAAGAGCCAGTGTATCTTTGGCTCCACCCGTTTCGTATGGAGAATGCATGGCCAGAAGTGGTACCCCGATATCCACAGTGGGGATGGAAATCTGTGACATGGAAAGATTTCCGAGCGTAGAACCGCCGGTTTCATCTGAATGATTGAAAAAGTTTTGGTAAGGAATCTTCCACTGATCACATAGAATCCGGAAAATGCCTCCGGTCAGCCCGTCAGAGGTATATTTTTGATTGGCTGCATATTTAATCAGAACTCCACCATTTAAATAAGGATGATGTGTAGGGTCGGATTTTCCTATATAATTAGGATGGAATGCGTGACCATTATCTGCAGAAAGAAGAAAACTTCCAGCCACAGCTTGAAAAAACTGTTCTCTTGAATAATCCAGAATGAGGCAGATTCGTTCCAGACAATCTCTAAGAAAAGTAGAGCATGCACCCTGACGGCTTTGGCTTCCCACTTCTTCGGTGTCAAAAATCACAGCAGCGGTCACTACATCCGGATGGCAGGGAAGACAGAGAGCTTTGATACTGGTAAATGCACACTGCAGATCATCCAGACGGGGACAGGAGATAAATTCACTTTCAACGCCCCATACACTTCCGGACATACGGTTATAAAGAGAAAGATCCATAGAAAGAATCTGTTCCACAGGTATCTGAAGTTGTCCGGCAACCATATCCCTGACAGAAAAATCCTTCTGGCCGCTTCCGACAATTGGGAGGAGATCCGTCTGTACATGATATTTTGTTCCGTCATTTGCCGCTCGGTTCATATGGATGGCGAGATTAACGATCATGGCAAGATCCCGGTCAAAGTTAACCAGTCGACTTTCAATTCCATGTTCTGTGTGCAGGATTACACGTCCGCCAATTGAAAGGGGACGATCAAACCAGGGGGCAAAAAGAGCGCTTCCATATTTTTCTACATTTAGTTTGGTGTAATGATTTTCTATCTGCATTTCCGCCTGTTCCTTCAATTTGAAACACGGAGAATCGCTGTGACTGGCCACAATCTGGAAAGTCACAGGATCTTTGGTTGAACTCACAGAATATTGTTTGGGCATGCGGAAAGCAAAAAGTGACGAATGATTACGTATAACAAAATATTTACCGCCCGGGATAAGATTCCAGGAATTCCGCTCTGACAGACAAGTAAATCCGTTGTCCAGTAAAATCCGGGAGGCAGATGCAACAGCGTGGTAATTGGTAGGGCTATTGTGAATATATGAAAAAAGTTCCTGATTTAGCGATTGAAAATCCATGATAAAATCCTTCCTTCTTTTGTTTTTTGGGAAATACGCATATTTATTATAACAAATATGCGCGAATTTACAAAGAACGATAGACAATTTTTGATAAAATCGCTATAATAAATTCATATGCTTCGATGACAGCGGAGAAACAATGAAATGGAGAGTACAAAGGAGGAAGAAACATGAAAAAAATGTGGCAGGAATTTAAGGAATTTGCTTTTAAGGGTAATGTAGTAGACATGGCTGTCGGTGTAATTATTGGTGGTGCATTCGGAAAAATCGTAACATCGTTGGTGAGTGATATTCTGATGCCGATTTTGGGTGCACTGACAGGTGGAATCAATTTTTCTGATATGAAGTTGGTGATCGGTAACGCAGTTCTGGAAAATGGTGAGCCTGCTGCTATTGCATACGGTAGTTTTATTCAGAATATTATTGATTTCCTGATTATGGCAATGTGTATTTTCTTTATGATAAAAGTACTTAATAAAATTACCACAAGTTTGAAAAAACCGGAAGAAGAGAAAAAAGAAGAACCGAAGGGACCGACACAGGAAGAATTGTTGGCTGAAATCAGAGATCTTCTGAAAGAACAAAAATAAGAGGTGACCGAGGGTTATGTTTGGACCGATATTTGATGGCGTTTTTGCGGCGGTTTTGATTATACTGACCATCATTTTCCTGATGGGTAAGGGAGAGAAAATTCTCCAGTTCTTTAATGGAAATCGTAAGCTGCAGAATAAAAAAAGAACAGAAGAAGAGAAAAAACAGTATAGTAGAGTGATGGGGATTTTTACTGGTATACTTGCTGTTTCTGAAATACTGGTTGCATTATACCCTGACAATAAGATTATCATTATTCTGAGTTTGGGAATTGTGGTTGCGGATCTTGTGGCAGTCGGATTTTATTCAAAAAAATATAATTGATCGGATGGCCTGAATTTCATGAAAAAATTCAGGTGATTTTTTTATGAAATTCAGGCTCTTTTTGAAGGAGTGGACTATGAGTTTTAAAAAAGAAATGAGTACAATGGTGTCTTTGACGGATGAACTGAAATTAGATATACTTACCTTGATTCCTGAGAGAGAGATTAAAGGTATTTTTCAGATACATCATGGGATGTCTGAATATAAGGAAAGATATCTTCCGTTTATGGAGTATCTGGCAGAAGCTGGCTATGTTACTGCCATACATGACTGCAGAGGTCATGGAAAAAGTGTCTGCAGTCCGGGAGATTTGGGATACATGTATGGCGGAGGTGCGGAAGCTCTGGTGGAAGATGCACATCAAATTACAATAGACCTGAAAGAAAAATGGCCAAATATGCCGTTGATTCTGTTCGGGCATAGTATGGGATCCTTGGTTGTGCGTGATTATACCAGAAAATATGATCGAGATATCGATATGTTAATTGTTTGTGGTTCACCAAGTAAAAACAATTTTCTCGCAATGGGAAAAATGATTGCCGCAGTGCAGGGGAAACTGTTTGGAAAACATCATATCAGTAAGATTCTGGAAGCAGCTTCTTTTGGCACTTTTGCAGGAAAATTCCCGGGTGAAAAAAGTCATTTCTGTTGGTGCTGTTCTGTACCGGAGGAAGTTCAAAAATATGAAAATTCACCGCTTTGTGGATTTACCTTTACTGTTGATGGATATGATGCATTATTTCAGCTGATGGAGGAAACCTATGATACAGAAGGGTGGAAAGTAGATAATCCGAATATGCCTGTGCTTTTTGTTGGCGGTGCGGAAGATCCCTGTATCGGAGGACCGAGGAAATATGCGCAGGCTGTACAGCTGATGAGAAAAATAGGATACAAGAATACAAAAGGAAAATTGTATCCTGATATGCGTCATGAAATTCTGAATGAAAAAGATAAAAAACAAGTATTTCATGATATTGTCAAATATACAGAGAGACAATTAAAAATCGGATAAAAAGTATTGAACAACCTGATTTTACATGGATTTAACATATTCCTGACTGAAAATTTAACATAGATTTAATATAATAAACCGAATAAAAAAGTCGCTTTGTTTGCGGCATAACAGTTTGATAATTTTGTAAAAACTTCAGGGAGGAAATTATGGATTTTTTCAGTGTATTGACAATGATTGGCGGTTTGGCGCTGTTTTTGTATGGAATGAACATAATGGGTGACGGACTGGCAAAGGTGTCTGGCGGTAAATTGGAAAGAATTTTGGAGAATCTTACATCAAATCCGCTGAAAGCAGTTCTTCTGGGAGCCGGTGTAACGGCAGTGATTCAATCATCATCGGCTACGACTGTAATGGTTGTAGGCTTTGTTAATTCAGGAATTATGAAACTATCCCAGGCAGTTGGTATCATTATGGGAGCCAATATCGGTACTACCATAACATCCTGGATTCTTAGTCTCTCCGGTATTGAGGGAGATAATTTTCTGATAAGATTATGTAAACCAAGCTCCTTTTCTCCGGTTTTGGCAGCGATTGGTATTATTATGCTTCTTTTCGTGAAAAATGAAAAGAAAAAAGATATCGGATCAATTCTGGTAGGTTTTGCAGTCCTGATGTTTGGTATGGAGACCATGAGCGGTGCAGTGAAACCCTTAGCTGATGTTCCTGAATTTACAGGAATTCTTACTGCATTTTCTAATCCGCTGCTGGGATTGATTGCCGGTGCTGTATTGACGGCGGTGATTCAGAGCTCATCTGCTTCTGTCGGTATTTTGCAGGCACTGTGTGTGACAGGTGCTGTCAGTTACGGTACTGCGATTCCGATTATCATGGGTCAGAATATCGGTACTTGCGTGACAGCGCTGCTCTCTTCTATCGGTGCAAGTAAAAATGCGAAGCGGGCAGCTATGGTACATCTGTATTTCAACATTATCGGTACAGCTGTTTTTATGGTTTTATTCTATTCTGTAAATTATTTTGTTCATTTTGGGTTTATGACAGATGCGGCAAATGGTGCGGGTATTGCAATTGTTCACAGTGCGTTTAATATATTTGCAACCCTTGTACTGCTCCCATTTTCGAAGGGTCTGGAGAAACTGGCATGTCTTACCATACGGGATGGAAAACCAGGGGAAGAAGAAGCTGCTCAGGAACAGTTTCAGCTTCTGGATGCCCGTTTTCTGGATAAACCGGCATTTGCCATGGAACAGAGCGTACATGTGGCAGTACAGATGGCAGAGGAATCAAAGAAAACTTTAATTACTGCTATGGAACTGCTTACGGATTATTCTGATGATAAAGCAAAACTTGTCAGTGAACTTGAAAGTGTGGTTGACCGATATGAAGATGAACTGGGAAGTTACCTGGTAAAGCTTGCCAGAAAGAATCTGAACAGTCATGACAGTCATACATTGTCGATTGTTCTTCATTGTATCGGAGATTTTGAGAGGATTTCCGATCATGCGATCAATATTATGGAAGCGGCTGTAGAAATGCATGAGAAAAACCTTACGTTTTCCAAGAAAGCGGAAGGAGAACTGGAGGTATTCTGCCGGGCCATAAAAGATATTGTGACAGAGTCATATGATGTATTCTGCAGTCAGAATCTTCAGAAAGCACAGTTGATTGAGCCGTTGGAAGATGTAATCGATGAACTGAATCAGGAACTGAAAAAACGTCATATCCGTCGTTTGAGAAACGGAAAATGCACGATCGAACTGGGATTTATTCTTTCAGATATTACCACAAGTCTGGAACGTGTGGCAGATCACTGCTCCAATATTGCTGTATGTGTAACGCAGGTGCGTGAAGACACCTATGACACACACAGTTATCTGGACAGTGTGAAAAATGAAGACAGCGGAATTTACCGCGGAATGGTATTACAGGCACAGGAAAAATATATGCTGCCGTAACAAAAAAGAGGTGACAACTTATGATTTACTGCGTGGAAGATGAAAAAAATATTCGTGAATTGTTGGTTTATACTTTGCGTTCTACAGGATTTCAGGCGAAAGGTCTGGAAAATGGCGAAGAACTTTTCAGGAAACTGGGCGAGGAGATTCCGGAACTGATTTTACTTGATATCATGATGCCGGGAGAAGATGGCTATACGATTCTGGAAAAACTGAAACGAATGCCGGAAGTAAGAGATGTACCTGTGATCATGGTTACGGCTAAGGGAGCAGAGTTTGATAAGGTTCGCGGATTGGATTTGGGAGCGGATGATTATATCACGAAGCCTTTCGGAATGATGGAATTTGTTTCCAGAATAAAGGCGGTTCTGCGCAGAGGAGGTCCAAAGCCTCAGGATGAATTAGTTCACGGATCAATACAGATCAGAGTCGGAAGACATGAAGTTCTGGAAAATGGAAGGAAAGTGGAGCTGACTTTGAAGGAATTTGAATTATTACGGTATTTAATGGAAAACAAAGGGATTGTACTGAGCAGAGATCAATTATTAACCAGAATATGGGGATATGATTTTGATGGAGAAACAAGAACCGTAGATGTGCATGTAAGGACATTGCGTCAAAAGTTGGGGACTTCCGGATCTTACATCGAGACAGTCAGAGGAGTTGGATATCGAATGGGTGATGGTCAATGAAGCAAAAAATACTAAATCAGGTGGGCGTTTTGCTAATCAGTTCTATATTGATCACATTTCTTGTAGTTAGTCTTTCTATGTATGACAAGTTTGGTGTCTATATGAAAGAAAGTGTACGGGAGGAAGCAGAATACATAAGTCTTGCCATTGAAGAAACGGATGGAGTGTATTTGAATTCCAATTTAAGTAAAATGTCTTCGACCAGCAGGATTACACTGCTGGATCAGGACGGAACTGTATTGTATGATTCTTTAGAAACGGCTGAGAAAATGGAAAATCACAGTGATCGTCCGGAATTTCAGGAGGCATTGGAAAAAGGCTGTGGTGAAACGGTACGTTATTCTGATACATTGTCAAAGCAGACATTTTACTATGCTCTTCGGCTTCGTGATGGGAAAGTGCTCAGAATGGCCAGAACTACGGATACCGTACTGGCATTTTTGAATTCCAGTATTACACTTATGGGTCTGCTTGTATTTGCAATTATTATTGCAGCTTTTTTTATAGTACAAAGACAGACGAACAAATTGATAGAGCCAATCAATAAGCTGGATCTGGAACATCCGCTGCGGCATGTGGAGTATGAAGAGCTCCGGCCTCTGCTTTTGCGGGTACACGATCAGAATAAACAGATTGCCCGCCAGGTGCAGGAATTGACTGAGCGACATGAAGAATATCTGGCAATCACAGAAAATATGAAAGACGGATTGGTGGTGGCAAGCCAGACAGAGGTTTTGTCAATCAATAAAGCAGCGCAGGAATTATTTCAGGTGAGAGCAGATGAGTGTATTCATAAGCCAATCAGCCGGGTGAGCAGGAACAAAGAATTCAGAAATGCACTGGATCATGCGCTTGCCGGTGAATATAATGAAACTGTTCTTCAGATTCATTCGAGAAGCTATCAGCTTCTGGCTAATCCGGTACATGTATCGGGAAAACCTTACGGTGTGGTAATTCTAATATGGGATATTACAGAACAGAAACAGGCAGAACAGATACGGAGAGAATTTTCAGCCAATGTGTCTCATGAGCTTAAAACTCCTCTGATGTCTATTTCCGGATATGCGGAATTGATTGAAAATGGTATGGTACAGACGGAAGATATACCTGAATTTGCTGGAAGAATTCATCAGGAAGCGAACCGGCTGACCGCATTGGTACAGGACATTATTCAATTGTCAAAGCTGGAAGAGGGAGAAGGTGAATTCCCGAGAGAAGAAGTTGATATTTATAATCTTTCACAGGATATTATTAGTAATCTGGATCATACAGCCGAAATAAAAAATATTGCAATCTCTCTGACCGGAGAACACGTTGAAATATTTGGTGTAAGACATATTTTATTTGAAATGTTATTCAATTTGATGGATAATGGTATTAAATACAACGTGGAAAATGGCTGGATGCAAGTGAGAATCTGGGAGACTCAGGATAAGATTTACTGGCAGGTGAAAGACAGCGGAATCGGAATCGCGCGGGAAGACCAGGAGCGAATCTATGAAAGATTTTACAGGGTAGATAAAAGTCATTCGCGGCAGACGGGAGGAACCGGTCTGGGGCTGTCCATTGTGAAGCACGGTGCACTGCTTCATCATGCCAATATCAGAACAGAAAGCCAACCTGGAAAAGGAACCACGATTACATTGGAATTTCCCAGGGAAAGGGCGGAAATATGTTCGGAAGACGAAAAAAAGTAGTGGAGGCTTTTGACAGAACGGAGAAACGTCCGGTAATCCGATGCAGTATCTGTACCGGTGAGCAGGTGGCAGGGTTTCAGAGTTTAAGAACCGGTAAGTTTGAAGAAGTGATGGTGCTGAGGAGTACGGAAGACAGACAGGAATTCCTGGAAAAGTATGGAATAAGGGAAGACGAGATTGAAAAAATATGGTGATGAAAGGCAAATGGGGGAGCGATGAAGGGCTCTCCCATTTATATGTATCAACGAAATTATATGAGTTGCCCGACAAATGAGATGAGACTGAGACTACGAATTTCTCCGTGCTTTACACTCTCGAAATTCTAAAAACATTCGAAATCTGCACATTTTTCTACGAAAAATGGCTGCTTCCTCATATTTTTGCGGTCCCCAAAGTCTGTCATAGGCATGCAAGCATGCCGTGACAGACCTTTTGTCCCTTGTCTCGTTATATGTGCAGTTTTCGTATCAGTACCGGAATCGGAGGGTGGTTGGGTCTGTTATAGTAACAGGAGAGTATAACCAGGTAATTCTTTGGGTCCAGAGTTTTCAGATAGGCAAGCAGAGCGTCCCGTTCTTCAAAACCGCTGTCACCACCGCTGTAGATACAAAGGCTCATAAGGCCATCTTTTTTCAAAAGTTCTAATCCCTGCTGGATTGCGGGAATGCTGGTCTCACTTTTGGTTGCTAGTTTATGATCGCCGGAAGGTAAATATCCAAAATTAAATACTATGCAGGAAATGGTGCCTGGAAGCGCATAGTTTTTCATATGGCTGTGGCTGTCCCAAATAAGAGAAACATTATCCGGTGCCTTATGGCTATATAACATTTCCCTCGTAGCGTTCAGAGCAGCCTGTTGAATATCGAAAGCAAATACATGCCCCTGAGGACCGGTCAGCTGACTAAGAAGAAGCGTATCATGCCCATTGCCGGCGGTGGCATCAATGCAGAAATCACCGGGCTTAACCTGTAAATTAATAAAATGATGGTACCATTCTGTGATTTGATAAGTTTGCATAACTGACTCCTGTTCCGTAAATTCTAAAAATATTCGGAATCCGCCCTATCTGGGCTACTTCCTCATATTTTTGCGGTCCCCAAAGTCTGTCATAGGCATGCAAGCATGCCACGACAGACCTTTTGTCCCTAGTCTTGTTAAATAGATTATCCTATAATAATGAGACTACGAATTTCTCCGTGCTGCGCACTCTCGAAATTCTAAAAATATTCGGAATCCGCCCTGTCTGGGCTACTTCCTCATATTTTTGCGGTCCCCAAAGTCTGTCATAGGCATGCAAGCATGCCATAACAGACTTTTTGTCCCTTGTCTCATTATATTATAATAATACGAAAGAAAATTGTAAACAAATGGAAGATAAAAAACGGTAAGGGAGACTTGCAGTTTTTTATAAAACCGGGTATCATTACAGTAATGATACAGGAACAGACAGAGATAACAGGTGACAGATATGGTAGAAAAGAAAAGACAACAACGACCATCGAATAAAAAAAGGGGAACAAAGCAACGTAGAAAGAAAATGAGTTATAGAAAAAAAGTAGTAGCTTTTCAGATTGGTGCGATTACTCTCGCGATTTTTCTTCTTCTGATGGTAGGAGCGGTAATTCTTACAAAAGTGTTTGTAGGTGAAGCAAATAATTCTCAGACAGCGGGCGCTGATGTAACAGGTGATCAGGTGGGAGCAGATGATGATAATGCAAATCTGACAGATTTGGATACGGCAGGTACAGATTCGGCGGAGGGTTCTGTGAATACAACCGGAGAAGGACAGGCTTCGGCTGAAGGGAACGGAGAAGATGCTCAAGAGGCGCAAAGTGTACAGCCGGTAGAGGAAGTAAAGATAACAGTCAGTATGGTAGGAGACTGTACGATAGGGACAGATGAGCAGTTTGATAAAAGCAGTAATTTTGATGCTTTTTACATTGTAAAAAAAGATCCGGGATATTTCTTTCAGGGAGTGAGAGATGTTTTTGCGGCAGATGATCTGACTGTAGTTAATATGGAGGGAACTTTAACAGAGTCTGATACACGCCAGGATAAAACTTATGCATTTAAAGGTGATCCTAAGTATACAGAGATTCTTACCGCTGGGAATGTTGACGCAGCGAATCTGGCAAATAATCACAGCAAGGATTATGGAGAGCAGAGTTATACGGATACGATACAATATCTGGAGAGTGCGGGTATTGCCACCTTTGGATATGACAGGACGTCGGTGTTGGATATTAAGGGAATTAAAGTTGGTCTGGTGGGAATCTATGTGCTTGCTGATGGAATGGAACGACAGCAGCAGTTGATTGACAATATCCAAAGTGTGAAAAATCAGGGGGCTCAGGTGGTAATCGTAAGTTTCCACTGGGGAACTGAAAAGGCAACTTATCCGGATGATATACAAAAAACACTTGCTCATACTGCCGTGGACAATGGAGCCGATCTTGTGGTGGGACATCACCCCCATGTGCTGCAGGGAATTGAGGAATATAACGGGAAAAATATTGTATACAGCCTGGGAAATTTCTGTTTTGGAGGCAACAGAAATCCGTTGGATAAAGATACTATGATTTTTCAGCAGACATTTACTTTTGCAAATGGAGAACTGGTGCAGGATAATGTTAAGAATATTATACCGTGCTCCCTTTCGTCTGTGAAAGAGTATAATGATTATCAGCCTACAATATTGGAAGGCAGTGAAAGTGAAAGGGTATTGCAGAAGATACAGGAATTAAGTTCTGGACTTTCTGGCAATTGACAGGGAGAAATATGAGTAAAGCAGAATTTTTACATGCTCTTCAAGGTCGTCTGGCGGAGACTCTTCCCAGGGAAAAAGTAGAAGAACATGTTCGATATTATGAATCCTATATAATAGAAGAAATTCGTCAGGGAAAGACGGAAGAGGAAGTGATGGAAGAGCTGGGGGATCCTCTGCTGATTGCAAAAACGATTATGGATACCAGTGAGGAAGATGCTCAGCAACAAACATTTTATGAAGAAACAGCTGGAGATACAGGGGCTGAAGACAGCTGGAGGAATCGTGATTCTCAGGTTTGGCATTATGGACTTCAATCAAAAGGAGGATGTCTCCTTGCGGCGATTATTATTGTGGTAGTTATTGCGCTGATTCTCTGGTTGGTAGGGTCTGTAATTTCCTTTTTGCTTCCGGTATTGATCCCACTCGTGATTATATTGTTGGCGGTTGCTTATTTTAAACAAAGATAGGTTCAAAAAAAGAAATCCCGGTAGGGGAGCTACCGGGATTTCGAGGGGAGTATAAATAATTAATAAGGGGTTATTAATTGTAAAAAAAATTTTTGAAGGGTAAATTCTTTTTACATTGATGATTATAATACAAAATGGTAAAAATTGCAACAAAGAAATGAATAAACTCATATTATTTTGGCATACTAATGCTGTAACCGAACCGGTGAAGACCGGAAGGAACAAAATATTGGGATAACAGGAGGAATAATCATGTCCAAAAACTACAGCAATGCCAATAATGCAACCAACACAAATAATGCCAACAATGCATACAGTGAGAGCAACAGATCTTCTAATAGTACAAATGAAAGAAACTACAGCGGTTCAAACAGGGAATCTAATAAAAATGCTTCAAAAAACAAGTCTTCTAACAATTACTCTGAAAAAAACAGTGATGCTTCTGACGATTACAGCAGCAGATACTAAAAAAGAGCGAAGTGGAAAGCGGATGCCGTCATGGCATCCGTTTTTGCATGACAGGAAAGCCATAAGATTTTCCTAAAACGTGGATATTGCATAGGATAATAAAAAAGGAGTTTACCATGGAACAGCTTCGTTTGATTTCCGTTAGAGAATTGGATGAGTATGTGAGCAGATATCCTGATGTTTATCTGATTGATGTCAGACCGGAAAATGAATATCGCTTTTCTCATATCCGGCATGCGATAAATATTCCATATGAGGAGGGAATCATATGGAAATTTCCCGAAGAAAAAGAACTGGTTGTTTATTGCGAAAGAGGTTCTACCAGTATGATTGCGGCTCGGGAAATGAAAAGGGCAGGTTATCGAGTGGTGTCGGTGTCCGGGGGAATCTCGGAATACAGAGGAAGAAATCTTGTTTTTTCCCGATAATCATAGTAGAATGAGTATGATTCCACAAAATAGGATGCGGGCGGTGAAGCCGCCCGTTGTGAAAAGGAAAAGGAGAAAAAATATGAAATATATGATTGCATCGGATATCCATGGTTCGGCTTATTACTGTGAGAAGATGGTGAATGCAATGAAAAAAGAACAGGCAGACCGGCTGATTCTTCTGGGGGATTTGCTTTATCACGGCCCCAGAAACGATCTTCCCCGGGATTATGCACCCAAAAAAGTGATCGTTATGCTGAATGATTTGAAAAACTGTATTTACAGTGTAAGAGGAAACTGTGATACAGAGGTAGATCAGATGGTGCTGGATTTTCCGGTGCTGGCAGATTATGGATTTTTTGAGATTGGAGGAAAAAGCATTTATTGCAGTCATGGACATGTTTACAATGAGAACCATCTCCCTCCGCTGAAACAGGGTGATATATTTATGCATGGACATACACATGTTCTACAGGTAAAGGAAGTGAATGGTATCACGATTTTGAATCCAGGTTCCGTATCAATACCCAAAGAGGGAAATCCGCAAACCTATGCGGTGCTGGAAGATGATGTATTTACTATAAAAACATTTGAAGAAGAAATCATAAAGGAATATCGCATATGAGACAATGGGAATTGATAGCGCCCTGCCATTTTGGACTGGAGGCGGTTTTAAAAAGAGAAATCATGGATCTTGGATATGAAATCAGCCAGGTGGAAGATGGCAAAGTTATATTTTATGGTGACGAGCAGGCAGTGGCCTATGCCAATATGTTTCTGAGAACAGCAGAAAGGATTCTGTTGAAAGTAGGACAGTTTTCGGCTTGTACATATGACGAATTATTTGAAAATACGAAAGCTCTTCCGTGGGAAGAATATATTCCGGCAAATGGAAAGTTCTGGATAAAAAAAGCTTCCTCAATCAAGAGCAAGTTATTCAGCCCTTCAGATATTCAGTCGATTATGAAAAAGGCTATGGTGGAACGGCTGAAAAAGAAATATAAAAAAGAGTGGTTTGAAGAAGACGGAGCCAGTTTTCCGGTGAGAGTATCCCTGATGAAAAATGTGGTTACGGTAGCAATCGATACGACAGGTGTTTCTCTTCATAAAAGGGGATACAGAAAGCTGCAGTCCAAAGCACCTATTTCGGAAACTTTGGCGGCAGCTCTTATCATGCTTACACCGTGGAAAAAGGACAGGATTCTGGTGGATCCCTTTTGTGGAAGCGGTACTTTCTTAATAGAGGCGGCAATGATGGCGTCCAATATTGCACCTGGAATAAATCGTTCTTTTCTGGCGGAAGACTGGAAAGAATTGATTCCGAGAAAGCATTGGTATGATGCTCTGGAGGAAGCGCAGGATCTTGTGGATGCGAATCTGGACATGGATCTTCAGGGATTTGATATTGACGGAGAAGTGGTGAAAAATGCCAGGGAAAATGCTGCGGCTGCAGGCGTAGATCATCTGATTCATTTTCAGCAGAGGGAAGTGGCAAATCTGCGACATCCCAAAAAATATGGATTTATTATCACAAATCCTCCCTATGGGGAAAGACTGGAGGACAAGAAGATGCTGCCGGATCTTTATAGACAGATTGGGCAGGTGTATCAGGGATTGGACTCCTGGTCCATGTTCCTGATTACCAGTTATGAAGATGCAGAACGATATATCGGACGTAAGGCAGACAAAAATAGAAAGATTTATAATGGAATGATCCGTACCTATTATTACCAGTATTTAGGACCAAAACCCCCGAGGAAAATATATTAAAATTCAATCGATGAGGAATGGCAGGCGAAAAACGGTGTATTGATCCGTTTAAGAGATCTGTTTAAGAAATCAGGGGCAGAAAGTCCTGAAAATATACAGAAGAATCAGGATTGTTTCTATAAGTTTTTGAACGACTTTCAATTTAATGATTAAAATCAGTGCAGTGAAAAAAATTAAGTGGTATAATACCTGTTAGTTACAACAGAATAAAAGTCAGGGAGATTTTATTATATGAAGAAAATAATATTTGCAACGGGAAATGCAGGTAAGATGAAAGAAATCAGAAATATTCTGAGTGATTTACCGGTTCAGGTGTTGTCCATGAAAGAAGTGGGAATTCAGACGGATATCGTAGAAGACGGGAAGACGTTTGCTGAGAATGCTGTGATCAAGGCGCGTGCTATCATGCAACTGACGGGGGAAGTTGTTCTGGCAGATGATTCAGGGCTAGAGATTGATTATCTGAATAAGGAGCCAGGAATTTACTCGGCGCGATATATGGGCGAGGATACTTCTTATAGAATAAAAAATGCTAATCTGATTCAGAGACTGGAGGGAGTACCGGATGAGAAAAGAACAGCGAGGTTTGTATGTGCGATTGCGGCAGCGTTTCCTGATGGTACTGTAAAAACAACAGAAGGTACGATTGAAGGACGAATCGGAAATGAAGAAAAAGGAGAAAATGGATTTGGCTATGATCCTATTTTTTATGTTCCTGAATTTGGATGTACGACGGCAGAATTGTCAGAGGAGCAAAAAAACAAAATCAGTCATCGGGGAAAGGCTTTGACGGAGATGAAAGAAATTTTGAAGGACAAACTGGAAATGGAGAGCAGATAATATATGAAGATATTGGTGGTAAGTGATACTCATGGATATGTGGATAATCTGGAAAGAGTACTTGCCAGAGAAAAGAATGTTGAAATGATGATTCACTGTGGGGATGTAGAGGGGGATGAAAGATATATCCGTGAGAAAACGGGGTATTATCCGTGTTGTATAGTGAAAGGAAATAACGATTATTTTTCTGATTTGCCGAAAGAAGTGGTCTTCGATATCTACAAATATAAGATTATGGTTACACATGGTCATACTTATGGAGTTTCCATGAGTACCGTCAGTCTGCGGGAAGAGGCGCGAAAGCGCGGAGTTCAGATTGTTATGTTCGGGCACACTCATCGTCCTTTTCTTGAGGAGAAAAATGGTATTACGTTGCTGAATCCGGGAAGCCTCACGTATCCGAGACAATCTGGGAGAGTGCCTGGATATCTAGTGCTTCAGATTAATGAAGATGGGAACATAAAATATGAGCAGAAATATTTATCTTGAAATAAAAAATGTTAGACGAAAAAAATAAAAAAAATAAAAAAAAGTGTTGACTTTTGATTTGGGCTATAATATAATATGTCTTGCGTTGAGCGAGAAAAGCTCAAAGCGAGAAAGTCCGGGGTGTGGCTCAGCTTGGCTAGAGCGCCTGGTTTGGGACCAGGAGGTCGCAGGTTCGAATCCTGTCACCCCGATTCAATCTTACTAATATATTCGTGCGGGTGTAGTTCAATGGTAGAACACCAGCCTTCCAAGCTGGATACGTGGGTTCGATTCCCATCACCCGCTTCATCGGAGGATGTCTGATGAGTACGTGTTTGTAGCTCAGTTGGATAGAGCAACGGCCTTCTAAGCCGTGGGTCGGGGGTTCGAATCCCTCCAAGCACGCTTCTTTTCTCTTTGGAGAAAAGGTATGGTGGGTATAGCGCAGTTGGTTAGCGCGCCAGATTGTGGCTCTGGAGGCCCAGGGTTCGAATCCCTGTATCCACCCTGCCGTAAGGCGTACGTTGGGCTATCGCCAAGCGGTAAGGCACAGGACTTTGACTCCTGCATTCGGCAGTTCGAATCTGCCTGGCCCAGTTTATGGGATATTAGCTCAGTCGGTAGAGCACTTGACTTTTAATCAAGTTGTCCGGGGTTCGAATCCCCGATGTCTCATTGGACAAGCTTCAAGGCTTGTCCTTTTTTCATCATATGGAACCGTTCTTGTCTATATGATATGCGGTTATGGCGGAATTGGCAGACGCGCTGGTTTTAGGTGCCAGTGGGCAACCGTGTGGGTTCGAGTCCCACTAACCGCATAGTTTCCTTCCATTTCTTACGTTATTTCCCCTGTGTGAGCAGTTGACAAATAAGTTTGCGGATGATACGCTAAACATAACGCCTGTGCATTCGGACAAGTTCTGGGACTGTTCGGCAGGAAATTTCTGAAGAATTGTGAAGAAGCGCAATTGGAAAGGAAAAAGTGAATGAGAGAAAAGTATGAATCTTTATCTGCCAGTGAGCTTCGGGAAGTGGCAAAAGCGAGAGGACTGAAAGGTATTTCCGGGTTGCGAAAAGATGAATTGGTAGAACGTATGCTTACGGAAGATATAAAAGAACAGGAAAAACAGATTGAGGAAAAGAAAGCTGAATTTGGACAGCTGGATAGTGGAATTGAAGCACATGGAATATTGGAAGTGCTTGCGGACGGCTATGGATTTATCCGCAGCGACAATTATCTGCCGGGGGAAAATGATGTTTATGTATCACCGTCTCAGATCCGGCGTTTTAATTTAAAGACCGGAGATATCCTCCGGGGAAGCACTAGAGTGAAAAGTCAGAATGAAAAGTTTAGTGCACTGCTTTATGTAACTTCTATCAACGGAATGTCCCCAAATGAAAGCGTGAAACGCTATAATTTTGAAGATATGACACCGGTTTTTCCGAATCAAAGACTTCGTCTGGAACGTCCGGGAGGAAGTATGGCGATGCGGATTACTGATCTGGTCAGTCCTATCGGAAAAGGACAGAGAGGAATGATCGTTTCTCCGCCGAAAGCCGGAAAGACAACATTGCTGAAAGAAGCTGCTCAGTCGATTCTGCGCAATAATTCGGAGATGCATCTGATCATTCTGCTGATTGATGAACGTCCGGAAGAAGTAACGGATATGAAAGAGGCAATCAAAGGAAAAAATGTAGAAGTGATTTATTCTACATTTGATGAGCTTCCGGATCACCACAGAAGAGTATCGGAGATGGTGATTGAGCGGGCGAAACGTCTGGTAGAGCATAAGAAAGATGTCACTATTTTTATTGACAGTATCACGCGTCTTGCGAGAGCTTATAACCTTACTGTTCCTCCCAGCGGAAGAACTTTGACAGGTGGTCTTGATCCGGCGGCCCTGCATATGCCTAAGCGCTTTTTTGGTGCAGCCAGAAATATGCGTGAAGGAGGAAGTCTTACGATCCTTGCCACTGCGCTGGTGGATACAGGAAGTAAGATGGATGATGTGGTATATGAAGAATTTAAGGGTACCGGTAATATGGAACTGATTCTTGACAGGAAACTTCAGGAGAAAAGAGTGTTCCCTGCGATTGATATTGCCAAATCAGGAACCAGAAGAGAGGATCTTTTACTGACTTCGGATGAACAGGAAGCAGTGTACATTATGAGAAAAGCGCTGAATGGTATGAAAGCCGATGAGGCTACAGAAAATATTCTGAATATGTTTGCGAGAACCAGAAACAATCAGGAACTGGTTCAGCAGATACGAAAACAGAAATTTATCTAGGGAAAATGCAAAAAATAACGGAAACAACTTGCAATTCTTTTGGAGATATGTTATACTTTACAAGCTGTTTAAGTAGCAAAAAGCGAAATGATACAAAAAATAGATAAAATATAATCAGAAGAGGTGAAAACAATGAGAGAAGGAATCCATCCAACATATTATCAGGCAACGGTAACTTGCAACTGTGGAAACACATTTGTAACAGGTTCTACAAAGAAAGATATCCACGTAGAAATCTGTTCCAAATGCCATCCTTTCTATACAGGACAGCAGAAAGCTGCAGCAGCTCGTGGACGTATTGATAAGTTCAATAAAAAATACGGTATTAAAGCATAAGAAAATAAGAGGATCGGACGGGTTGAGGTTGATGAAATCTCAACCTGTTTTACTCTATGGAAAAATGCGATTGTGGAGGTAAGATGAAATCATCAAATATCGGTGGTCAGGCAGTCATGGAAGGTATCATGATGAGAAGCGGTGACCAGTATTCTGTGGGGGTTAGAAAGCCGGATGGTGAAATTGAAGTAAAAGTGGAGCCATATATCAGCTGGTCAAAGGATAAAATATTATGGAAACTTCCCATATTTCGTGGTGTGGTTTCTTTTTTTGAATCCCTTGTGGTGGGGATGAAGTGTCTGATGTATTCAGCCAGCTTTTATGAAGATGAGGAAGAGAATCAGAAGAACAAAGACAAAATGACCCAGGAAGAATCAGCCCGGGCAGAAGCCAGAAAAGAGAAACAGGATCAGTGGATCATGTATGGGACAGTGGCTGTTTCTGTGGTTTTGTCCGTAGCTCTTTTTATTCTGCTTCCTTATTTTATTGCAAGTGTTTTGCGGTGGATAACACAGTCTGAAGGTGTGATCGCTGTTGCGGAAGCTTGTGTGAGAATGCTGATATTTTTGGGATATCTTCTTTTGATTTCACGAATGAAAGATATTCAGCGGGTTTTTATGTACCATGGTGCGGAACACAAATGTATTAATTGTATTGAACATGGAATGGAACTGAATGTGGAAAATGTCATGAAGAGCTCAAGAGAACACAAGCGGTGCGGAACCAGTTTTCTTCTGTTTGTAATGATCGTCAGTATTATTTTCTTCCTTTTTATCCGTGTGTCGTCTCCATGGCTCAGAGTAGTTGTGAGGTTGCTTCTTATGCCGGTGATTGCCGGAGTATCTTATGAAATTATCCGTCTGGCAGGAAGAAGTGAGAATCCGGTAGTAGTTCTTTTAAGTAAGCCGGGATTAGCACTACAGAATCTTACAACAAGGGAACCGGAACCTGAAATGGTAGAAGTGGCGATTCGAGCTGTAGAAGCGGTATTTGACTGGAAAGAATATCTGAAAGAAAACTTTCCGGATGGGGAAGAACAATGAATACACTTCGGGAATTATTAAAACTGGGAACTTTCAGTCTGGAAAAAGCTGGTGTACCGGATGCGGGATCTGATGCCTGGGCACTTATGGAATTTTCTTTTGGAATAGAAAAAGGCTATTATTTTCTGCATGAAGATGATAAAATAGAAAAAGAACTGCAGGAAGAATATGAGAAGCTGATTGCTGCAAGGGCAAAAAGAATTCCTCTTCAGCAGATTACAGGGATCGCATGGTTCATGGGATATCCATTCTATGTAAATGAAAATGTATTGACTCCGAGATTTGACACGGAGATTTTGACAGAACAAGTAGGAAAGCTTTTAAAACCGGGGATGCGAATTCTGGATCTATGTACCGGCAGTGGATGTATTCTTTTAAGCCTGCTGGCAGAATATCGGGAATGGAATCTTGAAGGTGTCGGAGCAGATATTTCCAGAGCAGCATTGGATGTGGCTGAGAAAAATAAAAAGAGTCTGGACGTCAGAGCCAGACTGATTGAAAGCAATCTGTTTTCCGATGTGGAAGGAAGCTTTGATTTGATTGTGTCCAATCCTCCTTATATAGCCACCGGTGAGCTGAAGGAGCTGATGCCGGAAGTGAGGGATCATGAACCATGGCTGGCATTGGATGGAAAAGAAGACGGACTTTATTATTACAGGGAAATTACAAAGCAGGCAGCAGAATACTTATGTAAAGGTGGATGGCTCTGTTTTGAAATAGGATATAACCAGGGAAAGGCCATAGAACAAATTATGAAAGAGGCCGGTTACAGGGATATAAGGATTGGAAAAGATCTGGCTGGACTGGATCGGACAGCAATCGGGCGTATAGAATAGAAAAAAATCAGGAGGAAAGAACATGTTTGATAAATTGGAGGATCTGCTGATTCGTCTGGAGGAAATACTCAGTGAGTTAAATGAGCCAGGTGTGGCTAATGACCCTTCCAGATTTCAAAAACTGATGAAAGAACAGAGTGAACTGCAGCCAATCGTGGATGCTTATAAAGAATATAAAGGATGCCAGCAGACAGTAGAGGAAAGTTTATCTATGCTGGATGAAGAAACCGATGAAGAGATGCGGGAGATGCTGAAAGATGAACTGGCAGATGCCAAAAAGCGCATTGAAGAACTGGAGCGTGAGCTGAAGATTCTTCTTCTGCCGAAGGATCCGAATGATAACAGAAACGTAATCGTTGAGATACGTGCCGGTGCCGGCGGAGATGAGGCGGCTTTGTTTGCTGCAGAGATCTATCGTATGTATGTGAAATATGCAGAAACACAGCGGTGGAAAACGGAGATGCTTTCTCTGAATGAAAATGGTATTGGCGGTTTTAAAGAAGTAACATTTATGATTAATGGAAATGGTGCATATTCGCGTCTGAAGTATGAAAGCGGTGTTCATCGTGTGCAGCGTGTTCCGGAGACTGAGTCGGGTGGAAGAATCCATACTTCAACGATCACTGTTGCAATTATGCCGGAGGCTGAAGAGATTGATTTTGAGCTGGATCTGAATGATTGTAAGTTTGATGTGTTCCGTGCATCAGGAAACGGTGGTCAGTGCGTCAATACCACAGACTCTGCGGTACGTTTGACACACATTCCTACGGGAATCGTTATTTCCTGTCAGGATGAAAAATCACAGTTAAAAAACAGGGATAAAGCTTTGAAAGTGCTGCGTTCCCGTTTGTATGATCTGGAACTTCAAAAGCGCCATGATGCAGAGGCTGAAGCAAGAAGGAGTCAGGTAGGAACAGGGGATCGTTCCGAAAAGATCAGAACCTACAACTTTCCTCAGGGAAGAGTGACAGATCATCGGATCAAATTGACGCTTCATCGCCTTGACGGTATCCTGAACGGAGATCTGGATGAAATTATTGACAGTCTTATTGCGGCGGATCAGGCAGCAAAGCTGGCAAATCTGCAGGAAGAAAACTGACAGAGAAAACCACATGTAAATGCAGTCAAAACTGTAGGACAAAACGGAAGAGTGCTTTAGGAGGGAAAAATGAAGAAAACCACATTGGCGATTATGGCAGCAGGGATCGGCAGCAGATTTGGTAAAGGAATCAAGCAACTGGCACCTGTAGGACCAAATGGTGAGATTATTATGGATTATTCAATCTATGATGCACTGGAAGCGGGATTTAATAGAATTGTATTTATCATCAGAAAAGATCTGGAGAAAGATTTCCGAGAGGTGATTGGGAAAAGAATAGAAAAAATCGCAGATGTAACTTACGTTTATCAGGAACTGGATGATCTTCCGAAAGGCTTTATGAAACCGGAGGAAAGAACCAAGCCCTGGGGAACCGGTCAGGCGGTGCTTTGCTGTAAAGATGTGATCCATGAGCCCTTCGCAGTGATCAATGCGGATGATTATTATGGGAAAGATCCTTTTGTAAAGCTTCATGATTATCTGGTACAGGAGCATCCTCAGAAAGATGGAAAGGCAGATATCTGTATGGCTGGTTTCGTACTAAAGAATACCTTGAGTGATAATGGAGGTGTTACCCGGGGAATCTGCAAGTTGGATCATAACAAGAAGCTATCAGGCATTCAGGAGACATTCCATATTGTAAAGACACCGGAGGGAGCAGGAGTAGAAACCGATACTGGTATAGAACCTCTGAATCCGGAGAGTCTGGTTTCTATGAATATGTGGGGATTTCAGCCGGAATTTTTGTCTGTATTGGAAGCGGGATTTGTATCATTTCTTCAGGAAATCCCTGAGGGTGATCTGAAAAAAGAGTATCTGCTGCCGTCAAAAGTAGACCAGATGCTTAAAGCGGATAAAGCGGAAGTTACAGTTTTGAAAACGCATTCACACTGGTTTGGAGTGACTTATCAGGAAGACAGAGAATCTGTTGTACAAGAAATACAGAAATTGATAGAGCAGGGAGTATATGGCAACCGCCTTTTTGAAAAGTAGGAGGAAAAAATAATGGGTAAATATTTTGGAACAGATGGTTTCCGTGGAGAGGCAAATGTAGATCTTACAGTGGAGCATGCTTTTAAAGTTGGTCGTTTTCTGGGATGGTATTTTGGAAAAGATCATAAAGCACAGATTGTGATCGGAAAAGATACCAGACGAAGCAGTTATATGTTTGAGTATTCTCTCGTAGCAGGATTGACAGCATCGGGAGCTGATGTATATCTGTTGCATGTGACTACTACCCCGAGTGTTTCCTATGTTGTGCGTACGGAAAATTTTGACTGTGGTATCATGATTTCAGCCAGCCATAATCCGTTTTATGATAATGGTATCAAAATCATCAATGGAAATGGACAAAAGATGGAAGCAGATGTGGAAGAACAGATTGAAAAGTATATTGATGATGAAAAACCCAGAGTTCCTTATGCAGTGCGTGAGAATGTGGGGCGAACAGTAGATTTTTCTGCAGGAAGAAATCGGTATATCGGATATCTGATTTCTATTCCTACCCGTTCTTTTAAAAACTACAGAGTTGGTCTGGACTGTGCAAACGGAAGCGCTTCTTCTGTTGCAAAAAGCGTATTTGACGCTCTGGGAGCAAAAACCTATGTGATCAACAACGAACCGGATGGAACGAACATTAATACAAATTGCGGATCCACACATATTGAAGTCATGCAGAAGTTTGTCAAAGAAAAACATCTGGATGTGGGATTTGCTTATGATGGTGATGCTGACAGATGTATTGCAGTGGATCATCTGGGGAATATTATTAATGGTGATCTGATTATGTATATCTGCGGTAAGTATCTGATGGAGCAGGGAAAACTGGAACATAATACGATCGTTACCACAGTCATGTCAAATCTGGGACTGTATAAAGCGTGCGACAGGGCAGGAATTAAGTATGAACAGACGGCTGTTGGAGATAAATACGTATGTGAAAATATGATGGCGAATGGTCACAGTCTTGGCGGAGAACAGTCCGGTCATATTATTTTCAGTAAGCATGCTACCACAGGTGATGGTATTCTTACTTCACTGATGGTGATGGAGGTTATGATTGAAAAGAAACTTCCATTGAATCTGCTGGCTTCAGAAGTTACTATTTATCCGCAGCTTCTGAAAAATGTCCGGGTGTCTAATAAAGCGGCTGCAAGAAATAATGCGGCTGTGAAGGAAATTATTGCACAGGTAGAAAAGGAGCTGGGCAGCGACGGAAGAATTCTGGTAAGAGAAAGTGGAACGGAGCCGGTAATCCGTGTTATGGTAGAAGCTAAAAAAGATGCGATCTGCAAAGAAATGGTTGATAAAGTGATTGATGTTATGGATAAAGAGGGTCTGATTCTATAATGAAAAAGTTTTTGGCGATACTGGGATGTCTGATTTTCATGGTTTCCGGCTGCAGTGATGACAGAGTGGATCAATATTACGAGAGCGGTATTGCTGCTATTGAACAGGGAGATTATGATGCCGCTATTGAAGAGCTTGAACAGGTGATCCAGGCTGAAGAAAGATTGCCGGAGGCATACAGAGCATATGGAATTGCCTGGTTGTCCAAAAAATCTTATCCGGAGGCAATCGCTGCATTTTCCAGAAGTTTGAATTCCATGGATGATGAGAATGAAGAATTCGAAAAGGATGTCATGTATTATCTGGCTGAAGCCCGTTTGCTGCAGGGAGAAGTGGATAAAGCACTTGGGGTTTATGGGGATATTCTGAAAAAGGGAGAGGATCCCCAGGCCTTTTTCCTGAGGGGAAAAGTGTATATGAACCGGAACGATTATGAAAATGCCGGAAAAGATTTTGCAAGAGCAGTTGAGGGTTGTAAAGATTATAATCTGTATATCAATATATATCAGATATATGCAGACAAAAATAAGGCGGTAGATGGTGATGTCTATCTGGAACAGGCTCTGTCGATGGAGCCGGAGACCGGGGAAGACTATTATCATCGAGGCAGAATATATGAGTATCGGAAAGATTATGATAAAGCAAAAGAAGCGCTGATTCAGGCCTTGGAGCTGGAATATGAGGATGCAATGCTTCTTTTGGGAAGAATCTATCTGGAGACGGATGATTCGACCAGTGCAAGATCTATGTATAAGGAATATCTTTCACAGAGTGAAAATGGTGCCAGAGCGTACAATGGTCTTGCGATATGTGACATTTATGAGGAGAATTATGACAGTGCCCTTGAAAATATTCAAAGGGGACTTGCAGAGAATAATTCTGAGGAGACAAGAGGACTTTTGTATAATGAAATTGTGGCATATGAAGGAAAATGTGATTTTGATACCGCAAAAGAAAAAATGAAAGTTTTTCTTGAACAATATCCGGATGATCCGGATGCTTTGAGAGAAAATGAATTTCTTTCTACCAGATAGCAGGAGGAATGCATATGTATGAGATGGGGGAACAGATGGAGCGGGTAATTCTTGTGGGAGTCCAGACCTGTGACGGGGACGATACCGTTCAGTCGTTGCTGGAACTGCGTGAATTGGCAGAAACAGCAGGTGCGGCAGCTGTAGGAACTGTAATGCAGAGCAGAGAGTCTGTCCACCCGGCTACGTATCTGGGAAAAGGAAAACTGGAAGAATTGAAAGAACTTCTTTATGATCTGGATGCTACGGGGGTAATCTGTGACGATGAGCTGTCGCCGGCTCAGATGAATAATCTGGAACAGGAACTGGAATGCAAAGTAATGGATCGAACCATGGTGATTCTTGATATTTTTGCCAGCCGAGCAAAGACCAGTGAAGGTAAAATACAGGTGGAACTGGCACAGCTTAAATACAGAGCAGCTCGTCTGGTAGGTATGAGAGCTTCTCTTTCCCGTCTGGGAGGAGGAATTGGTACAAGAGGTCCGGGAGAAAAGAAACTGGAGATGGATCGCCGTATGATTCATGCCAGAATCGGACAGCTGAAAGAACAGTTGGAAGAGGTACAGAGGCACAGAGAACTGATACGAAGTCAAAGAGAAAAAAAGCGAACCAAGGTTGCAGCTATCGTAGGTTATACCAATGCCGGGAAATCTACGCTGTTAAATCAGCTGACGGGATCGGATGTGCTGGAAGAGGATCAGCTTTTTGCTACGCTGGATCCAACTACCAGAGTACTGGATCTGCCGGGAAAACAGCAGATTCTGCTTACAGATACCGTAGGTTTTATACGCAAACTACCCCATCATCTGATAGAAGCTTTTAAAAGTACACTGGAAGAAGCAAAATTTGCTGATCTGATTCTTCATGTAGTGGATGCTTCCAATCCTCAGAAAGAAGAACATATGCATGTGGTATATGATACACTGCGTCAGCTTGGCGTATCTGATAAAAAGATAATCACATTGTTTAATAAACAGGATATCTGTACAGATAAAGAGCAGCTGCGGGACTTTCAGGCAGATTATGTATTGAATATTTCTGCCAGAAGCCGACAGGGGCTGGATGAGCTGAAGGAACTGTTAGAGCAAATTCTGAGAGAGGATCAGATTTATATTGAAAGACTGTATCCTTATGAGAAAGCAGGGATTATTGCGCAGATCAGGAGCTATGGAGAAGTGATGGAAGAAGAATATCTGCCGGAGGGAATTGCCGTGAAAGCTTATATTCCGATGGAAATCTATAGCCAGATTTGAGAATGCTGGTTTACAGAAGTATGTATGAAAGAATGAGAAAACCTTGAAATCCTGGTGTATTACGGTATATTCAAGGTTACATAATAAAACACTATATATTGTGTTTGACAAAATAAAAGCACAATATATAGTGCTTTTTCTATTGACAGTAAAGAGCTGGTTTGTTAGTATAGACATACACGCATAAGAATGGAAACGATAAAGTTGGTTTTCGATAGTTTTGGGTAAGAAAGGTTTTGGGGTAATAAGATGTTTGAAGTTGTAAAAAGAGATGGAGAAATTGCTGAGTTTCAGCTTAGTAAAATAACAGAGGCAATCAGAAAGGCTTTTGCGGCTAACGAGAAGAATTATACACAGGATATGTTGGAGATGCTTGGACTTCGTGTTACTGCTGATTTTCAGAATAAAATCAGTAATGATCAGATTACTGTGGAAGCGATTCAGGACAGTGTGGAAAATGTGCTGATTCAGTGCGGTTATGCGGAAGTGGCAAAGGCATACATTCTTTACCGCAAGCAGAGAGAAAAAGTTCGTAATATGAAATCTACGATTCTCGATTATAAAGAAATTGTCAACAGCTATGTAAAGGTAGAGGACTGGCGGGTAAAAGAGAATTCAACGGTGACTTATTCTGTTGGAGGCCTTATTCTCAGCAATTCCGGTGCAGTTACAGCAAATTACTGGTTGTCAGAGATTTATGATGAGGAAATTGCCGATGCGCACAGGAATGCAGATATCCATATTCATGATTTATCTATGTTGACAGGGTATTGTGCGGGATGGTCACTGAAACAGCTGATTAAAGAAGGATTAGGCGGTATAGAAGGGAAGATTACATCAGCACCTGCAAAGCATTTGAGTGTATTGTGTAATCAAATGGTCAACTTCCTGGGAATCATGCAGAATGAGTGGGCAGGAGCACAGGCATTTTCTTCCTTTGATACGTATCTGGCTCCGTTCGTCAAAGCAGATCACCTGACTTATCCGGAAGTGAAAAAGTGTATTGAATCTTTTATTTATGGCGTAAATACACCAAGCCGTTGGGGAACTCAGGCGCCATTTTCCAATATTACACTGGATTGGACTGTGCCGGATGACCTTGCAGAGCTTCCGGCAATTGTAGGCGGAAAAGAGATGGATTTCAAATATAAAGACTGCAAAAAAGAGATGGATATGGTAAATAAGGCATTTATCGAGACAATGATCGAGGGGGATGCCAATGGACGTGGCTTCCAGTATCCGATTCCGACCTATTCCATTACAAAAGATTTTGACTGGTCAGACACAGAGAATAACAGGCTGTTGTTTGAGATGACATCCAAGTACGGTACTCCATATTTCTCCAATTATATCAACAGTGATATGAAGCCAAGCGATGTGCGAAGCATGTGCTGTCGTCTGCGCTTGGATTTGCGGGAACTGCGTAAGAAAACAGGCGGTTACTTTGGTTCTGGTGAAAGTACCGGTTCTGTAGGGGTTGTAACCATCAATATGCCGAGAATAGCATATTTGTCCAAAGATGAGAAAGAATTTTTTGAACGTCTGGATCATATGATGGATCTGGCTGCGCGCTCACTGCATATAAAGCGGGAAGTAATAAGCAAGTTGTTGGATGAGGGCTTGTATCCTTATACAAAGCGGTATCTGGGCAATTTTAATAATCATTTTTCAACTATCGGTCTTGTGGGTATGAATGAAGCAGGATTAAATGCAAGATGGATAGGGGCTGATATGTCTGATCAGAGGACCCAGGAATTTTCTAAAAAAGTATTGATCCATATGAGAGAACGTCTCTCCGATTATCAGGAAGAGTATGGAGATTTGTATAATCTGGAAGCAACTCCGGCAGAATCCACAGCCTATCGTCTGGCAAAACATGACCGGAAGCGTTGGTCGGATATCATTACGGCAGGTCATGTGGGAGATACTCCATACTATACTAACAGCTCTCATCTTCCGGTGGATTACACATCCGATATTTTTGATGCCTTGGATATTCAGGATGAACTGCAGACTCTGTATACTTCCGGTACGGTATTTCATGCTTTTTTGGGAGAAAAATTGCCTGACTGGCAAGCAGCAGCTAGATTGGTAAGAAAGATTGCGGAGAATTATCGCCTGCCATATTATACGCTTTCACCGACTTATTCGGTATGTAAGGATCATGGTTATATAGCAGGTGAGCACTTTAACTGTCCGTCCTGTGGCAAAAAATCAGAGGTTTACAGCAGAATCACCGGTTATTATCGTCCGGTTCAAAACTGGAACGACGGAAAAGCACAGGAGTATAAGAATCGTACGGTCTATGACATTTTGAATTCAAAAGCTCCTTCAACGGATACCGTTTGTGAGAAAAAAGAAGAAAAAGCAGAAAAACAGCCGCAGGCATCAAGGGCTGCAGCTGAAATGAGATCACGTCCGTCAAAGACAGCGGTTGTGACTATGTCTGGAGATGATATCAAGATCCAACATCCGGATACTGTCAAATATCTTTTTACAACAAGTACTTGTCCGAACTGTAAGATTGCCAAAGAGATGCTTGCGGGAGAAGAATATCAGGTGATTGATGCAGAGAAAAATCCGGAACTGGTATCCCGGTATGGTATCATGCAGGCACCCACACTTGTGGTAATCCGGGGAGATCAGATGAAAAAATATGTGAATGCGTCCAATATTCAGAAATATGTGGATGAGGATTAAAATGATACATTTTATCACAAAAAGGATTGTACCGGTTTATCCGATACAATCCTTTTTTGTGATTTATATGACTGAAAGTATTTTTCAGGCAATCAATGCACCGCTTGCATTGAACGTATATGTTTCTCCGTCAATGATTTGAGTTCCTGTGAGCATAGCACCTGAGTCATCCAGATAATACAGGATGTCATTGTCTTCCAACCACCCGGTAAGCATGGCACCTGAACGATCCATATAATACCAGATGCCGTTGATTTTCTGCCACCCGGTAAGCATAGCACCTGAGCCGTTCATAAAATACCAAGTACCGTTGATTTTCTGCCACCCGGTAAGCATAGCACCTGAGCTGTTCATATAGTACCAGATATCGTTGACTTTCTGCCACCCGGTAAGCATCCAGCCATCCGCATCAAAAAGATACCAGATGCCATCAATTTTTTCCCAATCTCTGCTGGTATAACTGCCATCTGCATGTCGATACCACCAGCGATTGCCGGAGAGAATCCACTGATCCGTTTGAGTTGTAGAAGAGGAGTCGGACGGGGTTTTATCCTCGATCCATGCTCCGGAAGAATCTACATAATAGGGACCGATCCAGGTATCGGATGCCATAATGCCGGAAGGCGATTCCAGATAATACCAGGTACTGCCAATTTTTTGCCACCCGGTAAGCATAGCACCGGAAGCATCCAGGAAATACCAGTTATTATTCAGATGAAGCCATCCGGTAGCCATCGCACCGCTGGAAGTCAAATAATATTTTTTGCCGTTGAGCTTGAGCCATCCGGTCTGCATGACTCCGTTGCTGTCCATGTAATACCAGGAGCCGTTAACTTTCTGCCATCCGGTAGTCATTTTTCCGTTTGTATCGTAATAATACCATTTGTTATCAATATACTTCCATCCGGCTGAGGCGCTGGAAGAATGATCCAGGAAAGTGTGTCCTGCAACGCCGGTATTGTCGGTGGGTGGGGCAGAAGTGCCACTGGAAAGGTTCAGATAAGAGGCAATTCCTTTGGCATCAGCCTCGCCTATCTTTTTTAACATATTTCCGTCCTTCAGCTTTGATGCATCATTCCAGTTGTTGGCAAATCCATGCTCGATAATCACACCGGGAAGATTGTTGATACGACAGTGTTTGACAATCCCATAATAATCCGCATAAGAACCGTCAGGATATTTTGAACTATTCTCTGTCAGACGTTCCTGAAAGCCCATATTTTTGAACCCAAGATTTGCCAGTTCATTCAAAATGGACTGTGCCATATCGAGGGAAGCCTGTGCGGCGTCGTGATGATAATCATGGCTGGCATCCAGTTTGGGAACCATAGCCAATACACCACTTGCACTGGTGACAGTTTCTCCGGTTGCATTGACATGCTGGCTTACAAAAATATCAGCCTGTTTGTCAACTGCATAACGGACACGATTTTCAAGTGAAGGATTCTCGTTCTGAGATACCTTTGTGGTGTAAACAGCAATATTGGCATAATTGGCTTCCAAAGCCTCTTTCGTGTAAGTGGTGATTTTATAATTGATAATAGCTTCATCGATTACAAAATCGCCCCAGTTTCTATATGTACCTGTACCGGCACTTCCGTGTCCCGGATCCAATACAATGACCTTTTTCTGGTTGCTCGCAGTTAATGGTTCAACCTGATCCGAAGTCTGTAAAGAAAGGGTGGCAGCAACGGAAACTGCCAGCTCTTGAGTGTCTATCTCGTCGTTAAGTGTGGTGGTAATTACACAATTATCAACCATTTCAGAGGACTCTTCTTCCAGAGAGAGTGTGGCAGCAGCCGGTTCTGTGTTCAGCGCTTCCTCAAAATCCTCCTGATCCAACTGGGTTCCATTTTCCAATGGGAGAAGGCTGGTAGTATAATTTGTGTCGTCGACAGAAAAATCTATTTTCTGAAAAGTCCTGTTTTCAGATGCAGGAAGTGAGAAAGATACATAATTTTCAATAATCTGAAAAGCGACTGTCTCTTCCTGTTCTCCGGACACTTCTGAAAAAAGAACAGCAGAACTAGGCGTGCAATCAGAATCCAGCTTGATCACTACGTTTTGTGTCAATTGATCCTCAGACAGTTCTGCATACAAAAAATCTGCCGGAATTTGATCTGCACTGTCTGATAAAGACTCCTCCTGCTGAATTGCCTGTGAGCTACCTGTTATGGAAGCACTGACAGGCAATGAACACGATAAACTAAGCATACTGGCTAATGCCAGCGTCCATATTCGATTGTATTTTTTATTCATAATTCCCCTTTATAAATAATCCTTTTGTAAATAGTTACTTAAATATTATACAATTGTAACAAATAAAATACAATCCTGTTTTTGCGATAATATATATTTTGTTCCATAAGAGAAGGAAAAAACAAAGACGGTAATTCATTTCAAATGTTTTTGGAATGAATTACCGTCTAAAGGTACTTATTTGTTATTATTTTGAACTTCTGCCAGTTTCATTGCCCGAACTTTCAGAGGAAGTCCGAACAGAGTGATAAATCCACTTGCATCATTGTGGTCATACATATCACCTGTTGTAAAGGATGCCAGAGATTCGTTATACAGGCTGTATGGGGAAGTGGTACCTGCTTTGATGATATTACCTTTATACAATTTGAATTTTACTTCACCGGTCACATATTTCTGCGTGGATTCAACAAAAGCCTGGATTGCTTCACGAAGAGGAGTAAACCATTTTCCTTCGTATACGATCTGTGCAAACTGGCTGCCCAGTTTCTTCTTAGCTTCCATTGTTTCACGATCCAGGATTAACTCTTCAAGCTGTTCGTGAGCCGCCATCAGAATGGTCCCTCCGGGAGTTTCGTATACACCACGGGATTTCATACCAACTACACGATTTTCGACAATGTCAATAATACCGATGCCATGTTTTCCGCCGAGAGCATTCAGCTGAGTGATGATCTCAGAAACCTTCATTTCTTTTCCATTCAGAGTTTTAGGAATACCGGCTTCAAAAGTCATAGTTACATATTCTGCCTCATCAGGTGCTTTCTCAGGAGTAACACCCATAACGAGCATATGATCAAAGTTTGGCTCGTTTGCGGGATCTTCCAGTTCCAATCCTTCATGACTGATATGCCACAAGTTGCTGTCACGGCTGTAGCTGTGGCTGTGATCAAAAGGAAGATCAATACCGTGCTGTTTACAATAATCAATTTCATCTTCACGGGACTGCATGGTCCATACATCTGTCATACGCCATGGAGCGATAATTTTCAGATCAGGAGCAAGTGCTTTGATAGCCAGTTCAAAACGAATCTGATCATTTCCTTTTCCAGTTGCACCGTGGCAGATGGTAGTAGCGCCTTCCTTTCTTGCGATTTCAACCAGACGTTTTGCGATAACAGGACGTGCCATGGAAGTTCCCAGCAGATATTTATGTTCGTATACGGCACCAGCCTGCACACATGGCATTATAAAATCATCACAGAATTCATCGATGATATCTTCAATATATAATTTGGAAGCTCCTGAAAGTTTTGCTCTTTCATCCAGACCTTCCAGTTCTGCTCCCTGACCGCAGTTGATACAGCAACAGATCACTTCATAGTCAAAGGTTTCTTTCAGCCATGGAATCAATGTTGTAGTGTCGAGACCGCCGGAATACGCTAAAATAACTTTTTCTTTCATGATAATATGTTCCTCCTGAGATAATAAGTTTGATATAGATGAAGGGAATAAAAACAAAGATGTATTTTTATTCACCGATATTCAAAAGAAAATACAATTTTAACAGGTGCTAATGAATATCACATGGCATAATATACATCATGTTACGGGAAAAATCAATAGGCAAATGAAAAAAAATAAAAAAACTTGCATAATATACACTTATGATGTATAATTATGCAAGCCTGATAAATCGGAACAATAAAAATCTCTTTACTTTACTGTTTGGAGAGCGTAAAATAAGGAAACGATGTCGGATATTCCGTGTTTTGTGGGAAAACCCACGGGATGACAGAGAATCAGGATGATGTAATTACATATTATAAGGAGAGTAACCATGATCAAAGTAGGAATTATTGGTGCTACAGGATACGCAGGATCCGAACTGGTAAGAATCCTTCTGGCACATAAAGAAGCAGAAATCGTATGGTATGGTTCTAGAAGCTATATCGATCAGAAATATGCATCTATTTATCAGAATTTTTTTCAGCTGGTAGATGCGAAATGTATGGATGATAATATGGCAGAACTGGCAAAGCAGGTGGATGTGATTTTTACTGCAACTCCCCAGGGACTGTGTGCTTCCTTAATGAATGAGGATATCTTATCAAAAACAAAAGTGATCGATTTGAGTGCGGATTTCCGTATCAAAGATGTGAAAGTTTATGAAGAATGGTACAAAATTGAGCATAAATCTCCACAGTATATAGGTGAAGCTGTTTATGGGTTGTGCGAGATCAATCGGGAGGATGTAAAAGGAGCCAGACTGGTGGCAAATCCGGGATGTTATACTACCTGTAGTATTCTTACCTGTTATCCGATGGTAAAAGAAGGTCTGATTGATCCGGATACGATCATCATTGATGCAAAATCCGGAACTTCCGGAGCAGGAAGAGGAGCGAAGGTGGACAATCTTTTCTGCGAAGTCAATGAAAATATGAAAGCATACGGAGTGGCAACGCATCGTCATACACCGGAGATTGAAGAACAGCTGGGTTATGCTTGTGGTAAACAGATCAGGCTGAATTTTACGCCTCATCTGGTTCCCATGAATCGAGGAATTCTGGCTACTGCTTATGCTGCTTTGACTAAGGGAGTGACTTATGAAGAAGTGAAAGCAGTTTATGATAAATATTATGCAGATGAAAAATTTGTCCGTGTCCTTGAAAAAGATGTATGCCCCCAGACAAAATGGGTGGAAGGAAGCAATTATGTAGATGTAAACTTTAAGATTGATCCAAGAACCGGACGGATCATCATGATGGGTGCTATAGACAATCTGGTCAAAGGTGCAGCAGGTCAGGCAGTTCAGAATATGAATCTTATGTTTGGACTGAAAGAGAGTGAAGGGCTGGAACTGGTACCAATGTTTCCATAAAGTTCTATTTGAAAATATGTGAGGAGAAAAAATATGAAAATAATAGATGGCGGTGTTACCGCAGCAAAGGGATTTCTTGCAGCAGGCCTTGCGGCAGGCATTAAAAAAGGAAATACGAAAGATATGGCCATGGTGTACAGTGAAAAACCCTGTGTGGCAGCAGGAACATTTACTACCAATATTGTAAAAGCTGCGCCGGTAAAATGGGATCAGGATATTGTATACAATCATCCGACAGCGCAGGCAATTGTATGTAACAGCGGTGTGGCAAATGCCTGTACAGGAGAAGAAGGCCTTTCCTATTGTAAAGAGACAGCTAAAATTGCAGCAAAAGAACTGAATATTCCGGAGGATGCTGTTCTGGTAGCATCTACTGGTGTGATTGGAAAGCAGCTTCCGATGGATTTATTGGGACAGGGTGTGGAAAAACTGGTTCCACTGCTTTCTCCTTCAAGAGAAGCAGGAGCTTTGGCAGCTCAGTCGATTATGACAACAGATACAGTGTCCAAAGAAGTGGCAGTATCACTGGAGATCGGGGGAAAAACAGTAACTCTGGGCGGAATGTGTAAAGGTTCCGGTATGATTCATCCGAATATGTGTACCATGCTTGGATTTGTGACAACAGATGCAGTTATTTCCAAAGAAATGCTGCAGAAGGCACTGAGTACAGTAGTAAAAGATACTTACAATATGGTTTCTGTAGATGGAGATACTTCAACGAATGACACAGTTCTTTTACTTGCCAATGGTATGGCCGGCAATCCGGAAATCGCAGAAGAAAATACGGATTATCAGAAATTTCTGGAAGCACTGCTGTATGTCAATACCTGCCTTGCAAAGAAAATTGCTTCTGATGGAGAAGGTGCAACTGCGCTGTTTGAAGTAAAAGTTATTGGAGCAGAAAGTAAAGAACAGGCAGTGACTTTGAGTAAATCCATCGTTACATCCAATCTGACCAAAGCGGCTATTTATGGACACGATGCCAACTGGGGACGTATTTTATGTGCGATGGGCTATTCCGGAGCAATCTTTGATCCGGAAAAAGTAGATCTTTATTTTGAGAGTGCAGCAGGAAAGATCAAAATCATTGAAAATGGTGTCGCTACTGATTATAGCGAGGAGACAGCGACTAAGATTTTATCGGAAAAAGAAGTGACGGCAATTGCCGATATCAAGATGGGTGAATTATCTGCTACTGCATGGGGCTGTGATCTGACTCATGAATATGTAACAATCAATGCAGATTACCGCTCATAAATGGATGCATGTGTGACAGCAGGCAGTGTCTGTAGAAATAACATGACAGGATGGAGGAGAAATGATGGTTAATTCAGAATATTTACAGAAGGCAGAAGTGCTGATTGAAGCACTTCCTTATATACAGCGGTTTAATCGAAAAATCATAGTAGTAAAATACGGTGGAAGTGCAATGGTGGATGATAACCTGAAACGTCAGGTCATTCAGGATGTAGTTCTTCTGAAACTGGTCGGATTCAAACCGATCATCGTCCATGGCGGAGGAAAGGAGATCAGCCGTTGGGTGGGAAAAGTCGGTATGGAGCCGAAATTTATCAATGGTCTTCGGGTTACAGATAAAGATACGATGGAAGTTGCCGAGATGGTTCTTGGAAAAGTAAACAAAGAGCTGGTTACGCTGGTACAGTCCCTTGGAGTGAAAGCAGTGGGAATCAGCGGAAAAGACGGTGGACTTCTGACTGTAGAGAAAAAATATTCAAACGGAGAAGATATCGGTTTTGTAGGAAATATTACGAGTGTTAATCCCAAAGTAATCTACGATCTTCTGGAGAAAGATTTTCTTCCGATCGTTTGCCCGGTTGGAATGGATGGAGAGTTTCAGACCTATAATATCAATGCGGATGATGCGGCATGTGCGATCGCAAAAGAGGTGAAAGCGGAAAAACTGGCTTTCCTTACGGATATTGAAGGGGTATATCTGGATCCGCAGGATCCTTCTACACTGCTTTCTAAATTGTTTGTAGCAGAGGCAAAAGAACTGATTGCCAATGGAAATGTAGGCGGCGGCATGATCCCGAAACTTCAGAATTGTATTGATGCGATCGAACAGGGCGTTTCCCGTGTGCATATTCTGGATGGAAGGATTCCGCATTGCCTGCTTCTGGAAATTTTCACAAATAAAGGTATCGGAACTGCTATTTTACGAAAGGATGAGATGAAGGACTATGATGTCATGCAGTAAAGAATATATGGATCAGGCAGAACAGGTAATTCTGCATACTTACAACAGGTTTCAGATTGTTCTGGAGAAAGGACAGGGAGTTCGCCTGTATGATATGGAAGGGAAAGAGTATCTGGACTTTGCAGCCGGTATTGCTGTATTTGCACTGGGCTACAATAATCCCAAATACAGCCAGGCACTGAAAGATCAGATTGATAAAGTGATACACACATCAAACCTGTATTATAATATACCTATGATAGAGGCAGCCCAAAAACTAGTGAAAGCTTCCGGTCTGTCAAAAGTGTTTTTTACAAACAGTGGTACCGAGGCAATTGAGGGGGCGATCAAGGTAGCACGTAAATATGCGTATCTGAAAGACGGATGTACAGATCATGAAATTATCGCCATGGATCATTCCTTCCATGGAAGAAGTCTGGGCGCTCTTTCCGTAACAGGAAACGCACATTATCAGGAACCGTTTAAACCTTTGATCGGCGGCGTGAAATTTGCAAAGTTTAATGATCTGGAGAGTGTAAAAGCACAGATTACGGATAAAACCTGTGGTATTATAATGGAGACTGTTCAGGGTGAAGGAGGTATTTATCCGGCAGATCCGGAGTTTATCAAAGGAGTAAGAAAGCTTTGTGATGAGAAAGATATTCTGTTGATATTGGATGAAATCCAGTGCGGCATGGGAAGAACCGGTGACATGTTTGCCTGCCAGGGGTATGGTGTTATGCCGGATGTTATGACCTGTGCAAAGGCATTGGGATGCGGCGTACCGGTAGGTGCGTTTGTTCTGAATGAGAAGACGGCAAATGCATCGCTGGTTCCGGGAGATCATGGAACTACTTATGGAGGTAATCCATTTGCCTGCGCAGCTGTGAGCAAGGTATTTGATTTGTTTGAGGAAGAAAATATTATTGAGCACGTGCGTCAGATCACCCCATATCTGGAGGAAAAATTGGATAGTCTTGTAGAAAAATACGATTTTATTACCAAAAGACGTGGAAAAGGACTGATGCAGGGATTGGTTCTGGAAGGGAAGCCGGTAGGAGAAGTGGTAACAAAAGCCATTGAAAATGGTCTTCTGGTGATTTCAGCAGGTTCCAATGTATTGCGTCTGGTGCCGCCGCTCGTAATCACAGAAGCGGACATCGATGAAATGATGGAAAAGCTGGAAAAGAGCTTATAAGAGAAAATTTACTATTGGTACAAAACTGTTTTGAACGAAAAAGACTGATATGGAAACCGAAAGGTTTATATCAGTCTTTTTGACGTCATTCCTCTGTCTTGCCATGATCTTCCGCCTGTGCTTTTCGATATTGCTGAGGCGTCAGTCCATGGGTACTTTTAAACAGAGATGTAAAAGTATTTGGTTTTTGAAAGCCGCACATCAGGGCAATTTCCTGAACAGAGTAATTGGTAGTCTCCAACAGCCGCCGTGCATTTGCCAGCCGCAGGCGGGAAAGATATTGGTGGGGAGACACACCAATTGCTTTTTTGAAAGCAGAAATAAAATATGTCGGGGAAATATTACACAAATCTGCGAGCATATTGATCGTCAGAGGTTCTGTGTAATGGGTGTTGATGTATGAGGCAATCTGGAACATTCCTTTTTGATAACTGTAAGAAGAGGGCTCTACCTGGTGCGCATCGGCACTTCCCGCTTCCGCTAAAGATGCAGCGAGAAGATATGACAGTGCCTGAAGTTTTCTGACATCACAGGCTTCTTTTCGGTTGAATTCTCTTTTAAAATATTGAACATAAGTTTTAATATCTTCCGTAAGAGGCATTCTCACATCGAGGTTCCAGTCCTCGTACTTCAAATTCTTCCGTATATCTTCAAAATAAACTTTATCGATGACGATAGTATCATAGGGGGTATTGGATACCCGAAGTTTCGTTCCATGAATATCGCCAGGATTGGAAGGATATACATATCCGGTTTCTCCGTAATAAGTTTGTCCTTTCAAAATCAGCATAGGGATAGGACCGTAAGGTATCAGAAACTCATAATCATCGTGTGAGTGCTGATAGGAAACAGTTTTCTGTCCCGGCTGTACGCCAGTAGAGGCGATTGAAATCACATTACTATAATAATGAAGACATTGCTCTGCAAGAAAAGTTTTGTCCGGATGATGCGCTGCAAATAAATGTTCAGGGGAATGGGTCATACGAGAACCTCCTATCTGAAAATCATTTTTTTTATTATGCAGTGGTATATGCATTTTGAAGCATTAATTGATTAGTGTTATTATATCATAAATAATGCAAGGGTAAATGTTGGAGAAATCTGAAAATCAATATTTACTCGGATTATTATGTTAAAATACGGTGAATATATTCAGTTTTGCGGAAGATTTTATTATAATAAGTGTGACAAAGGGGGAAAATAATGAACCTTTATGTCAAAATAATAGATATAATAGAAAGCAGTAGAACGATTGGTCCGGCAGTTATGAGAATAACTTGCCGGACTGATCCGTTTATCGAGAATCAGAATGAATGACCAGGAGATCGTTCTCCGGAATAATGGTATCTCCTTTGGGGACAATCAAAAAAATAATTAATAAAAATTCTGAATAAAAACGATTTTTTCTCACATACTAACTGAGAAATTCAAAAAAGGAGGTATGTGTAATGCCAGCATTAAAATGTACAGCAGTAAAATGCGTATACAATAAAGAACAGCTTTGTTCGAAAGGTGATATCCAGGTTCAGGGCGATCATGCACAGTCCATGGATGAGACAGCATGTGGAAGCTTTAGGGAACGTTCAGAAAGTAACTTCGCGAATGATACCGGTTGTGGCTGTTCTACGATCGAGGTAGGATGTACCGCATGCACCTGTAAGTTTAATGAAGAAAAATATTGTCATGCAGGTGCGATTGATATTACCGGTGCTTCTGCATGTACCAGCGAAGAGACCTGCTGCAGCACTTTTCAGTGCAAATAAAATAAAAAGTTTATAAGACTTTCCTATGATATAAAAAAGAGGTGCATACAGCACCTCTTTTCACATGCAATATAAAGAAAGACTCTTCGAAGGATCACATTTATTAGGAAAGATCAGCTTTAACCTGGAATGGAAAAACAATCTGAACTCCATTTACATAGATGATAACCTCCTGACAGGAACCACTCACCTGATACGAAAGGGAAGCGGTAACAGGATCCCCGTCTTTGGAGGCAATATCTGCTGGTAAAAGATTTTCTATATAATAGGGATCACAAACCGTCTTACCGTCCAGAATCTGAAAGCTCATCTGATCATACAGAATAGGATCATCATATCCGATGTTCTGATAAGTATAATTGATTATGATTACTTTTTCCGGATTAGAAGAATCAAAATCACTTCGTTCATCGGTTACTTTCACGCTGTTGATACAGAAGGTGGCCATATCCTGATTATTCTGTCGGAGTGTGATGGTTTCGCCAACCTGATAGGAAGGAACCTGATCAAGGTTTTCCGGGTATTCTTGATTCGGGGTGGCTTCTGTTTGAAGATTTTCCGGATTGGCATCCAGAAAACCATTTTCAGCAACATCCAGATCGATTAACATAGTATTCAGGCTTTCCATATCAGCCTGTGGAATTTCCCAAGTATCATTTTCAGTTTTGACCAGAGAAACGGCAGCAGTTTTGGCGTCAGCGTAAGTAATCTGCTGCATTGCTTCCTGATAAGTTTCAAGCATCATCTTCTGATAAGGGTTATCTGTAGTTTCGTCACCGGATTCGTAAGAAGCAGTTTCGTAGAGCTGCTCAATTTTATCAGGCATAATTTCCTGCATTTTTGTGTAAAGCTCCATTTGCTGAGTTTCCAGTGTTATGGTATAATAATCATCGGTTTGCTCTGCATTCGTTACCTGATATTTTGTGCTGCCAAATATATTTTTCCACAAATCAGTATAATCCTGATATAGCTGAGGCGCTACCAGCTCGGATCCGGGAGTGTCTTGCGTCTGCTCGAGAAACGAAGGCAACTGGGAGGAAATATAATCATTATAGGATGTGAGTAAAGTATCTTCGGATTCTCCGGAAAGCTGTGAATATGCGGCAACATCACCCTTATAGTAGCAGTCCAGATAAGCAGCAGCATAGTCAGCTGCGTTGAATTCTTCATTTTGGATTTCAGATTTCTCCGGCTCCGGTTCTTTGGCGGTATCTTTTGTACTGCAGCCGGTTATAGATACCAGCAGTGTACAAGCTGTTATGATAGAAAGTATAGATTTCATTTTCATAGTGGTTTCTCCTTTTACATATTTTATGAAAATATGTTGATGATTGTAGTCTGAATTATCATCGGCTACATGCTTTTTCATTATAGCAGATTTTCAGAGATATACAAGTTACGTCAAAAGAAGATTAATGAAATTGTAAATATTGATAAGAAATATGATAAGATGAATTGTATTAGGAAAGAAAGTGTTAATGATAAAGCAAAGAAAAACGAAAATAAAAGCAAAAATTGCTTGACATCATCCAACAGGTATGATATTTTATATAGGTATGAAAAACAAAGAAGAGTATCCGCTCTCACCTTAGCACAACAGAGTGACTATGGTTAATAAGAACGATAAAAGTATCGTATGATTTTGAAGCGGATAGTCTGTCTATCTGCTTTTTTTGATGGAGGTGTACTACTATTAGCGAGTTAATGATTAACGAGCAGATCAGAGACAGAGAGGTGCGTCTGATCGGCGAGAATGGGGAACAGTTGGGAATTATGTCTGCGAGAGATGCGTATAAGCGTGCGCAGGAAGCAGGATTGGATCTGGTAAAGATCGCACCTACGGCAAAGCCGCCTGTATGTAAGATCATCGATTATGGAAAATACAGATATGAGATGGCCAGAAAAGAAAAAGAGGCCAGAAAAAAACAGAGGATCATTGATGTAAAAGAAGTCCGGTTGTCTCCCAATATTGATACCAACGACTTGAATACAAAAGTCGGTGCTGCAAGGAAATTCATTTCCAAGGGAGATAAAGTAAAAGTAACACTGCGTTTCCGCGGAAGAGAAATGGCACATATGCAGAGCAGTAAGTACATTCTGGATGAATTTGCAGAAAAGCTGTCTGACATTGCGGTTGTGGAGAAAGCGCCAAAAGTGGAAGGCAGAAGTATGACTATGTTTTTAACTGAAAAACGTTAAAATAGAATACCAGGTAAATTAAGGAGGAATATAAAATGCCAAAAATTAAAACAAGCAGAGCAGCTGCTAAACGTTTCAAAACTACAGGTACAGGTAAAATCGTAAGAAATAAAGCTTATAAAAGCCATATCTTAACAAAGAAAACTCAGAAGAGAAAGAGAAATCTTCGTAAAGCAGCAGTGCTGGATCAGACAAACGTTAAGAACATGAAGAAAATCTTACCTTATTTATAAGATCGAGTTTGAAGGAGGAAAATAAGAAATGGCAAGAATTAAAGGCGGATTAAATGCAAAGAAAAAACATAATAGAGTTCTGAAGCTGGCTAAAGGCTACAGAGGAGCAAGATCAAAACAGTACAGAGTTGCAAAACAGTCTGTTATGCGTGCCCTGACAAGTTCCTATGCAGGAAGAAAACAGAAAAAACGTCAGTTCAGACAGCTGTGGATCGCTCGTATCAACGCAGCAGCAAGAATGAATGGTCTGTCCTACAGCAAATTTATGTATGGTCTGAAACTGGCTGGTGTTGAGCTGAACAGAAAAGTTCTGGCTGACATGGCTATCAACGATGCAGAAGGCTTTGCTACACTGGCTGAGCTGGCTAAAAGCAAATTGGCTTAATTGAATCCTTGAACCCCGGAAATTGAAAATTTCCGGGGTTTTTTCATATAATAAATCAAATGAAGGGCAACTGGGAACAAGGGAAAAGAGTGGATGCAATTCAGAATTATAAGAAACAGGAGCTGCTGATTGTGGCATTTGTATTATATTTTCTGGAAATATGGTTGAAACAGGCTGCATTTATGAAAGACAAATATATACCATGAGTTCTGAGTATAGCAGACGTCATTATCTGAAGCATATAGATGGTGTCTACTGCTACATTTACAAACGGGCAGGATATCGCGGCAGCTATTTTTGCCTCGGTTACGCAGGGGATTCTTGTGGTTGGGTTATCCACATATATGAATCAGATTTTCAAGCAGTTGAATGAGGAAGAATAAGGAAAATTCTAAATATTTTACCCGTATTTTTCATATATATAAAGGAAAAGTTCAGCAGGATGATTCTGTGAAAAGGTTCAGATATATAAGAAAATATTTCAAAAGAAACAGGCGTGTACAGATTGTTGTCTTGGTTAGTGTTTCTCTCATAGGACTGACGGCATGTCACCTATTGTATACAGCGTGGAATATTCAATCAAAACAAGTGGATGCCGCAATTTACAATGAAGAAGCTCCGAGGGTGGCACTGACTTTTGACGATGGACCCAGCAGCTATACCATGCAGCTATCACAGAAGTTAAAAGAAAGGGATGTGGCAGCAACCTTTTTTTTGCTGGGAGAAAATATAGAAGATTATAAAGAGGCTGTCAAACAACTGGCACAGGATGGGCATCTGTTGGGTAATCATTCTTATCATCATGTGCAGCTAAATAAGCTTTCGGATAAAAACGCCTGTCAGGAAATCGTAAAAACTAATAATCTGATTTATGAGTATACAGGAATTTATCCTATGTACATACGCCCTCCTTATGGAGAATGGAACGATCATCTGGACTGTGGTGTGGAAATGATTCCCATATTCTGGAGTGTAGATTCCCTGGACTGGAAATTGAAGAGCACAGAAAAGATTACCTCCCGAGTATTGAAGGAAGTGGAAGACGGCGATATTATTTTGATGCATGATGGATATCAGACATCAATAGAAGCAGCATGTCAGATTGTGGATGTGTTGAAGGAAAAAGGCTTTCGATTTGTTACGGCGGATCAGATGGTGGTGGAGTGAAGATTTGCGAAAAGGAATCTACTTATTTAAGAAAAACAAAAGACGCCAGCTCCTGATGATGTGCATAAGTATATTGAATATGTTTCATCTCTATCTGTTTGTGTGGATACCGAGGGCAGTGTAACGGTTTCGAATCATGGACCGACATCGGACTGTTCCTTTCTCCGGGTTCTGAATCACCGAAAGACTTTTTATGTGGCTTCACGGTTTTATGAAAAGCTGGTGCCTACAATAATCAACTACAATATTTATTATGAGCTGTGTGTAGATCAGACAATCGGGAAAGATATCCGCACCTATCATCTTGCATCGTATTGTATCATTGCTTTTATAGTAGTTATTTCATGTAATTATGTCAGCACTCACTTTTTCGCAAAGCGACTTAAACCTATCACAGAGACAATGAAGATGGTCAGAAAAGGAAATCTTACTTTGTTTCCAATTATGAAAAAAGATGATGTTGTTACAAATAAGGAAGAAATTGCCTGTCTTCGCTCCTATCTGGAATTATTTCAGTTCCGTCTCGGTGGCAGGATGCAGTTTGTGTTTGAGATAGAAGAAGAGATTTATCCAGAGTTTGATATCATTGAACGTTCTATGCGTTTGACGAATGAGGGTGAACCGGTTGTGATTGAGAACTTGAAATCAGCATCTGTTTCAATTCCGAGACAGAAAACTATCGTGTCCGTTATCTGAGTGGCAAGTGGGCCGCCGAATCTCATATGGAAGAACAATATTTGACAACAGGAGGATTTACTATTCAGTCACGCACAGGAAATACAGGACCTCATTTTAATCCTGATTTTTCATATACTTTATATAAGGGTGAGAGTATTCAAACACCGGTCATGACTGTGGGTTTTACAGCAGGCGGTTATGGCACAATGGGTAGAAAGCTTCATGCATTTGAAAATAATCATCTTTTACCGGGCAGAAAAACGGGACGTGTATTGTATAATTCATGGGAAGCAATACTTTTTGATGTACGGGTCGAGAGTTAGAAAGAACTTGCCAGACGTGCTGCAAAGCTAGGTGTGGAACTGTTTGTCATTGATGATGGATGGTTTGGTCAAAGGTACAGTGACCGGGCGGGACAAACCCGGACAGCGGTTTATATCGTTCGCATCAGAACTGGATATATCGCTTTGAAAACCAAGAGCTGATGCAGGCAAGAAATCAGTATACTTTAATATTAGCAAACCGGAAGTAAAGGATTTTATTATAAATTTCATAAAAAAGCTTCTGGGTGAAAACGAGGATATCCGTTATATAAAGTGGAATTTGAGACCTGTTCGGGCGGTGATTCCAGAGTGGACATGGGAATTTTGCGTTATGCGGATCAGTGTTGGTCAAGTGACAATACGGATGATTCCACAGGGGACAGTCGGAATTTATACGAATTCGACGCATAGGATGAGTGCGGATATGGTTGAATAAGATTTATGATTGCCTGAATATAGAATTTTTGTTACAATAGTTCTGTTGCTTTATGGAATCTGTAGTATGATACAGCAGGAGACAGGAACGATTATGGATTTATTTGATTATATGAAAGAAACTGCGTTGGAAAATGAATCACCACTGGCTTCGAGGATGCGTCCAACTACTTTGGAAGAAGTGGTTGGACAGGAGCATATTATTGGTAAAGATAAATTGCTTTATCGGGCAATCAAAGCTGACAAATTGGGATCAGTGATTTTCTATGGACCGCCGGGGACAGGAAAAACTACACTTGCCAAGGTGATCGCCAATACGACCAGTGCACATTTTACACAGTTAAATGCGACTACTGCAGGTAAGAAAGATATGGAAGAAGTGGTCAAAGAAGCGCAGCAGCGACTGGGGATGTATGGAAAGAAAACCATTCTTTTCGTGGATGAGATTCACCGCTTCAATAAAGGACAGCAGGATTATCTTTTGCCCTTTGTAGAAGATGGAACTTTGGTGTTGATTGGTGCAACCACAGAAAATCCATATTTTGAAGTCAATGGTGCATTGATTTCCCGTTCGATTATTTTCGAGTTAAAGTCTCTGGAGAAAGAGGATATCAAAAAGCTTTTGATGCGTGCGGTGACAGATGAGAAAAAGGGGATGGGAAGCTACAATGCAGTGATCTCGCCGGATGCACTGGAATTTCTTGCTGACATTTCCGGAGGGGATGCCAGAGCAGCGCTCAATGCGGTGGAACTGGGAGTTCTGACAACGGAGCGGAGTGCTGACGGAAAGATACATATTGATCTCGAAACTGCTTCTGAATGTATTCAGAAAAGGGTGGTAAGATACGATAAGACGGGAGATCAGCATTACGATACCATATCAGCATTTATAAAAAGTATGAGAGGTTCAGATCCGGATGCTGCTGTTTACTATCTGGCAAAGATGCTGTATGCCGGAGAAGATATCAAGTTCATATCCAGAAGGATCATGATCAGTGCTGCTGAGGATGTAGGAATGGCAGATCCTCAGGCACTGGTGGTTGCTTCCGCAGCTGCTCAGGCTGTAGAAAGAGTCGGTATGCCCGAAGCACAGATTATTTTGGCGGAGGCAGTGAACTATATTGCCTGTGCTCCGAAAAGCAATGCTTCCTGCCTTTCGATTGGTGCTGCTATGGAATCAGTGAAAAACCGAAAAACCACAGTTCCGCCGCATTTGCAGGATGCACATTATAAAGGATCTGCCAAACTCGGACACGGAGTGGGATATAAATATGCTCATGATTATCCCGAACATTATGTGAAGCAGCAATACCTTCCCACAGAGATAGAAGGGGAAAGATTTTACTGCCCTACGGATATCGGTTATGAAAAACAGGCGGGGGAGAGAATTGCAAGACTCAGGAACCGTGAGTAAAAAATTCAGCGAGGATTTTTGATGAGTAAAATGTGTAGTGGATGAAAGAATATGGTTTGCTGAAGGGGAACAATCTGACTCTGAGGCAGACCATATTCTTTCATCCACTTTTCTCATTATACGCAATTGTCAGGAAAGTGTTTCCATAAGATATGCATAGATCTCCTGATTTTTTTTTGTCCAGTGGCTGCAGAAGGATTTTGCTATATCTTCTGTGGGAACGGTAAGCTCCAGATTGATCAGAATCGTTTTCTTTTCACGAACCTGGCACTGTACAACATATTCCTGTTCCGGAGTACGATAGTATTCGGCTTTAATGGAATTCGCATTCCGCATTTCATAATCGTTTTCTTTCAGATAAGTATTAATTTCTTCACGGATCTCATCAGAAATCTTTTTCTCGAAATAGGAAAGAGTAGTCCGTCCTTCTTCTGTAGTCTGATAACAGGTGCTGGTACCCTGCTTTTTTTCTTCAATCAGTTTACTTTCCAACAGCTCATGGATTGTCTGCTGTACATGAAAGTAACTGGTGTATCCATGGTCAAGGAAAAAGTTGGTGATCTGGTTGTTGGACAACGGAAAGTTTACCTTTTCCAGCATATATAAAATGATAATTTTGTAAAGAGTAGAAGATTTTTCAATCATAGAGAATGCCCTCCTTCGCGTATTTTCCCTGCCATGTATTGCGCATCTTCATCCGGTGATGAAGTTCATTGAGAACTGTGCGTTTGGCACCGCTCCACATAGGAGCAATCAAAAGATCTTTCGGCCCATCACCGGTGACACGGTGAACAACAATATCCGGTGAAAGATGTTCCAGACAGGCAATGACAAGATCCAGATATTCATCCTGAGATAAAATCTCAAATTTGCCGGTCAGATAATCTTCTGCAAGATCTGTATTTTTCAGAACATGAAGTAGCTGCATCTTGATTCCCTGGATCGGCTGCGTGTCCAGGTATGTGATTGTCTCCAGAATCTGTCTTTTGCTTTCGCCTGGAAGACCAAGGATTGTGTGGACGATAACTTCCAGATTTCGAAGACGCAGCTGCCTGACAGCCTCTTCGAAACAACTGAGAGGATATCCTCTGCGGATATATCGTGCGGTATCCTCGTGAATGGTCTGCAGACCCAGCTCGACCCATACAGGTTTTTGACGGTTCAGTTCGGCAAGAAGATCGAGAACCTCTTCTCCCAGACAGTCCGGACGTGTGCCAATACTGAGAGCAACCACATCAGGGTAGGAGATTGCTTCTGTAAAAATTTCACGTAAATATTCTGTGGGAGCATAAGTGTTGGTGTATGCCTGAAAATAAGCTATAAATTTGCCAACAGGGCGTTTGGACTGTATCAGGGCTCTCTGGTGTTCGATCTGCACTGTGATACTTTCACAGGCATCACCGGCAAAATCACCGGATCCTCCTGCGCTGCAGAAAATGCAGCCTCTTGTGCCGATTTTTCCATCCCTGTTGGGACATGTCATACCGCCGTTTAAGGTAAGTTTGTATACTTTCTCCCCGAATCGTTCTCTGAGCATATAATCCAGAGAGTGATAAGGCTTTTCCAGCCATTTCATAACGTGTTACCATCCTTGACTTTTCTCTTATCATAACATTGGAAAGAAATGATTTCAAGGTCTTGTACATATGGTAAATATATAAGAAAATAGAATTGGAGAGGAAAATGTTCATCGATCAAAATACTGTATGCTATACATATGAAAATATGATAAATGATCTGAAAGTGCTCAAAAGACGATATTCGGAAGAAATCAGATATGACACTCTTACGGAGACGGCAGATGGTCGTCAGGTATGGCATGTGGTAATCGGAAATCCGGATGCAAGGAAAACGGAAAAAGCTATCAACAGATAAAATATGATAAGTTACTGGAAAATGCAGCAGTCCATGTGATACCGATGGCAAATCCGGATGGAGTGTCGATCAGCCAAATGGGAATAAAGGGAATTCGAACGGAGCGTGTGAAAAGACAAGTAAAAGAAATTGCCAGGATAGAGGGGGAGAGCATAGAGAAGCAATATTTTACTCGTTGGAAAGCAAATGGAAACGGTGTGGATCTGAACAGAAATTTTGATGCCGGGTGGATGCAGTACCAGGATCCGGTTGGTCGCCCGGCATCAGCATTTTACAAAGGAATCAATCCGGAATGTGAGAGAGAATCAGCGGCATTGGCTGCCCTTACCAGAAAAGAGCAATTTTGCAGAACAATTAGTTATCATACGCAGGGAAATGTGATTTATTGGTATTTCAGACAGAAAGGAAAGTTATACAGGGATACTTTGGCTTTTGGAAGAAAAATTGCTGAAGTGACAGGATATTTGATGAATGAAGATGATAAAAATCTTGACCCGGCAGGATATAAGGATTGGGCAATTTGTAAATTGGGGATTCCCAGTCTGACCATTGAAACAGGGTATGGAAAGTCTCCGGTTTCGCCCGGACAGTGGAATGATATCTGGAAAAGTAATAAATATGTGTGGGAAGAGACTTTGCTGAGTTTGGCAAATGAGGATTTGTGTCAGGAAAACACAAATAAAGTAAAAATAAATACACTTAAAGTTTTATAAATAACTTGCTTTTCTATTTTAATGTGTTAAAATTGTAACATATAGCCGAATGAAAGTGCAGGGGTTCATAAGAATATCCTGCGAAAAATGCATTTGGAAATATGGGGTGCAAAAGGAGAAGATTATGAGCAAGAAAATTCATACAGAGGCTGTAGACCATTTATTTGAAGCGATTTTGAGTTTAAAAGACAAAGAAGAGTGCTATACATTTTTTGAAGACGTATGCACAATCAATGAGCTTATGTCACTTTCGCAGAGATTTGAAGTGGCAAGGATGCTGAGACAGAAAAAAACTTATCTGGAGATTTCAGAAAAGACAGGCGCTTCAACAGCAACGATCAGTCGTGTCAATCGTTCTCTGACCTATGGAAATGACGGATATGAGATGGTGTTTAACAGACTGGAAGATAAAGAATAGCAGCTGAACAAAAAGAAAACAGGATAGAAAAAAGAAACAGGTCGTGTGATATGATCTGTTTCTTTTTTACTTATTTTTGGGGTGGGTTCATCTGATCGATCAGTTTTTCAATAATCTGCTTCTTTACATATACATCAAAACTAAGCAGACAGATAAAAGAGAAAGTTTTCAAAAACTCCTGATCTTCTTCAGGAGCATCGGAAAAAGTCTCACGGGAAAGATGATATCGGTTGCTGATATCTTCTTTCAGAACATCAATCTGAGATTTCTCCAGCCGAAATACTTCATTGTAAATATCTTCCAGAGTCAGACTGTCGGAATCCTGAAAATATTTGTCAGTAATAGGTTTCAGGAGAGCCTGTATATCTGTGATCGTAAGAAGGTTTTTAAAATAGTAAATAAATACAAGCAGCAGCAAATGTTCTTTTGAATACTTCTTTTTCGTAGGGGGAGGGAGCAGATCATTCTTGGCGTAGTTGTTGATCATAGTTTTCGTCAGAATCTTATCACTTTCGTATCGCTTGGAAGCAGAAAGCTGCGCATCCATAAAGGTAGTAACCTGATCCATATATAAAGGAATATTCGGAATATCTCCCGGCTTAATATAGTCAATGCGGGAGAGGCTGCTTAATATACTGTTTAACATATCATTGGTATCAATAGTCATTATATCACCTCATTACCTCTATTATATAGTTTTTAATACTATTTGTAAATCATTTTTTACTATCACGATGAAAGGCATTTACACACAATATAACCTAGAAAGGGCTGCAGATCGGGGAAAGGAAACGTTGACTTGCATGTTATCCCATGCTATTATGAACACATGTACGAAAAAACAGACGGAGAGGATTATATGAGTAAGTACGATAGTTTGAATTCCATGCAGCAGGAGGCTGTTTATCATACAGAGGGACCTGTGCTGATCCTGGCTGGAGCCGGTTCAGGAAAGACCAGGGTTCTGACTCACAGAATTGCCTATTTGATTGAAGAAAAAGGAGTAAAGCCGTGGAATATCATGGCAATCACATTTACGAATAAAGCGGCTCAGGAGATGAGAGAGCGAGTGGATAAAATTGTGGGTTTTGGCTCGGAGAGTATCTGGGTCAGCACTTTCCATTCCAGTTGTGTCCGGATTCTACGAAGATTTATAGACAGGCTGGGTTTTGACAATAATTTTACGATTTATGATGTCGATGATCAGAAGACAGTAATCAAAGATATCTGTAAACGTCTGAATATTGATACAAAGTTTTATAAGGAACGGGCATTGATGGCGGCAATCTCATCGGCTAAAGATGAATTGATCTCACCGGAAGAGTATCGGCTGAATGCATCTTCTGATCCGGAATGGAAAGTGCAGACAATAGCGAGGGTTTATGAGGCATATCAAAAGCAGCTTCGACAGAACAACGCACTGGATTTTGATGACCTGATCGTAAAAACGGTAGAACTGTTTCAGAATTGTCCGGATGTGTTGGAAAGTTATCAGGACAGGCTTCGTTATATTATGGTAGATGAATATCAGGATACGAACACAGCACAGTTTAAGTTTGTAAGTCTGCTGGCATCCAAATATAAGAATCTTTGCGTGGTGGGAGATGATGACCAGTCTATCTATAAGTTTCGCGGGGCCAACATCGGCAATATCCTTGGATATGAAAAAGTATTTCCGGAGGCAAAGGTCATTAAGCTGGAGCAGAATTATCGTTCCACACAAAATATTCTAAATGCGGCCAATGAAGTGATCCATAATAATGTGGGGAGAAAAGATAAAACTTTGTGGACGGCTAATGAAGAAGGACAGCCTCTGCATTTCCGCCAGTTTTTGACTGGATTTGAGGAAGCAGAGTTTGTTGCCGGGGATATTGCCGGAAAAGTAAGAAAAGGAGAATACGAGTATAGAGATTGTGCGGTTTTATATCGAACCAATGCGCAGTCCCGCCTATTTGAAGAAAAATTTCTGATGGCCAATATTCCCTATAAAATGGTGGGAGGCGTTAATTTCTATGCCAGAAAGGAAATTAAAGACCTGCTGGCTTACCTGAAGACGATTGACAATGCAAGAGATGATGTGGCGGTACAGAGAATCATCAATGTTCCGAAGAGAGGAATCGGTGCCACTACACTGACAAAAGTGCAGGGATATGCGCTGGAAAATGAAATCAGTTTTTATGATGCGCTGAAGCAGGCGGATCAGATACCGTCTCTGAACCGGGCAGCAGTGAAGATCAAAGGATTTGTGGACTTTATTCAGAAGTTCAGAAGTCAGGTGGATTTTCTGTCAGTGCCGGAGATTCTTGAGAAGATTATTGAAGAAACAGGATATGTCGCAGAGCTGGAAGCGGAGAATACAGAAGAGGCAAGGTCACGTATTGAAAATATTGATGAATTGATTTCGAAGGCAGTCTCTTATGAGGAGTCCACTGAACATTCTTCTCTCAGTGAATTTCTTGAGGAAATCGCACTGATCGCAGATATTGATTCTGTAGATGACAGTGACAATAAGGTACTGTTGATGACACTTCACAGTGCCAAGGGGCTGGAATTTCCAAATGTATATCTGGCGGGTATGGAGGATGGAATCTTCCCCAATTATATGACGATCGTGGCAGATGGACCGGAAGAGCTTGAGGAAGAAAGGCGGCTTTGTTACGTGGGAATCACCCGTGCCATGAAGAATTTGACATTAACTGCTGCACAACAGCGGATGATTCGTGGGGAAACCCAGTATAATAAAGTTTCCAGATTTGTCCGGGAAATCCCAAGGGAGCTTGTAGAACTGGGACGAGAGACCGGATCGCAAGATATGAGGACAGGGCAGATCCCGGAAAAAAAGGACAGCTATGCCCGACTGCGCCAGACGTATCAGACAAATGTATTTTCTCCGAAAAAATTTGAGGTGAAAAAATCAGAAGGACTGAATTATGGTGTGGGAGATATGGTCCGACATATCAAGTTTGGTAATGGCACAGTCACTGCCATCACAGACGGCGGAAAAGATTATGAGGTCACCGTGGATTTTGAAAAGGTCGGGGTGAAAAAAATGTTTGCCTCCTTTGCAAAGCTAAAAAAAATATAAAACACACATTTTTGTGGTAAAATCATATGGATAGTGGTATAATAACTATAGTTTTATGAGAGGACGGTGTTCGATATGAATAAAATTGATGAATTGATGGCTTTACTGCAGAAAAAGGAAAAAGAAGAAGAGAAATGTAAGAGTACAATTCTTTGGGTATTAGCAGTGATCGGTGCGGTTGCAGCAGTTGCCGGTATTGCATATGCAGTATATCGTTTCTTCACACCGGATTATCTGGAAGATTTCGAAGATGATTTTGATGATGATTTCGATGATTATTTCGAGGATGAAGACGGAGAAGAAAACTAAAAAGAGAAAGAAAAGCTTCGGAGGAAACCCCGGAGCTTTCTTTAGCATATAAGCAATTTTTAATAAATAACAGATATAGAGGTATTGAGTGTGAAAAAAGGCGAGATTTACGAAGGCGTTATTGAAAAAGTTGATTTTCCTAACAAAGGGAGAGTGCTGATTGATGGGCAGAACGTTACGGTAAAAAATGGAATGCCTGGTCAAAAAATCCATTTTATAATCAATAAAAAAAGAAGCGGAAGGGTAGAAGGAAGACTTCTGGAGGTTCTGGAAAGATCACCTCTTGAGACCAGAGAGCCGGTATGTTCTATATTTCCTCAGTGTGGCGGCTGTATGTACCAGACCATGGATTATCAGGCACAGCTTGATATGAAGAAGAGCCAGATCAGGGAGCTTTTGGATGATGCCATAAAAAGAGGAGGACAGGTCGATCCAGAGGGGAATCCAGGTTATCTGTTTGAAGGAATCAAAGGAAGTCCCATGGAGTTTGCTTATCGAAATAAGATGGAATTTTCTTTTGGAGATGCTGAAAAAGGCGGTTCTCTGACCCTTGGATTACATAAAAAAGGAAGCACTTATGATGTTCTGGATGCAGTGGATTGTAAGCTGGTGCACGAGGATCTGACAAAAATCCTGAACTGTGTGTTGGAATATTGCCGGGAACAGGGATTTTCCTATTATCACAAAATGCAGCATACAGGATATCTGAGACATCTTCTTCTTCGCCGTGGTAATACCACCGGAGAAATCCTTGTAAATCTTGTCACTACCACACAGTTGGATCCAGATATGACAGAACTTGTGGAGCGCCTTTTACAGCTTCCTTTAGAGGGGAAAATTGTAGGAATCCTCCATATTCTGAATGATTCTCTGGCCGATATGGTGCAGAGCGATGAGACTCGGATTCTGTATGGTCAGGACTATTTTTACGAAGAAATCCTGGGACTGAAGTTTAAGATTACACCATTTTCCTTTTTCCAGCCAAATTCTCTGGGAGCAGAGATATTGTATTCAACTGCGAGAGAATACATCGGTGACACAAAGGATATGACAGTTTTTGATCTTTATAGCGGAACGGGAACCATTTCCCAGATATTAGCTTCTGTGGCAAAGAAAGTGATCGGTGTGGAGATTGTGGAGGAGGCGGTAGAAGCCGCTCGGGAAAACGCAAAACGAAATGGGATCGATAACTGTGAGTTTATTGCCGGCGATGTGCTGAAAGTATTGGACGAGATTCAGGAAAAGCCGGATTATATTGTGCTGGATCCGCCCCGGGATGGTATTCATCCGAAAGTGCTTCCTAAAATCATCCAGTTCGGTGTGCAGAATCTGGTCTATATATCCTGTAAGCCCACCAGTCTGGCACGGGATCTGGAGGTATTTCTGGCGAACGGGTACCGGGTGGTTAAGGCTGTGTGCGTGGATCAGTTCAGTCAGACGGTTCATGTGGAGACGGTTGTACTGCTTTCCCACAAAAAACCAGATGGACATATCAACGTAAAAGTTGAGTTTGGAGAGGGTGAAGGCAAAGTTCCCCTTGAT
>SFQZ01000218.1 GCA_004562915.1 bacterium
CGTTTCTTACAAGGATCTGGTAACTGGCCTTACCTACCGGGTCGTAGGTACTCTGATGGACAAGGAAACCGGAAAAGAAGTTATTATTGATGGAAAGCCAGTGACTGCGGAAACTACTTTTAAGGCAGACAAATCTGAAGGCACTGTAGAAGTAACCTTTACCTTTGATGCCACTGCCCTTTCCGGACACGATGTAGTTATTTTTGAAAAGCTCTATGTATCTACCGGTGATAAAGACAACAAAAAAGAAGTGGAACTGACCAATCACGAAGATTTGAATGATGACGGCCAGACAGTGAAAATTACCGATGTACCAAAAGATACTCCGGATATCTCCACACCAGTAAAGACCGGCGATGATACCCCGCTTCTCCTTTACGCAGGTATTGCTGCAGGTGCCCTTCTGCTTGCAGGTATTGCTGCGGTAATCTATTTCCGGAAAAAGAAACAAAAATAATCTTTAATTTCAATGCAGGCGGTCCATAGAGACTGCCTGCTTTTTGGTGATGAATATGGAAACAACCTATATCCAGACAGATATCAAACATGTTCGTAGATTCTTAGATGCCTGTGATGGGAACTGGCATCACTGCATCCATGTGACCTGCCCTTCCTGTAAAACTTCCGGTATATGCAGAGAATCCGGATTCCTATTTCATCCTGATGCCACAGCAGAACCGCTGATCCTCCCTCTTTCCGATGCCCGGATTTTATTTTCCTGTTATCCGGAACCGGAAGAATGTATAAGCAACATATCTGTATCTGCCTTTTTATCCTTATATCGCTCTTACCTAAATATCAGAACTGCAACCAAGTCCGACTGTCCGTGTATGGAACTTCTAAAAATGCAGGAAGAGAAAAACTATGACTGGTAAGTTGCGTTTTCGTTCGTTTCTGCGTACAGAATGAATAAAGACAAGGAGGTGTACAACATGCTTACACTGATCATCCAAACGATTGACAAGGGCTTTACTACCCTGATTTTTATCCCTATGGTTTATATCCTGTACTGCAGATTTACATCTTTACACAAAAAGAAAAGGCTGGCACTTACCATCTACCGGATCTGCTTGATACTAATTGCACTGTTCCTGCTCCGATACTTTTGTGGTAAGTTTATCTTCACGACAGTCAACTACCAACGTTTTACAGACAGTGGTCTTTTTCCATTGATTAAAACCATTTTCTATCCATAACATCCATAAAAATTGGCAGAAAGTGGTAAAAAGGGAACATTTGGGTACCTGTTTCCGTCCCTGATATATGGGAATTCATCACACTTTTACTTACAATATACGTATAAAAAACGTAACAAACATGCTAATAAAAAATAAATGTACGTATAAAAAACGTAATGCGAGGTGAATCATGATGAAGAAACAAATCATACGCTGCCCTTACTGTGGCAGCCCGGCCATTTTAAGAGATACATCTTATGTCCATGGAAAAAATGCATGGGAAGGCAAACTTTATGTATGCAGCCGCTATCCGGTCTGCAATTCCTACGTCAGCGTCCATTCCGGCACCACTCGCCCTAAAGGCACTCTGGCGAATAAATCTCTTCGTGAGAAACGGATCCGTGCACACCGTATCTTTGACCAGATCTGGAAACAGGGAATTATGTCCAAGAAAGATGCCTACCGGTGGATATCAGACAAATTCTGCCTCGACACCACACAGGCACATATCGGTAATTTCAGTGAGTACATGTGCGAACGACTTATAGAAGAATCAGAGAAAGTCCTTCGCTACAACCATGTACCACTGTGCCTTGCAGGGTAAGGAGGGTGGATGACATGAAAAATAATCCTATCCCCTACAGCCAACTCGTTGAAGAAAATATGGATCTGGTGCCACAAATGGTAAATGTCCTGACACGGAATTACTCGAATCTTTCCCAAGAAGAATATGAGGAGCTGACACAAACCAGTTACCTGGCACTGTGCAATGCAGCTTCTAAATACGATGGACACCGTCCCTTCCGACCATATGCCAGAGCTGCTGTCCGTAATGGGATCTACGGATACTGGCGTACCGTTTACCAATATAATAAACGATTCTGTTCTTTAGATGCATTGCTGGAATCCGAGGACGGTCACTCTTATGAAAGTGAGTTTCACCACAATCATACTTCACTTTCCACGGAGCAGGAAGCGATTCAAAACCTGTCCACTGCATACCTGAAGGAACTGGAAGCGGCAAGCAGCAATATGATACAAAAAGGAATTGCCACTCTCCGTCTGCAGCAAGACGGTTACACCGATCGGGATCTTGCAACACTATATCAGGTTCCTTCCAACAGGGTAAGGGCATGGCAGAGCAAGGCGAGAAAATGGCTGAAAGAAAATGAGATATTATATGAGCTATTAGCATCATAACAAGAAGGAGGCAGTTCTATGCTGACACTTTATACCGCCATCGGCACATTAAAATTTGTCAAAAATACAGATGGAAAATCCACTCCTATGGTTCTTAATAATCATCAGGAATTCGGGCTATGCGACCACGAACTGATTCTCTGGAGCTGCCTTGCCTTCCAGATTCTGCAGATACACGAACTGGAGTCTGCTTACCATGTGCGGCTTAAAAACAGCGGCAGACCGGACGGACTGGCATTTTCCCACTATCTGAACCGGCTGCTTTTGCGCGGCCTGATTGCAAAAGGAGAAGGAGTGACCGGCGTAGATGCACTCTATCAGCTGTTAGGAAAACTTCACATCCTTCCGGTTCACGAAACTTTCTCCACCCGGCTATTTACCTGTATCCAGCTCTATGTAGAAGGGAAAATCAAGCCCGGAGATTTTGGAAAATATCTGCAGAAAGAAAAAAACACGCCCATTGAGGAAACCGTCTTAAAGCTTACAAAAACCATTCCGCTAACCACTGCAGAACTGGTGACCTGTGTAGATCAAAAGAAAGCACCAAAGCAGGAAGAGGATGTCCTCACACAACTCTATGATGGAACGGAAGATACCTACCAGACACTGGCTGACCAGGCACAGATTCTGCATATCCAGTATCCGGTCCTGCAGGCTGTGGGCAATCTGTATCTTAATAAGCAAATTTCATTCCAACGATTTTGAAAGGAGTATTATGCCAAAACCATTATTATTCAAGCTGGTTGCCCAGGCGGCAATCGGCTTTTTTTGTGTACTATTCGGATGCATCATCGGGCTGCAGACAAAAGATAAAATCCTTCTCATTATGAGCCTCGTGATCGGTGCATGCTGCCTGATTCGATGCATCAGCCTGCATCATCTCATCCATTCCGGTTCCTACCTGACAGTGGAAGGATACTGCAGCAAACGGGAAGTTTCAGCCTTTAAGAAAACACAGCAAATACATCT
>SFQZ01000219.1 GCA_004562915.1 bacterium
AGAATTCCGGTTCAGTATTCTCAGAAAGTACAGGGAAGAAGAAGTGTTGGCGGACAGTCAACAAATATTCCGCTTAAAGTAAATACAGCAGGAGTTATTCCGGTTATTTTTGCTTCATCTATTATGCAGTTTCCAATTGTAATTGCTTCTTTTTTAGGAAAAGGCAATGGAACTGGCATTGGAAGTGAAATACTTCGTGGATTAAATTCAGGAAACTGGTGTAACCCGTCTCATCTTCAATATTCATGGGGATTGATCGTATACATTGCATTGACAGTATTTTTTGCATATTTCTATACGAGCATTACATTTAACCCACTTGAAATTGCGAATAATATGAAGAAAAGCGGCGGATTTATTCCAGGTATTCGTCCTGGTAAGCCTACTGTAGATTATCTGACGAAGATTTTAAATTATATTATCTTTATCGGTGCGTGTGGTCTTGTAATTGTGCAGGTGATTCCGTTCTTCTTTAATGGAGTATTTGGAGCGCAGGTATCGTTCGGTGGAACATCTTTGATCATTATTATTGGTGTTGTACTTGAAACTGTGAAACAAATTGAATCACAGATGCTCGTACGAAACTATACAGGATTTTTAAATAACAAAGGAAATGCAATGAAGAACAGTTTCCTTGGATTTTAGAACACAGTGGCTCGTTGTTGTTTATCATTACATAATAGATAAATTGCAACGAGCTATTTGAACATGTTAAAAAAGGAGGTAGCAGTATGAAGATTATTATGTTAGGTGCTCCTGGAGCAGGAAAAGGAACTCAGGCTAAGAAAATAGCGGCAAAATATGGAATTCCGCATATTTCAACCGGAGATATTTTCAGGGCAAATATCAAAAACGGTACGGAACTTGGAAAGAAAGCAAAGACTTATATGGATCAGGGACTTCTCGTTCCGGACGAACTTGTTGTGGATCTTGTAGTAGATCGTGTCAATCAAGAAGATTGTGAGAATGGATATGTACTTGACGGTTTTCCGAGAACAATTCCTCAGGCAGAAGCACTGGATAAAGCGCTTGCTGCCCAGGGACAGAAAATGGATTATGCTATCGATGTAGATGTTCCGGATGAAAATATTGTTCGCCGCATGGGCGGAAGACGCGCCTGTGTGGGATGTGGCGCTACATATCATCTTGAATATGCACCGACCAGACAGGAAGGAATTTGTGATGTATGTGGCGGTGAATTAATTCTGCGTGATGATGATAAACCGGAGACTGTTCTGAAACGTCTTGGCGTATATCATGAACAGACACAGCCGCTGATCGAGTATTATACGAATCAAGGCATTTTAAAAACTGTAGATGGAACAGTAGATATGGAAGACGTATTTGCTGCCATTGTTTCTATCTTGGGAGAATAGCTCATGGCAATTACGATTAAATCAGAAAGAGAAATTGAACTGATGACCCAGGCCGGAAGGATTCTGGAAATCGTACATGAGGAGATGGAAAAAGCATTAAAGCCGGGAATGACAACACTGGACATTGATGCAATTGGAGAGGAAGTGATTCGCAGCTACGGCTGCGAACCTTCTTTCCTGAATTATAACGGGTATCCTGCATCTATCTGCGTATCGGTTAATGAAGAAGTTGTTCATGGAATTCCATCACGAAATCGGATCATTCAGGAGGGAGACATTGTAAGTCTGGATGCGGGACTTATTTATAAGGGGTATCATTCAGATGCGGCAAGGACGCATGCAGTAGGAGAAATCAGTGAAGAAGCAAAAAAACTGATCGAAGTGACCAGACAAAGCTTTTTTGAAGGAATAAAATATGCAAAAGAAGGCAATTATTTATTTGAGATTTCCGGTGCAATAGGAAGATATGCTGCTGGATTTGGTTATGGAGTAGTAAGGGAACTTTGCGGACACGGAATCGGAACCCACCTGCATGAAGATCCTGAAATCCCGAACTTTCCGATGATGAGACGCGGACCTAAATTAAAAGCCGGAATGACCCTTGCGATCGAGCCTATGATCAATCTTGGTACTGAGAAAGTCAGATGGCTGGATGATGATTGGACGGTTGTGACGCGAGATGGGAAGCTTTCGGCACATTATGAGAATACAGTGCTGATTACAAAGGGAGAGCCCATACTTTTGACACTTGGCGGCAAAATAAAGTAAATCTGTGTAACATGATGAGGCGCGAAGATATGGAAAGATGGGAAGAAGGTATGCTTGCCAGGTCACTGGCGGGGCATGATAAAGAAAAAGTTTATGTCATTACTAAGATAGAAGATGCATATGTATATCTGTCAGACGGAAAAAACAGAAAAACAGATAATCCAAAAAAGAAAAAGAAAAAGCATGTGCAGCTTATTCGGATAAAACATGAAATTAATTCAGCAGATGATGAAAAAGTAAAAAGGATATTGAAAGAGTACAGTAAATCACTGACAGGAATGAAGGAGGAATCTTAATATGTCAAAGGCAGATGTAATTGAAATTGAAGGGACGGTTGTTGAAAAACTTCCAAACGCAATGTTTCAGGTAGAACTCGAAAATGGTCATCAGGTCCTGGCACATATCAGCGGAAAGCTTCGTATGAATTTTATTAAAATTTTACCGGGAGATAAAGTAACATTGGAACTTTCGCCATATGATTTATCAAAAGGAAGAATTATCTGGAGAGATAAGTAAAATAACTATTGACTTTATATTTTGTGTAATGCTATAATATTAGGCGAACTGCTGTCGGGTATTAATAGACAGTGGTGGGAAAATGCAAACTGGCAAGGTATGAAAGGAGGATTTGACATGAAGGTTAGATCATCAGTAAAACCGATTTGCGAAAAATGCAAAGTTATCAAGAGAAAAGGAAGCGTCAGAATTATCTGCGAAAATCCGAAACATAAACAGCGTCAGGGATAATGACGAATGTTTATAATGAATTAGGCGGCTGATAGCACGATACGCCTGGAAGTGTGTAGGGCGTTGGATGCTATTTCAAATATACAGGGAAACACCCCATCTGCCATAAAGCTAAAGCGGTGGTTTCAAGTATATTGCTTACAATACCGGCGGTCATTAGCCGATAGATCGGTTGCCGGAAAGGATGCGAATACCGACGCATCTGGGCTGGTATATCGGACAAGTCATGTAAGGTGAAGGAATGTCCGGTAGGGTGCTTTTGATAACGGGATACCCTCAGCCTCAATTTAAGACAGTATCAAAAAATGAATCAAATGGAGGAAATCACAAATGGCTCGTATTGCAGGTGTAGACTTACCAAGAGACAAACGTGTAGAAATCGGATTGACTTATATCTACGGAATCGGTAGAACAAGTTCAAACCGTATTCT
>SFQZ01000220.1 GCA_004562915.1 bacterium
CATATCCGCGCCTAACCCATTAGCAAAACTAAATTGCAAACTACTCCAGTTTCCTAAAATCAAACGACGAAGATATTGAAAAAATGACAGATATTCATCTGGTAAATCTCCACCCCATAAAACTCCACCTAAAAACGGATTACAATTTGCCAAACTAGATACAATTAGGAAAATCGCTATAGTTATTCCGAAACTTATCAAACACAGTTTCAGAATATTTTTCTTTTCTTTACTCAACTTTTTCATTATTATCCTTAATTCTAAATACACCCCTCTAATTTTAGAGGGGTGTACAATCTTTATTCCACCTATTTATTAGTTTTCTGACTAATAGATGTTTTATTTTTCTTTAGATAGACCGTATATATAGCTAAGGCAATAATACCGATAATGCTTAGTAAAGCACCGATGACGAAACCAGGTGTTCTATATTTGAAAGTTATTTGATGAGTTCCCGGCTTTAATTTTAAGCCAATAAATACTTTCAAAGTTCGATTAATTTTAACTGGTTTTCCGTCAACTTCTGCTCGCCATCCTTTACTATAAGGAATGGTGGTTGCTAAGTTTTCATTTTTATCAGTCTTAATCTTTATGCGATCTCTTCCGGCTTTGCAACCTCATGGTTTGTCCACGAATCAGCTTCTACTGCTCCGCTAAAGTCGGCGGAATCGCTATATTTTTCTACTGTAATAGTGTAAGAACTTGTTCCTTCTACATATATAGTTCCATCTGTTCCTACAATTGATATAGTTTTGCCGTCTACATCTACAATGGTACCCTCGTTGTAAAGATTTGTGATCTCACTGTCATCGGAATAGGTGATATCTACATCAGATAATAAAATATCTGCCTCTGTATTTGTGGTATAAATCAGACCGCCATTTTTTGAAGTAAGACTTCCACCCACAATCTGCATGGTGCTGTTACCGACCTCGGAATCCCCGGACATGCTCTGGTATACAATGATCGTCCATGTTGTGTTATTCTGGCTTAAATCCTGCATATCACCTGTGATATCACAGTCAAATAAATGAATGGTATTCAATCCTTCCATACAGATTGCTTCGGAACCATTTGCGGTCAGCGTTGCATTGTTTACCGCGATATCTGCGGTACAGTAAACTGCTGGAGAACCTGTTCCGTTACTTGTGTAAGTTCCACCATCCACAACCATTGTTCCGCCTCCGCGGTCACTCCTGATTGCTGCGGACGATTCGCCCTGTGTCTCTACATTTAAATCCCACGCATATAAGGTTCCACCTCCTGCTGCATGGATACCGCCGGATGTATCTTTTTCCGTGGAAATATCAGAATCGGCAATATAGACAATTCCATCTCCATAAGCAAACACTCCTGCGCCTCCTGCTGCATTTGTCGTGATATCTGCATTTTTTATATAGGTTGTTCCATCCGTTGTAAGCACTGCTGCGCCTACCCCGTAAAAGCTGGAATTATCCCCTCCGGTACTGTCGGACGAAGTGCGGTCTACTGTGATATTTTTCAATGTAGCAGTTGCTCCGCTTGAAACAAGGATTGCATTTTCATCCGTGCCGGTGGATGAATAATTTTCTCCATCCACCTCGGTATCTTCTGCGTACTCTGTCACTGCATCATAACTGTCAACACCGGAAGCACTGCCGCCTGGCTGTCCACCAGGCTGACCGCCTGCCATGTCACCGCCCATTCCCTGCGATACGGTAATTTCTGTGATATTACCTTCTTCATCGAATGTGATCTGAAGCATCGTTCCTTCCGTGATATCGCTTAAACTTCCATCTGTCGTGTTGTTTTCAGAATCCTGAACCTTGATCACGGACTCATCATTGATGGTAAGGAGTGCACTTGCCTGCGTTATTTCACCCGGTGTCTGCTGAGCATTTCCATCGGATTCATTTTGATTACTTTCATCTTTACCCGATGTGCTATTCGCTAATGGCGGCTCCTCTGTTCCATCTCCACCGGCATTTCCATCTGGTGCCGCTCCCATGCCGCCACCGACGCTTAATGTCACTTCATTTCCATCCACACTGTCGACCTTCGCCATCACAGTCGTAGAAACCGGCTCTTCTTCTGTGCCATCTGTATAGGCAAAAGTATTTGCCTCTGTCGTACTCTCTGTCTCGGTACTGCTTTCTGTTGTATTGGTTCCACATGCGGTTACACTTGTCATCATCAACGCACAAACCATCAATCCACATACTAATTTACATTTCTTATATCTCATATAATCCTCCTTGTTTTGCGAAGCAAAATGCGACTGCTCTTGCAGGAGCAGAGGATTTAGCCTCCTTGTTTTGCGAAGCAAAATGCGACTGCCCTTGCAGGAGCAGAGGATTTAGCCTCCTTGTTTTGCTTATGCTTTTCTTTGATTTGTCTGTATCTTAGCAGGAAAACCTTAAACCAACTTAAAAAAAATACCTGCATGAAAATTTTTCATACAGATACTTTTTCCGCTTTGAATTACTTTAACATCTCTTCCCAATGATCCACAGCATATAATCCCGGTGCCTGATAAGCTGCGCCAAGCTTTTCATAATAAGGTCCGACCGCAAGTGATCTCATTCCAGCTGCCTTTGCTGCCTGAATCCCGGCAGCGGCATCCTCCACCACAAGACATTCCTCCACCGGCAGCGCAAGTTTTTTTGCTGCTACCAAGAATACTTCCGGATCTGGTTTTGATTTTGTGATATCCAACCCGCAGCTTACTTTATCAATCAAAGGAAGTCATCCTGTTTTCTCCAGAATCATACATGGAAAGTATTTTTTCTTCCATGTCCTGAGTTACGGTATTTTGATATTTTTTAATCAGCTGTGGTTCATAATCACCGTTACGATCCCTTGGAATCGCCACATCCATATCTCCATAACTGGTGTGCATGGTTTTGCTGGAATGTCCATTTCTACTATTGTCTGTTTCTTTGTTTCGGTAGTCATACTTGGAATATCCTAATTCCTCATCCAGTTCTTCATCCAAAACACCTTCCAAAATGACAGACATCATGTCACGCATGATGCTATTTACATCGGTGCCATCTTTGATGCTGATATCATTATTTTTCAGATAGTCACGCATCATTTCTCTCATTGCTGCTTTTTGTGGGCTGTCTTTTCTTCTTGCCATAAAAATAACCTCCAAACTGAGTAATTTTATCTTACATCAGTTTGGAGGTTTACACCAACTTTAGGATACTCCCAAAATAATATTTGTTTATATCGTTTTTCTTTTCATTTACGCTGTGAATTGCACCACAAAATCTGCAATTTACGTTATGGAACTTTGGTTGGCTTTGATTTCTGCCGCTCGTATTCTG
>SFQZ01000221.1 GCA_004562915.1 bacterium
ATAAAATGTTCCGGTGCCTTACCAAAAATCTGTGCCGGTCCCAGGGCATCCATCGTTTCAAAGTCATCAAATAAAACAATATTTACGTTCATTAGACATCCCCTTTTTATAAGCATGATCCGAGTTACAGTTTCATATTCAGGTTATCAAATATCTTTCTATATAACAAGCCACCTGGGAGATTTATAGATATTCACATTTCGCATACATATACATTCTTAATGGCAGTGTCCCTCTCCTCATAATATTCCCATTTACAGGAAATTTCTCTGATGTATGGGCGATAGCCTTTTGCCTTTAAAACGAGTTTTCATTTTTCATAATTAACAAGAAATGTTTTTCAGACATGACATAGAAAAAGTCCCGTTTTCACGAGACAGTCTGGAAAATATTTCTTTTGAACCGAGTCGGCACCCGTCCGCACTTGATGAACTTCCTTATAGAGAAAGTTTTTTTGACCGGATTTCCAACCGGTTCTCCTGGGTGGAGTGTTTTCTCTCAAAAAGCGCATTTTCTCGCAGGTATGGATAAAATACAGGATTTTTGGGTATGGCAAACAAGCCCTTACCGTAAACAGCAAGAGTAATCCCATATCTGGTTATATTCGGTTATTCCAGAGTTGGCATTCCGCGGATATATAGAGCTGCTGACCGCCTGCTCATTCGTGGCAGTATCTCAATCTTTGAACCACAGTCTGTGCAGATGCTTACATCCTTTCCGAAAAAATGAAGAATCAGTTCTGCTTCTGACATACTCTTTACTTCTGAAGGTTCATACATTTTGTTCAGAAGTGTATAGATCAGTTCAAGGGATTTTTTTCTGACACAGCCTGCAAGAAAACCGGCACTGCGGACACGGCAGAATCCAGCCGGAAGCAGATGCATCAGGAATCTTCGGATGAATTCTTCTGTGGAAATGGTCATCTCTTTCATAGTGTAAGAGGATCCATGATAATCCTTGTAACGGAATGTGACTCTTTCTTTATCATAAGACAGGATCCGGCTGTTTGATATCGCAGTACGGTTTGTATAACGCGCGAAGTAGCTTACTGCATTGTCAGCGGTTTCCTTCTCATCCGTTTTACCGCCAGGCTTTTTTACAGGCGCAAGCGGTTTGATTTCAACATTCCATGTAGTGTTGTAACATGTGTTCAGAAGGTCTTTCCATTCATAACTGTTCCGATACTTCTGTGCAGCGTGAAAATACTGTAGTTTTAAATCATCGTGCAGTTTTTTCAATCCTGCCATAAACTTTCCTCTGTAGACCTTTGTTACGGCTTTCAGCGGCAAAAAGAACTGATTGGAAAGACAGCGTTTAAAACATGTTTTATCTTTGGTGAGACCTCCTCCGGAAACCAGGACATGGAGATGATAATGGAGCGAAAGGTCAGAACCAAACGAATGCAGTATCATCAGGATACCTGGTTTCATCTTCAGCTTTTTCATGGAAAGTTCCAGGATTGTTTCCTTTGCCGCTGAAAACAGAAGGTTCAGGGTATCCTTCTGATTCTGATACATGATATCCGCCAGTGTATGCGGAAGGGTAAAGACCAGATGGAAGTATGGTATTCCGGGAATGACCTCAGCCTGACGCATTGCTGTCCAGCGTTTTTCTTCCAGGTATCCGCAGCTGGGACAGTTGCGGTTTCCACAGGAACAGGAACGCATTTCAATCTTACCGCATTGTCTGCAATGGATGAGATTGTATCCGAGTTTTCCGGTTTTACAGCTGATCATTGCATTCAGCGTTTTCAGTTTAAACTCCGGGACTGGGTGGGAAAGGCAGTAATCACTGAAGTTCAGTTTCAGCAGATCACGGATGGCATAATTATGGGCGGTATCATCAGAAAGAAACGGTTCCGTAATGGGATCCGTCTCCTTTTCTGCCAGGTCTTCTTCCGTCCACCAACCAACAGAATTCTCAGGAGAAGTTTTCTGCATCGAAAGGATTTTCAATGTGTCTCCTCTCCTTCAGCTTTGCATCGAGCTGAACATAGATGAGGGTACTTGTGATTGTGCGGTGGCGGAGGCGTTGCTGTACCTGGAACAGATCCGCACCGGACTGATAGTAATGAAGAGCCTGTGCATGGCGAAGGCAGTGGAAAGAGTAGCCGCGGGATTCCCATCCCAGTTCTCTGATCCTTTTCTTAAAAACACGGTCAAGAGATCCTTTTGTGATATGAAATCCTGGTTTCTGTCCTGGGAAAAGCCAGTCATCCGGTCTTGCGTCCGGATAACACTGTTTCCAGTACCTGTAAAGGATACCTTTCAGTCTGGTTGATAATTCAATGGTTCCCGCATAACGGCTTTTACTTGATTCTTCTGAGATTGTGATCGTGCCATCAGAAAACGAGATGTCACGGAAACGCAAGGCTGTTACTTCACTGATCCTGAGCCCTGCGCCATAGGCAACAGCCAGTTCCGTCATATGTTTCAGGTTATCCATTTCAAGAATGAGCCTGAACACATCTTTCTGAGAAGGCACTTTAGGAAGTGGATGATCTACTCTGCAGAGCGGAAGATCATCATTGGAAAGAGGTTTCTTAAGAACAAAGCGGAAATATTTTTTTAAGGCGCAGTTATAGAGGTTCACAGAACGAGGGGCATATCCGAGACCACCTTCTTCTTTCCTGCGTTTGAGATGTAGAAGAAATGCCCGTAACTGCAGGATATCAGCATCAGCAATCGGGATGTTATAAGTATCCCGGAGCCAGGAACAGCATTCAAAGATGCACTGGAGATAACTGTCGATGGTACGGGGACGGTAATTGATCAGTTCAAGAACATCCGAGATGTTTTGAAGTTCGGTTTTAAAAAGTGTGGAATTCGTATACTTCATGGTTCAATCCTTTCGTAAAACATATGTATTCAGTGAGAAAAAACAAAGTTTTACAAAGGTGGGCCACGAACATACTTGTCGAATGGAGAAAAATCAGGTATACTCATTTTGGGTTGAAGTTTTATCTTTAACACTGGGAATCCCGAAGATGAGTTGGTCGCCAAACTGAACGTCATCTTTGGGATTTTTAATTTTCAGTTACTAGAATAGAGTATACAAAAAAGACTACCTCGGCAAGAGATAGCTTTAATATAAGAGAAAAAAGTAAATCAAGCCATCGTCACAGGGTGACGATTTGGTTCAAAAAAATCAAGAATTGTTACCATCATGGCGAGCCTTGCACAGCAGGAAAACCAGTCCTTGAGCCAGAACATCAAAGTGGGATTCCAGTACAGATACAAAAACGGCGAGGTGCAGGTCAACCACAACCGTTTCCTCAGATACACAAAAGATGAGGACGGG
>SFQZ01000057.1 GCA_004562915.1 bacterium
AACAGATACAGAAAAAATACTGCCAGAAAATCGAGGGGACCTTCCTATTTGAGGTCTCCTGGAAGTCGTACCCGGGTGGTTATTCATCGCTTACATTATATACGTCTACCTGCTCTTTCCATTCTTACAGATGGATAAATCATTCATATTGTTATCATGACAAAAAAATAATCCGTCTCATTACTGGTATTTTTTTTCACTACAAGTTCCATCTGATACTGTATACTATATTCTTTTATTTTGTTAAGACCATATCCCCTATGACCTTCCTTACTGCTATATCCTTTTTCAAAAAAATGATGAATATCATCTAATAATAATTGTTCGACCGGATTCGCTACAACAATATGAAATCGTCCCTTTCTCTCAAAAATTTTAATAATGAAAAATGGTTGTTTCGTTCCTTCCACTGCTTCTATAGCATTATCCAGAAGGATTCCAATCATTTCAATTATAACATATTCAGGAATTCTGCCAACTTTTTGTGTGATATCTATCTCATATTTCGCTTTAATTCCTCTTTCCCACGCCTCGTTAATCTTACTGTGCAGAAATCCTGCTACTAACGGCCATTTACTGTTCAACAATTTATAATCCGCATTTCTATCAGACATTTGTCCAATATATTCTATCTGTTGCTTTACCAGTTCATCGTAATCTTTTGTTGTATAACACATCCCTATAATAGCCTGCATATGGTTATTAAAATCATGTTGTGTTTTTCTAACGGTATCCAGTAATTCTTTATAAGAATCATCATATATTTGGTGTAAATCCCAGTCCTTTTTTATTGTATCCGTTTCCATTTTTTCTTTTTGCCAGAAATAGGATATAACACAAAGTCCGCTCCCAAATATAAAAAGTGCTAAAAAATTGTCCAAACTTAACTCGGCACTTTTCTTATAAATAATTCCAAAAGACTTATCACCAACATACACAGTATATTGCTGGCAACAACTTTTTTAATATTAGCGCCAAATTCAATTATTGTATATACGGTTATTAAAGGTAGCATTATCCATGACAGACCTTTCCAACTATTGTAGATATGCATTAATTCAAAAACAATTATTTGACACAGAATTAATGCATAATTAAAAATTCCATCCGGTAAAGTATAACAAATTTTTTTTCCATACAGATAATGTAGACAGTGAATGACACATATGATTTCCAATATAACATAAATTCTAAACATTATGAAAGCCTTGCAATATTTTTTTCATATATAGCATACTGATATCAATTATTTCCGGAGACTCTTTAAGTGCTATATAACGATTTACAGTATCAATATTTCCAATATATTTACAGTTTACAACTGTATTACGACTACATTGAATAAATTCTCCATTATGAATCGCTTTTAAAAACTGTTTCAATGTTCGATTGGGAATTGAGATAGTATCATGCTTCATGTGAATAAAAAGTATATGTTGTTTCACATCAACATATAAAACCTCCTGTGGATCAATAATATAAAGAATACCATCCTTACGCATAGTTATCGATTCAGAAATGCTTTCTGCATCCACATATCCAAGAGCTTTTCCTACTACTTCTGCTACTTTTTCCGGCGGAAATGGTTTTTCAAGATAATCAAAACAATGGAAAGTATGCAGGGCCTCATTTGCAGGATCTGCTAAAGTAGTGAGAAAAATAATGGGTGTTAGAGTATAGCGCAAATTACTTCTTAACTCCTGTGCAAAACGCATACCGGAAGTGTCTCCATTTTCTTTCGACTTCAGAATAATATCCAGTATGAAGGCATCAATATGTACAGAAAAAGCCAAAAAACATGCTTCTTGATAAGTAACTGCAGTATAAACTTTTATCTGATTTCCATAAATATTTTCTATAGCCTCTTTTACAAACAACAATGTTTTTTCATTATCTTCAAGAATCAGTACATTTTTTGACATTCTGTGGTATCTCATATCTTTCTAAAAACTTTACAAAAGAATCTAGTTCTTTTTCAAGATCAATTCTAATATTTTCCGGAAATTTGGTCCAGATTTTATTTACTTCATTAATACAATAATCATTTCTATCTATGAAAATCCATGGTGAATATCCCAACTGTAAATACATAGTCTGCAATATTTCCGCACTGGGAGCCTTTTTCAATTTTTCTATTTTTCGATATGTTTTTACTTGAATATCAAGCATTGCTGCCATATTAACTTGCGACATATTTTCTACATAACGGATATTTTCCCAAATAGTATAATTCGGCCTCTCACATTCTGCAAATTTAATATAGGTTTCCACCACCTTTAATCCAGATGCCTCTTCTTGGGCACAATAATCACAGATCACTTTAGTTAGCAAACATATGTAATTTATAATCTTTAAACGTTCGTTTTTCGTTCTAGCTCGGGAAATATATTTCTCAGTTATACCATGATATGTTTTCTCACCTGTAATAATATAACCCACATCACCATTGTTTTTTGCAAAATGTACCAAATTCTCATATGTGAGACGATTATTTCCATTTTCAATCGCTGTATAATAATTTTGTGTAATATCCAACATTTTACAAAAATCTTTTTGCGTCAAATTAAGATAAGCACGATAGGAAGATAACCTTTTGGGTATTTCATTATACTGATTATCCATGATAATTCTCCAATACATTTTATTAACATATTGTAAAATCATTCTTATGACCTATTCGTGGGTAAATATCAAGTATTTTCCCATTTGTAAATATATCTTTTATTGGTACGAAAAGTTTGAGTGGTTAATAAATCATAAATGATAAATTCACTAAATGAAATGGATAACCTGAACTTCTTGTAGAATTATCTCTCGATTGCAAGGAATCTTTATAAATTGCGGATTTTCAGCTTTTTAAGTGTTAACTCTCGAGAGATAATTAACTCTCATATAAATGACTCAAAAACACTCAAAAGCGCTTAAATAAGCCATTTTATTTGAACGAGAGTTAAAATATCCGAAAGTTAAGGGGATAAAATATGTAAAAAAGGCTTTCATTCCTGTCCCTCTTTTACCATTGTATTTGAAGATAAAAATGGGTAAATAATCATCATAAATTATCATGTTTTGAACCATTGTTAGAGTCCGGAGGAAACAGCCAACGTAAGTCCAACAGAAACAGCCAGCCTAAGTCCACTAGAAAAAACCAATCTCAGTCCTACAGAAAAACTAATTCACATCCAAACTGTTCTTAGGCTCCTGAGCCATAGGGGAAAATCAGCCACCCACAAGGGCTTGACCTTGATAGGGTTCTCAGACAATGCTAAAATACAGATTTCCGACGGCTCATCAACTAATACTGGTCTTGAGTTCTTCGCCGTCGGGGTGCGAATCCAACGTATTGTCTGAGGTTCATATCAAGGTTGGCGTACGTAGCCGTAACGTCTGGTTGTTTTGAATGGACTCTGAGTGGTCAATTTCTCCGGGCTCTAACACCATGTTGACAATCTAAGATAAACCACAAAATTTTCATAATATTTTGTATTAAGTTGCACATTTCAATACAACATTCTCTTTATATATTAGCGAGGTGAATAAAAATGCAAACTATCATAATGTATATTGAAAACCACTGGGTAATATGGCTTTTGGGGGGGATTAACATTGCACTTTCGTGGAGTTACAGAAAACTTACCCAATATGTTTCAACAGAAAAAAAACATATGGATGCAATTATGGGAGGGACTAGAGTATTATTGCGCAGCCAATTGTTGACTCAGTACAATCATTACTATAAAGATTTACATTACTGTCCAGTGTATGCTTTAGATAATATTGAAGAATTGTATGTATACTATACACAATTAGGTGGTAATGGCACCGTCCATCAATTAGTTGAACGAATACGAACACTTCCAACTACAAAGGAGGATTAGCAATGTCTCTATTTTCTAAGCTTTCAGAATATATTAATATAATTACATGGGGATTCTGTCTATGTATTGGATATGTACTTAAAAATATTTTTTCAGATTTTCCAAATAAGTATATTCCTTTAGTTATGTTTTTCTTGGGAATATTTATCAGTATTATAATCCATAAATCTGTTAATGTAGAAATACTTTTAGAAGGTATGCTCTCTGGATTATCCAGTACGGGTACATATGAATTATATAAAAACTGGCAAAACATTAACCATTATACTTGAATTACCAAGTTCCTTAGAAAAGACAGTACTATAGATTCCAAAATAGGAACTATAGAATGTTTAGACATTTCAACTTATCATCTATAATAATTACAAATGATATTTCAATTTAGAAAATTTTAAACACCCCTTCCATATATACCATATGAGTTTCAATCTGTTATCAAAGCCATTGTTCCATGCGAATAATGGCTTTGATATTTATTTACGCTAATTTATCAATAATGGTTTCTGATTCCTATTATTTTTTCTACCTATCACAACGGAGGTAGAAAAATGAAAATCATTAATGAGTATATACAAAAAATACAAGCCGGAAATAAACAAGCACTGGAAGAATTCGTTATACAAATGAGTCCCTTAATCAAAAAATACGCTTCTAAAATTCATTTCTTAGAATATGAAGATTCTTTGCAGGAACTCTATATTGCTCTTCTTGAATGTATCCCATATTTAGATTATACCAAGGATAGTAGTAAATTATTAAAATATATCCAAGAATCAATCATACACAAATATTATTTCCTTTGCAAAAAATATCTTTCTTTGCCTGAAATGCAGTCAATAGAAATAACCGATCAAATAGATGATCTGGGTACTAGAGATTTTTTCGAAGAAACTATATTTGATAATGACTATAAAAATTATTTGGAACTTTTAAATAAAAGTGATCATACAAAAGCACAAATTATGTATTTATCTACATATGCACAGTTAAGCGATAAAGAAATTTCTAAAATACTCGGCATATCGAGGCAATATGTCAACCGAATAAAGAAAATTGCTCTGGATAATTTTCTCAAACAATATTCTTAATAACAGTTTACAATTATTGCTGATATTTCTCTTTATATTATGAATTTGCAAATTCAATAATATGAAAGAGAGGAAATATTTATGTTACTAAAAACAGGTTCTAGTGGTACTCAGGTAAAATCTCTGCAATATGGATTACACATTCTGTGTTGTTCTCCCAAATCTTTTGATGGCTCTTTTGGTTCTGCCACAGAAGCCGCTGTAAAAAAATATCAGGAGGCATATGGACTGAATGTAGATGGGCAAGTCGGAGATAATACATGGAATAGTATTTGTGGAGAAATCTCCCCCATCCAACGTGCCCTGACAACAAAAGGATATTATTCTTATTCTATTGATGGAATTGCTGGTGAAAAAACCTATACCGCAATCGTAAATTTCCAGAATTCAAACGGATTAACACCAGACGGTCAAGTCGGTCCTTCTACACGTCAGAAATTAATGCGTTCTAATACAAATGAAGTTGGGAATGCAGATTTCCCTTTAAAAGAAGGCGATTCCGGAGATAAAGTCACTTATTTGCAGTATGGCTTAAGAATTCTCTGCTGTTCTCCTGGAAGCATCGACGGTTCTTTTGGTTCTGGAACAACTAATGCTGTAAAAAAATTCCAGGCAAAGTACAATTTAACTGCAGATGGCATTGTCGGTATAGGTACCTGGAGTAAAATGCAAAGTTTGATCACAGAGATTCAGGGAGCTCTAATCAGCAAAGGATACAGCATCGGAAACGCTGATGGTGTTGCCGGACCCGGTACATATGAAGGCATTATGGAATTTCAGAAAGCCAATAATCTGACATCAGATGGACAGGTCGGTCCTGCTACCCGAGCGTTACTTCTCGGAAACGCAAGCGACGGTGGAACAGATGCTTTCCCGTTAAAGACAGGTTCTAAAGGTCCTTATGTGCTTTATCTGCAGCATGGACTCCGAATTCTCTGCATTAATCCCAATGGTCTGGATGGCACTTTTGGCAACGGTACTACAACCGCAGTAAAAAAATTTCAGTCAAATAATGGCCTGACCTCCGACGGTATTGTTGGAACTGCCACCTGGGAAAAAATGCGTACTCTCATTCGACCGATTCAGCAGGCTTTGGTGAACCATGGATATGATACCGGTGGAGTAGACGGAATTGCCGGCGAAAAAACTTATAATGCCGTAGTAAAATTCCAGAGTGACAACGGCTTGACTGCGGATGGTATGGTAGGTTCCTCCACAAAGCAGAAATTAGGAGTTACTTCTAGTGGTGGCGGAAGTGGAACAACCTCTTCCATTCTCAAAATCGGTTCTAACGGTTCGTTAGTGAGATATCTGCAGAGAGTTCTAAACATCCTTGGATATTCCAATACCGTAGACGGTGTATTTGGTACTGGAACTGCCAATGCTGTAAAAGCTTTTCAGGCTGACACTAAAATTTTATCTGCTGATGGAATTGTTGGTGCTGGCACATGGAGTAAAATCTTTGAAAAATATAAGGTGAATGTTTCTGGCACTGGTGCGGAAAAAATGGCCAATGTTGCCAAATATGAACTAGCTTGGCAATTCAAAGAAGATAACAGTAACAATATTACTCCTTACGGGGAATGGTACGGTATGAATGGAGTTGCTTGGTGTGCTATGTTTGTATCCTGGTGTGCTATGCAGGCTGGAATTCTCGGCACAAAAGTTCCAAAATATGCATACTGTCCATCAGGCGTAGAATGGTACAGAAGCAAAGGGAAATTCTATTCCAGAAGTGGTGGATATACCCCAAAAATCGGTGATACAATATTCTTCTGGAGTACATCCTTAGGGAGAGTTGCACATACTGGTATAGTGGTTGATGTTACTTCTTCATCCGTAACAACAGTTGAAGGAAATACAAACGATGGCGTAGGTATGCACACATATGGTCGATATAATACTTATATTCATGGCTATGGTGATAACGGAGGTCCATCTTTTTCTGAAAGCACTGAATCAGAACTTACTACAGAAGAAATCAATACGGCAGTATTAAAAAAGGGAGTTGCTCTATTAAACGCTTGTAACAACGAAGTGATTTTTGATAGAAACACACAAAAATATGAAATAACTTCATTAACAGGAAAAGTCAACTTCCAGTTTACGACAACACCTATTGAATATTATATTGCACCCAATATTAAAATTTCAACAAAAATAGTTTCCAATACATCGCTTTATGATACAGCAAATAGTAATATTACTTTTACTATTAAAAACGGTAAAGTAGAATCAAGTTCAATAAATATCACTGACAAAGTAAGTGCTATTACTTCATCGTTAGATAATGATTCTCAAAAATATATTAATATTCTTGATTCTTTATGTTTGGAAACTAAAGTAGGATACGGTAAATTATCATATACATTGAACCCAGAGCAAATTACCGTTTCATATACACTAAAGGCCGATGTATTTGTTAAAGAAAATTCAAGCCATAGCTATAGTTTTGCATACTCATTAACAATTGAAAAACCTGATGACTCTAATCCATTGTGGAATTCTGTATTGGTAAAATTGGAAAATGCCGTAAACTCCGTAATTAATGATTCAGATAAAGTTGGGGTCATTGTATTTGCAATAATAGTTATAGCATTAGTACTATATCTTTTGGGACCTATACCTGCTCTGGAGACACTAGAAAAAGTCGCCTTTATTTTCTAATATCTATTTCAAAATGTTGTAAGGGAATCAACTAATTAATTTTTCAATATCATTGGGCTAGAACCGTATCAAATGGACTACCTTAAAAGCGAAAAATTAGATTTGATCTCTGACAAACATAATAAAAGATAAAATACACCCTGATAGTTAGACGCTAAAAGTATGTTTAAATTATCAGGGTGTACCTATTGTATAATTCATAAGCCATGTGTTGTCACAGATGCAATCAAAAAGCATGCATTTTTTAATACGGGATCTTAATTTCACATTATCTTCTAAAAGATTTTCTGCAAATAGGAATTCTCCACATATTTTAATAACAAAGTTTTTAGTTTAATTTTTCATGCATAAAACAAAGAAATTTTTTCCTTGCAAAACATCGTAAACATGATACAATACATAATACGATAAAATATTTCTCAACAAGTATTTTATATATTATTTTCTTTTTAAAAATTATTATTTCTAATTTTAATAATTGAGGATAAGTTATGCGATTTTTCCAAAAAAATACAGCAATTGTCTTTTTGATATCATTTCTATTAATGTTTATTGGTTGCGGAGATGCAAAAATAGATTTACAAACTGATTCTTATTTTTTATGTGGTACAGAGACCAACTATGATGCAGGAATAGAAATTTATAATTCTCATGGCAAAAATGTTTTTCAGTTGTCTAATGCATGTGTCGAACAATGTATTTTATCCGATGGTACATTACTCAATCAAAGTGCTGGATTATTGCCATCGAATTCTGTTGTGTTTATAAAAATCAAGCAAAATACAGATACAGTAAAAACTGGAGTATGGGGAACTACTGAAAAGGATTGGTTGATTCCACCAGTGGATGGGTATCTTATTGCTTATACACGAGATGGGAAACTGACACAGTTTGTATTGAACGATACATATTATGGAATAGATTTTATACCGATGGAAAGTGAAACTCCTGATATTTACGAATTTTTAGACGGAACAAAATTAACGAATTCCTTGGATGGCGAAGGCAACTATTATATAAGTACTGTCAATGGAGATTACTATTTGGATGGTCATACATTTTATGAAAAAAATCGTTATTCCGGACTATTGTTAACAGAAGAAAATAGTATTTCTATACAGCAATGCATATTGAATCAATATATGATTGTAGAATATGATTACACAGAATCAACAAACGATACTGATATTGTAATAACAGGAAAAACATATTTGTGCGATCTGAACGGAGTAATACAGCATCCCGAATGGAATTATGATGGAGTCACTTATGTTTTTGATCAGTTTGATAACATAGATACTCAATATCTTGTATTTAGCAACAGCGAGGACTTGCCTTTCCATTATCTTGACACCAAACAGGATAAAGAAGTAATTTTTCCTGATGGATACGGCAATCCATTCTATGCTGGAAAAGGTTTTTTTATATTGAAGAACGAAGAAAAGTTTACCATCTATGATGCGGTTGATAAAGAAATAGGAAATACCTTTACTGTTCAATCAGGAACATCCGAATTTATTTTAGGGAAAGATACTTATATCATTCAAAACTTCAAAGAAAGTATGGTTGTTATTGGCGGAATCCAGCAGGAGATTGATGTGAAAACCATAAACGACATACCTGTCACTACTCATAGCACATATCCTGTTATTCAATATAAAACTTTCACTGGAGATAGTGTTTCTTATATTGTTGATACCAAGGGACATCCTGTACTCAAAGCCAGGCAAAATATCATCTATGCGGATGAATCCTATTATCTTGTATTAAGTGATAATAAATACAAAATATTAAGTTACCAATAATTGCAATGATTTGGCAATGCCATCATTGCAATTATTTCTGCCATGCCCTATATGCATAAAAAAGCTTCAACAAACTTTTCGTGACAGCTTTATTTCACATATAAATCTAATTAACATAGCCAACATATAGGCCTGCTTCGCATCATCATAAAATATTATAATGCCCTCTTTCCAATTTTAACTGCATCATAGAAACCATATCTATAAACAGAATTATAAGTTTCTGCAATAATACATTTATATGCATATTTTCAGGTGTAAAAGTTATCGAACTTAACTACCACCGGCTGAAAGCCGGTGGGTTATTTCGGGCTGAAGCCCAAACCCTGCGACTGAAAGTCGCTTTGGGGGCTAAAGCCCCGTCCCTTCCTGACTAAAGTCAGCTAAAAGTCCTGCTAAAGCAGCTACTCATCTTCTACTATCGTAAATTCATCTCCATTTTCCAACTTGCCCTGGTTCTCAATATAGTTTCTTATTGTCTCCTCATCAACTTCTCCGACTGTCCCACAAAAATATCCTCTTCCCCACATATGCTGTCCCCAATATTTTTTCTTTAATTCTGGAAATTCTTCTTGCAGCATTCTTGATGATCTTCCCTTAATATTTGCATTATCTTACTCGGGGCTACATCCGTTGGGCATGATAATAACAAATGTACGTGATCTGGACCTAAGCTGCCTTTCAGTATTACAAATCCATTTGCTTCGCATCCCTGCTTTAATATTTCTCTTGCACGAATTGCAATCTTTCCTCGTAATATTTTGTATCTATACTTTGTAATCCATACAAAATGGTATTTGATATCATATACTGTATGGCTACTGCTTCTATATTCTGTCATACTTATCCGACCTCCCACCTACAGTATATCATGTTCCACTTTTTTATGAAAGACGGCTAAAGCCATACCGCCTAAAGGCGGTGGATTTAACCCTGCGCTTGGAAATTAAACTTGGTCTTGCTACTGCTGACCTGTTAAATTCGAAAGACCTTCCATGCAAAGACTATTGCATCAGCACTCTCCAAATGTAAGTGCAGTTTCCGAACTTGCTGAAGTTTTCCGTCCGGATAAAACGCATTTTTATACAAACGTATCCTCTGTAATCCGGTCGGAAGATGTCTGTTGAATTTTTGAACATGCATCCAATGAACTGCTGCGATCCGTTCTGAAAGCACTACATAAAACAGGTAATATTACTTATGCACTTTCTGATATTTCAACATTCTTCTGTGTATCCTCATATCTTCCACCTCTAAAGTAAAATACCTCTTCACTTCTTCTTCCATAAGTCCTTCCTCCATTCCCAAAAGTATCTCCTCTTTCTGCTCTCTGGTAAGTCTGTCATAATACCGGTCCAGGCACTCAAAGATGCTGCCTGACAGATCCCATGCTTCCTACAAAGTATCTACATAATCTGCATTTTCACCTGTCTGTCTGATTTTCAATTGGTTCAGCATTTCTGTACTGACTTCGGTTGCAGAACCGGAAAAATCCATCTGTAGGAATTCTTCTTCCGATACGTCAAAGAACTGGATAGGTTCTCCTTCCTTCTTTTTCTCTCTGTAATACTCCACGCTGGTCTCATTTAAAGGTATCATCTCCCCCTCTGCCTTTATAGTGATATACTCTCCTGCTTTTGTCTTCTTCACGCAGATATCAGGGATATAGTCTCCAAGTTTTGCCGCCTCTTTAAACTCTTTCATCTCCTGTGTGGGGTATTTCTTATCATAGACAGGTCTTTCCCCTGTAATAAATATGATACAGTCATCATCCTTCAGGCGGGATATCTCCTCACTGGTCATAAGCTCCCTGCCCTGTCGGTCAAAATTCACGCTGGCACTGCCGCCGTTTCCCTGGCTCTTGCCATCATTCTTTTTATCGATCGTAGCGGAACCTAATAGGTCTGCAATATATTTATGGGTAGAGTATGCGCCCCGTCCTCCGCCCAGATATAAAAAGACAGAACAGGCATCCATAAGGATTTCCCAGGTGTCATTTTTATAGAGCTGTTTTAGCTGGCTTACGGACTGCAGGAACATGATGACAGAAATATTCCTGCTCCTTAAAGTTGTGATCAGTTTTTCAAAATTATCCGGTCTTGCCCCATTGGCAAACTCATCCATCCATATTTCTACCGGAATGGGAAGGGAACCTCCATATCTCCTGGACTGCTCCACCAGTACATGAAACAGGGAGGTATACAGCATACCGATCAGGAAGTCAAAGGACCGGTCATCATCCGGAACACATAAAAAAAGAGCAGTCCTTGTCTGCCCGTCTCCATGCACGCCAATCCCCAGATCCTGCAGCTCCATCTCATCTTCACCGAAAATCCTCTTCGCTGCAGACACTCCCATGAATTTAAATTTGGAATTACACATGATAATGATAGACCGCACCGTGTCCGGCGCCCCTTCCTTTAACTTCCGGTAATTTACCACTGCCGGATGTTCATTTCCCATAGGGGATCGGACAGAAAGCTCCGTCATCCTCTTCTCCAGCTCCGTCTCTCCGGTATCTTCATCCAACACATGGCTCTCCTCATTCATCAGCATCTGCACCTTTGGAAGGGATGGGATCGCCATCTCCATCCAGACATAGTAAAAACAGGCCAGCAGGTACATCGTGACACCATCCTCCCAGAACGGTTCCCCCTTGCTGGCATCCTGCGGGGTAAGGGATCTCTGGATATTGGTTACCAGACGGATTAGGTCCACTTCCGTATGGACATAGACAAAGGGATTGAACATATGGCTCATGCCAAAATCAGAACTGATAAGGTCAAGGCATCGGATCCGGTATCCTCTTTCTTCCAAGGCTTTCCCATATTTTCTCATCAGGTCTCCCTTGACATCCAGTACCACTACAGAAGCATCATTTCTCAAAAGGTTCGGTGCAACGATCCGGAACGATTTTCCGGTTCCCGGCGCACCCACCACGATCATGTTATTATTTGCGATCCGCTTTCCGTCCTTTGTCACCGTGATATGCCGGGACAAGATCCTGCCGGACACATCCCCCTTTTCTTTCATGATCTGCCGGTAGTCAGCCCATTCGGCAGAACCATGCTCCCGGCCGAAGAGGAAACTACGGTTATAATACTGATAATACATGACAAGACATATCCAGATGCATGCTGCCAGAGACAGGCAGCCCCTTGTCTTCTCATTCCAGTAATTACTAAACGGGTGGCGTAAAATCTGTAAGAGGACCTCCGAATAGTTTTCCAGAGTTACATCCGGATACAGATAGAGTCCGCCCAGATAATATCCTGTCAACAGGAATACGATAAGCAGTATAAATGCCATCCCCCAGGATTGTTTCTTCTTTTTCCACATCGACAGCCCTCCTATTTTTTCATTTCCGGTATCCTTCCTGTTTTGATTCGTTTATCAGCAGGAGTCTTCTTTAACTTATCAAGGGAACGGGTCACCGGTTCAAAATGTCCGTTCCCATACAATTCCTTCCCTTTCATATTCGGTCCCTCACGGAACGGATTTTCTTCATCCGGATGATAGGTAAACGTGCGGTACTCTTTTTCCATATCAAGAAAAGCAATATATGTTTTTTCTTCATCCGACACAAATACCTCATCTAAAGGCAGCATCACATCCAGTTCTTCTTTCTCCCCTGCACGATAAGTACCGGGGATACGTACAAGCAACAGGTTCAATTCTTCGCTCTGGCTGCGTATCAGGCTTTCATTGATGGTGATCTCCGCCACATGAGGCTGCTCTTTCATCTTAAGATAACGCTCCTCATGGACAGACAGGATCCTGTGTTCCGATGCATCCAGAGCCTTCTTAAAATCCGGATTCCCAGCTCCTTTATCCGGCTCCCCGATCTGCTTCCTGATATCTTCACTGGCAGAGGTACTGTATGCATCTGCCGAGAGTTTCCCCGTCCCCGCATATTCCTCCAGAGTCATGTTTTTCATCTCCTCTACCGGTGTGCCATTTTTTAACATATCCTTCTGATACAGTTCATACCAGGCACGTACACTGGGGGCATCTGCATTGGCATATAGAATCTGTACATAACCATCCCCGATATTAAGGTCCGGAAGGACTGCATAATTCACCCGCATCTTGTCCAGATCCTCCTTCAGTTTTTCTACCTCCTGCGTCCATGGGATGCTTACAATGGATGCATTTCCTTCCGTCAGGTTCCTTAACTGTCGGTAGTCTTTCTCGCCACCCTGCAGCCTGCTCATGCAGAAGCTCTGATACCATGCCTCCACCTTGCTGGTATGGGGAATATAATAGGCAATCTGGGTCATCCCGTCATGAGGATTCAGATCCGGCAGGGTAACATAGGATATACCCAGCTTTTCAAAATCTTTTTTCATATCGGCTAACTGACCGGGATCCTCCGTAGGGATGTTCAGGATCTGGAACTGCCCCTGTGTGGCATGCATAAATGCAGTAAAGTTTTTCATTTCCCCACCCTTTAGCAGCCCTTTCTTTTCCATCCTTTTCATAAGCTGAAATAGCTGCAGGATTGCTTTCACCGAACCCTTGAGTAAGTAAAACTGCATCTCCATACCGATCCTTACGATCGTCAGTACTTCATTTTCATCTGTCATGATTCTCCTCCTATGGAAGCCGTACTTTTACCGGCTTTCTCTCTCTTATTTTTTTGCTTTCCCGGGATATCCTCCTGTTTTCCATTTGCAGCTGAGCTTCTCTTTTTTGCATCTCTGCTTTCTGTTTATAGATTTCATACGGATGCATCAGATTCTGCTCCTCAATGAAACCGGAAAGGATCTCATTTTCTCTGGTAAGCTTTCTTAAAGCAGTTCCCATCTCCTCCAGCACGGCAAATAGTTTTTCTTCTCTTGACACGATTCTCACCCTCCTGTTTTTAATCTGCTGTCCTTGTTTCTGTGTCTTTTTATCACACCAGAAGTTTCCGGATTCGTTCCATCTCTTCAATCTGAAAGGATTCGTAGGCAATCTTACGGATCACTTCTATGGGATCACCAGCTTCTCTGCAGGAGAGCAGATACTCTTTTTGCTCTTTGGAAAAGTTCTTTTCTTTTAAAAGTGCTATCAGCTCTTCCGCTTCTTTCTGTTCCCTCTTTCGATAAAATGCCCCAAAGATTCTTTTTCCCCATGGCAAAAGAGATTTCTTTGTCTGAGATGGAGATTTGTTTACCGGGGAAACTGTTTTTAGTTGTACTTGTAACTTTTTCAATTCACTGCGCAGCATTTCATTTTCCATCTGCAGATCGGCTGCCTCTTTTTCTTTTTCTTCCACTGCTTTTTGGAAGTCCTCTTTGTTTTCTTTCCACTGGGACAGGAAACCGCACAAAAGGCTGCTCTCTTTCATCTGTTTTTCTACCTGCTCCTTTAGTTCTCCCAGTTCCGTCTCCAGTGAGGAATCTACACCATATTCCTGGCGGAAATATTTCTGCCTTACTTCCCAGATTCCTCCTGCCGTAAGTTCAGATAGCCCGGTAAGCCATTCTGCCGGAACCTGTTCTGCCAGAGCAATATAAAGCCATTCCCTGTTGGTAAAAGAAAGACCGGAGACTGCCAGAAGATCCAGCTTTTCTTTGGATATCCCCATATTTGCTGCGATCCTTACCTGCCAGCATCCCACCTCATCAAGACCCTGCCTGCGCTTTTCTTCCAGATATGTTTTTATCTCACCGCTGTTCATGGATTACCTTCCCCTTCTTTATGTTTCTGTCCGGATTTTGCACTTTCTTTTCGGGAAGCAGATTGATTACATTCTCACGGCTTTTGATATCCCTTCGGATCCGGTTTACGATCCTCAGTTCGCATCTCAGATTCCGGAGCATCTCTTCATCCCCGCAATCCCTCGCCTGCTTCATCTCCCACAACAGTTCTTCATGTTTTTTATGGAGTTCCTTTTCTTCCCGAATCCGATGCGTCATCAGATAACTGCAGCTTTCCGAGATCTGATGGATTCTGAGGATATCCCTTCTGTAGGAGGCATTGCGAACCGCATACGGGCTGTGGATCTGCCCCGCCCGAAAAACTCTCTTTACATACCGAAACTGTAATCCGGTAAGATACCAGACCGTCCGGACCTTTCCATATGGTATACGGACAGAAGTCCATGCCCGAATAATTGGAGATGGATTGGGAGAATATACCTGCTTTTCCCCACCATTTATTTTTTTATCCTGCAGCCGTTTTATGATATCCGGCACATGATATCCTTCCTCCAGCTGATAGCTGCGGCAGCCTCTCTTTTTTCCATCTGCATAAAACGTAAGATACGGCTCTTTCTTTTTTTCCGAATACCCCTCCCTGAGTTCATATCCCATTTTCCTCATCTGGCTGAGAAATTCAGGATAATCTTTTGCTTTTTGGATAGCCGCATCGATGTCTGCCTGCAGGATTATTCTGGCACTGGGATGTTTCTCTTTTTCCGCTTTCCACTGAGCATAATGCTTTGTTTTCCTCTGCTCTTTTTCAAAAATAAGCTTCGGCAGTCCCAGTTCCCCGCAAAGCCGGTCTGTTATGGGCTGGATGGACTTCTCCCAGTCTCCCTTTTCATACCGGTATTTATATCCTGTAGTCCGGGATACCGAATTAAATACCACATGTCCATGCATGTGGGCATGGTCTTTATGGACGGAAAATACATAATCGTAATCATCCTGCAGATATTCCTCGCACCACCGTTTTACCAGCTGGTATATCTGTTCCAGTGTCGCCTCCCCCGGTCTGCAGCTGATGATAAAATGATAGCCCTGTCTGCCATATAATTTCCCGTATTCCTCTTTCGTTGCAAGAAATGTCCGGTATACTTCCTCTGCTGTAACTCCGCTGTTGCCGCCCACCAACAGCATCCCTTCTGTTTTTTCCGGATTCAGGATATACCGGATTGCATTTTTCAGATGAGAGGACGGATGTCCTTTTTTTACTTCTTTCATATGTCCCAGTTTTGTGATCGCCATTTACGTATCCTTCCTCAAGTCATCCTCTATCTGTTCCAAGATCCGGTATACCTTTTCAAGCGCACGCATAAGTTCCTCCCCGTCATGGATAAAACAGATGCCTGCATTGATACGGGCGGTGATCTGGTTGATATTGACTCCGATCTTACGGATCTGATAGGCAGCTTCCTTAAAATGCATCCCATCTATTTTGCCGGAAGCATTCTGCAGGAGAATCCTCCTGCAGAATGCGGAAAGATTTCCGTCTGCCCTTTTCTGAAGGAGGTCATACTCCTGTGGTGTCAGACGGATATCCACATGTTTTGTTTTCCTTATTGATTTCATGAAAGGACCGGTGACCGCAATCTTTTATTCTGCTGATATTGCTCCAATGTCACTTCTTTTCCTTTATCCATGATTCGTACCTTTCCATCCCGGAACTTATAAATATGACTGGCAAGCACTTCCCCCGGTTCCACATGCGATTGGTTAATCTCACATACCATCTTCTCCAGTTCTATGGGGTCTGCCGGTGCCCCGTTTACCGGAGTTACAAGGATTTCATGGATGCTGGACGGAAGGATATAAAGTTCCCCTTCTTTCTTTTCCAGTTCTCCCAGCATATCCGTATCCGTAATACCAAATGCACCATACCTGCATTTTGAATTCGTCAATACATATAGCGGCATTTCATCTCTCATGATTCCCTCACCGATCAAAGAATTCATAGTCATCAGTTTCAACGGTGTTTGGGATGCCGCATTTTCTTTTGCCTGTGCCAGGATCTCATCTCCTGTTTTTTCCCACGTATAGGCCAGGGAATTCGTTACTTTAATCTCATACCCTTCCTGGGGTATATATGCAGCAATAACTGCCAGATCCAGATACCGTTCATGGGGTACATCCTGAAGGAATGCCCTGTTTTCCCCATAATTGATCACTATGGGATAGATATGTTCTTTTACCATGTCATAGTTTCCCATAATCTTTCTGGTCCCATCCAGATACTTCTGCATTTCCTTGTAATTGGCTCCCAGGGCAAATTGGAGAGCTTCACCTACGATTTTTTCAATATCTTCCCCTCTCTCATACTGTTTATAATACTGGTCCGGATAAATGACCGCACCGACATCTGACCCATCCGATAACACAACTCCTGTGACCGACTGGTTGATCTTGCTTACTCTTTTTTCCTCTACCCGGATTTCTGCTGATACCTGGCTTTTCGCTTCCATAAAAAAAAGGCTGGAAAATTCTTTTTTGCTTAACATGTTTTTCTCCTTTTTGTCATCTTATAATCGTTTTTGTTCCAAATGTTTCCTTCTGTTTTTCTTTCTGACCGATTTCTCAACCGGTCTTTCACTGTTTTCCGGTTCATGGATGGAATCTGCATCCGGCTGCTGAAAAGACATCATGTTATTGCTGCGGAAACTGAAGATATCTTCCGTAAGACCACCAACGATCACATGATCTATTACAGGGATGTCTAAAAATTCCCCGCACTTTTCCATTTTCCGTGTCAGCAGAATATCCTCCTTTGACGGCTGCACACTGCCGCTTGGATGGTTGTGTACCAGAATAATGTTGGACGCATTGGCCAAGATGGCACTTTTAAAAAGTTCCCTGGCACTTACCATACACTGGTTTACCGTCCCAATGCTTACCATGTTCATGTTGACGACCTGACCGTTTGCCTGCATATTGAGGACACACATCACTTCCCTGTCATACGTGGACAGTTCTTTTGCCACCAGTTCCCACACATCCTCCTTGTTAAGTATAGGTTTTTCACTATACAGGGAACGTTCCTTTACCAGACGTACACTGACCACGGTAAGCTCATTCTTTTCTTCCATCGTCAAAGACCACCTCCAGCATCATTCCCTCCGGCATCTGTTGGACCAGCTGGCGAAGCTGTATCCTGTCCACACACACTTTCGCCGGTTCTTCCAGCGGCTCCGATAACCTCTCCTTTTGTAATACTGTTTCTTTTGATTTTTCCATTACTCTCCTTACTCACTGATCAACATGGTCTTTTCATCTTTCTTTACTACAAAGATTTCTTTTACAGGCTGCATTTCTTTTCTGGATTCCTGAAGATATTTCTGGATCACTTCCTGCAGGTTGCTGCTGTTCTTTTTCTCCATAACCGTTTCCTCCTTTCCGGACAGAACAAAGTGGGCAAGTCTACTTCAACTTCTCACACCCCTCACTCATGAGAGGCTTGCACACTTTGAGCGCCGATGCGCAGCTGCTTTATCTGCTTTCCTCTGTGCATCGTGTGCATCCCACGGAGGGCTTTTTATATGATAGGAAATGCCAAGCATTTCCTATCATATAAAAAGACGCCTCCCTTAAGAAGCGTCTGTCCTGTATTCTAATTTCACCCTACAGAATGTTTCATCTGCAAGGATAATTAGCCTTATTCAATTATTTTTCGCCCTGTTACTGTTTCTACCGCAGTTTCAGGACCGTTCACTGTTTACCGGAACACTTCCGGTATTTTTCCGGGAATCTCCCGGTATTTTTCAAAATCCCAAAAGGATTTTGGCAAGATACGCATTTTATAGTGGCTCAGTTGTCAAGACAAAAATCTAAGATTTTTATAATGAACTGATGTGGTGGACAAGTTACAAGGAACATGGAGAGAACAGTGGAGCACTC
>SFQZ01000222.1 GCA_004562915.1 bacterium
GTCAAAAGTACACAGTCCGAACGTATCCCTCGGAAAATGCGCCGGTACCCAGTCCAGAATGACACCGATTCCCTGTTCATGCATATAATTCATGAAATACATGAAGTCTTCCGGCGAACCGTAGCGGCTGGTGGGTGCATAATATCCTGTCACCTGGTATCCCCAGGAACCGTCAAAGGGGTGTTCCATGATCGGCATCAGTTCCACATGCGTATACCCCATCTCTTTCACATAATCAGCAAGCATCGGAGCAATTTCTCTGTAATTATAGAACAGCTTCTCTTCATCCTCCGGTTTTCTCCATGATCCGAGATGCATTTCGTAGATAAACATCGGAGCGTTCATATTCTTCTTCTGTTTTTTTCTATTTTTCAGATAGGACTGATCTGACCATTTGAACTTCGTCAGGTCAGCTACCACGGAAGCATTGTTTGGACGAAGCTCCGCAGCATTGGCATACGGATCAGCCTTAAGGAAGGTAAGTCCTCCCTTTGCCTTAATCTCATATTTATATACCGTACCTGCTGTCAGTCCCGGTACAAAAAGCTCAAAGATCCCGGAATCCCAGAGCCGTCTCATTGGAAGGCGCCTTCCGTCCCAGAGTACTGCGTCACATACGACACTGACACGCATTGCATTCGGTGCCCATACGGCAAAAAGCACACCATCCACACCATTAATTTTCATTGGATGGGCACCAAGCTTCTCATAAATATCATAACAGATTCCCGCATTGAATTTTCTGGTTTCATTTTCTGAAATCTGTGGTTCAAAAGCATAGGGATCCGAAATTCCATCGATCACATCTCCACTGTCAAACTCCGCTTTCATCGTGTAGACTGGAATCACATCTCCCGGAATCAGTACTGCATAAAAGCCTTCCTCATCCTCCTGCACCATAGGATATTCTTCTTTTCCGACCTTCACAGAAACCTTTACAGCACCCGGCAAAAATGTCTGGATCAGGACTCCCTCTTCTGTAATATGCGGCCCTACAATTCCATGGGGATTGTCCTCTTCTGAATACACAATTGCCTCTATGCCGGCCCAATCCATCAGATTGTATAATTTTTCCTCCATATCAGTATAACCTCCCGATACCTTTTTTTGTATTGTATCATATTTACACATGACTTTACAATCATTTATTGACTCCAGTTTGTGTCAAGTAAACGTTGGCAATTATTCATTTTTCTTTATGACCAACATATTTTCTTTTAAAACCGCCGTCATTGATGGCAGTTTCAGGCTTAGTCCTCTTGTCTGCCTCTTAGCTGCCGGAGCAGTTTCTGTCAAGGGCAAAGCCATATGTGGTGCAGCGCACCCTTGACAGAAAACTGTTCCGACAGCTTATCTGTAATCAAGAGGACTATGCCTTTCCTTGTACTTCCATACATCTTTTTAACTATTGAACGCTCTCATAAATGCCTTGGTCGACGCACTTTGCATTGCGTCCAGTAACGGCATATGCATCCTGATTCTGTCTGAATAAGGATTTCCTTTTCCATCCTTTTTCGGTGCTTTTGCAGCGCTTAGGATTTCTATCACTTCCCGCATTTGCATCGTAAATATCAATCCGTCCGTGTAGCGTTCAATTGTATTTATCAATTCCTTGTTTTCTTTTCTGTAAAGCGCTTTTGCAAGATTGTTCGCACCTGCTTTTGACCATCTCATTCTCCGGTGCTTCATTCGCATTGTTATGACCGTGCAGTTCTGGCTCTCCTGTACTCCCATTTGCTTGTATAGAATCCCCTCCGATGGCTCCGGTATCTTTATCCCCTGCTTGTCATAAGGCAACAATCCATGCTTATTGTTTCTCAGATACTTTAACAGTTCTCGGGCATGCTTGCTTTCCTTATCCTTCTCATCCGGACTTTCCACACTGGTTGCATATACTTCTATATAATTCAGCATTTCTTCGATTTTTTCTGTTTCAAACAGGTCACGTATTTCTTTCTGTGCCTTCTTATCTTTTATCTTTCTCTGGATTTCCTGATAAATATGATATCGGTCTAATTGAAAAATTGCATCTACGTCATAAGACTCCTTAATCCAGCTTCCTCCGTCTCCATTTAAGATTCTTTGTCCAATCTCATCCGCATCGTATTTCTGACGGATACAGGCTTCCCGCTTCTCGTGGAAAGTGTTGCTGTCTTCCATTCCTGCAAGCATGGTTTTCCCTACAAGTGTACTGCGGTTTTCCTTTTCCTTCTCTGCATCCCATCCTTCATACATGGTGAACACTTTCATTTCCTGTTTTTTCATTTTTTTGTGATGTTCATCCTGCATGTGGAGCCATACTCCGTCCATTTCTTCAAAGAGTACCGGTATTGATTTAGAGCCTTTTGTCTGGTCAGCATTCATCTGCTGTACGGCATGTGTTTCTTCCTCATCAATTCTTTCGCCCAGCCGCTGTACAAGATTCCATACACCTTGCGGACTGATATATTGTCCACAAGTTTCGTTAATGATATCAGCTGTTACACGGTATGGAGATTCCGTGATCGTCAAAGCTATCTTTTCTGCCAAATTCGTTGAAATCAGGCCAATTTTATCCATCTGCATGGCTTGATCCAAAAGATAAATATATTCCACCTGTCCTTCTTCATTCTTTGTTCGATAGACTCTTCTTGAGTAAGAAACTTCACCATATACCGTTTTTATGCTGGTGTTTCTGGTTCCTTTATCACGGTATATCTTTTTATCTCTTCCTTCTGCAAGCTCCTTATCATAACTCTCCAACATAATCTGAGTGATCTCCCTGCCAAGTTCACATACAAATGCAAATATTTTTTGCTCCAATTCCTTGAAAGATACGAGATTCTCCGCTAAAATAGTATTCATCATACAGTCTCCTTTACGTGTTTTTCTGGACAATTAACATCATAAAGAAAAACTGTATGATTGGGAAGTGGTTAATTCTACTTCCCATTATTTTTGCCAATTAAAATTATACACTAACCCCGGAAACCGGCGGTCTCCGGGATGTTTGTGTAACTGTTCAGAGCCATTCAGATTGATAAATATTTTTCTTGGGGATCCCGCTCACCAAAGGCAACTTTACAGTATCCGGCACCAGTACCCGAAGCGCCCTCTCGGATGGCGGGATACGGCTTCTTTAAAGACAGGGAATCCGAACATATTTGCCATGAACAGTTCCTGATTTTCATGGATGCCGGGAATGCCCAGAAGGTATCTGCCGTCTTTTCTTTTCCCGAACAGCAGATGACGGTAATTACAGAATCCATGCATCAGGAAGCTGTTATTTCCGGTCCGCCAGTTTCCCT
>SFQZ01000223.1 GCA_004562915.1 bacterium
CGGAGGTTCCTGCCTTCTTATCCTGAATCTCTGTAGAGACAAGCCTCCCCAGGGCGTCATAGCTGTGCGTCCGCAGTTGTCCCGGTACACCATTTCCGTAACGCGTCCCAGCCCGTCATATTGATATGTCCTACCATCCCCGCTTCCTGCTTTTTATATCTTTTCTTACATATCGCATTTTTTCTTCATTCAGGATCAGATATTATATGTTTCCGTCCTCCATCCAGTCTCTCCTTCATCTCTTTCGGAAACACCGGTATCATCCGTACCTTCGGGTCTGCATCCGTTAACAGCTTGTGCATTTTCAGACTCAGAATTACCATGCGTATCCCATCGCAATATTCATATACTGCATTGATATCATCCCATCTCCTGACCTTCTCAAGATCAATATAAGTGTTTTGAAATACACTTCTCCCTGAATAATATGCGCTGGTTCTCCCACATACCTCACATTTCCTGACATCTCCAAAAAACATACACCGACAGCTTCCCCTTTCCAGAAGATTACTCCCAATCATCTGGTAACCTGCAAGCTCCTTATTCCTTTTTCCATAATAGGCAGGGAGAAATCCCTTTCCCGATATCCCATTTTCCAGCAGATATTCCCACATGGGAATCGTCACGAACGTGGAATGGAAGCTCTCATCTGCAAAAACCCGTTTTTCTCCACTCAATCTCTTCAACTTTTTACTTCGTACAAAGATATAAGGCGCTTTTTGGAAAAATTGTTTGCAATTATCACATAGGCTTAAATAATATTCGTCCCATACCGTTACCTCGCATCGTGCATTTCCCACATCGCATATGGTATAGCCGATTGCCTCCCTTTTCTCTTCCTTTGTATATTCGGGATAAGACCGAACCGTCCATATATTTATTCCTGTTTCTTCGTTTCGTCTCTCAATCTCCCGATTCTCTTTTTCTAACTCCTCGATTTTCTGATAATATGGATCCTCTTCATAAACCACACAGACATATTGGACAAATGGGCCAAATGTTGGTCTTGCCTTCCATCCTTTTTCCCGCATCACCGCTTCCGTTTTCTCCCTTATGCTGCTTTGAATTTTCGTATTAACATCAATCTGTTTTTCTACTTTTACACGCATATTCTCTCTATTTCCTTTCACATAACTCTTTACAAAAGGTAACATAAAAACAGCAATCTTTTTCTTGCCTCTTTAACAATACTTACCTCTTTCGTGTGACATTAGTAGACTGTCAGGCAGAGACCTTGATTGCTGCGTATACTGCCAGAGCTATAAATCCGATTCTCCCATATTTTCTATTATAATTTGCTCCAGTTTTTTTATGTTAAAACCATTCTTATCCAATTCCCTCCGAATTGCCCTGCGTGTCTTTTTATTGATTTTATATTTTCTGTTCCACATAGACAGATAATCCTCCTGAATTTTTTTATATTTTTGAAGCGCAAAAATACTGTCAGGCTTTTCTCTAAGTACCTCTTCTGCTACTTTGAGTGCTTCTTCCATACTTAAAATCTTATCCGGAATATCGTAAAAAGACAAAAGTGACTCTTTGTTTCTATCATTTTCCGGCTCCAATTCTAACGCACGCCTGGTATGCCGATATGCAACCCAGTACGCGCCACCCAAAAAGCATAGCGCTCCCTGTAAAAGATCTGCGGCAATCCGATGATAATCTGCACACTCATTTTTCAGCAAAAGGTATTCGAGAAAAAGATAAACCGAAACATCCTTTTTTTCCCATGCCAATTCATCTAGAATTCCACTTAATTCAGCAACATTTAATTGTCTGCAGAACTCCTCCGCTTTTTCAAATTCACTCTCTGTAATACACCCATACAAGTATTCTTTCATTTATTCAAACATACCGTCACGGCATGTCCTCCTCGCATCGTTCCTGCCCGCGGTACGAGCAATTTCTCTCGATTTCTTTCACAATACTGCATGCCCGTTCTATATCCATGCGTTTCTCCCGGTTGTCCTGATATCCCTGATATACTTTCTGGAACGGATAATCTTTTGCATCCAGAGTAATACCAAAAGGAACGATATAATCATACCACCAAAGCCGTCCCACCGGAGACGAATACTGGTACCGTGTAATATCACCCGCTTCTTCCAAAAGCTCCAGCACCCAGTTTTCTATTTTTCCCGCAGGGTGCAGGCCGGCAGAACGAAATTCCATATTCGTTTCTTCATTTCCCACGTATTCCAGTAATTGTGTCACGCCACTGTTGGTATCATCCAAAAGCAATACCCGGTCCTTCTCCTGCTTTTCCATGATTTTCTGTATATCTTTTTCCAGACCATAGCCTTGAAAATTCCCCACCACCTTTTCCAGCCTGCCATCAATATAATTCTGGTTATTGATATTTCTCAACTGTCTGATTGCACTTACAGCAGCACTGCTTACATAATGATTCACCTCTCTGCCATGCTCCAGAATATAAAAAAGATGCTCCAGCCTTCTCCTGTCCTGTGCCAATACACGGTTCCGGTCATAACATGTCTTCACCCACTTGCTTTTTTCCTTCTTTTCCATCTCTTCCACAAAACGCAGATATGCTTTCATACTCCTGTGGTTCCAGGAAAAGCAGTTTACCCACACATCAAAAAAAGACTGAACTGCATATCCACGTACCAGGGTCCTTTTATCCTGCATCAGCTCTCTCAGCCGGTTCAGCGTTCTGCGTGTTCTTCCGATACAGAGTGAATCTACCGCATCCACACATACCATTTCCTCTTTATCAAAGGTCAGATTGTATAATATCTGTTCATTCTCAGGCGTATACCAGCCTACCAGGATTTCCGCTACAACATCCCTGACATCCCAATCCCTGCTTTTGACTCCCTTCCTGACATATCGCATTTCTTCCTCATTCAGGATCAGATATTCTTCATTAAGTGTTTCAAGTTTATCTAATATTTTTCGTCTCATTCAAACCTCCGTTGTTTTCTGCATTTTTTCCAGGTATTCTATTTTATCGCATATCGCAGCATACAGCTTTACAAGCTCTTCCGGCTTCGCATTCTTATATTCCGCAATTTTATCCTGCTGAAAATCTGTCACAATAACGGCTCTCCCAGCCTCCTCCTGCCTGATCTTCACACCGATCGGTACGATATAATCATATTTCCCCATATCCGGCAATGCTTTTGGATAAAATTTATCCATCAGACGACGATTATAAAAAAATACTCTTTTTTCTCGTTCTGCTTCCTTGGAAAGCTTTCGGGCAGGATTGATACCGGCAGACTCAAACCAGAATGCATTTTCATAATCAAAATAGGATTGAT
>SFQZ01000058.1 GCA_004562915.1 bacterium
GGAGACTTGACGAAGACGAGGCGAAGCCGATGGCTGAGTCTTAGACGGAAGTTAAGAAAACGGTTGAAAACGCAGAAGAAAAGTAGTAAGATAAGGATGTAACGTGTATGCAGTTTTCAAGGTACATGTGGCCTAGTGGCTCAGTTGGTTAGAGCGCCGCCCTGTCACGGCGGAGGTCACGGGTTCGAGTCCCGTCTGGGTCGTTTATGAAGAGAAATCTTCATAAATAAAATGTGGGATCTTAGCTCAGCTGGGAGAGCATCTGCCTTACAAGCAGAGGGTCACAGGTTCGAGCCCTGTAGGTCCCATTTTTTATAAGCCGATGTGGCTCAATTGGCAGAGCAGCTGATTTGTAATCAGCAGGTTATCGGTTCGAGTCCGATCATCGGCTTTACATTGAGTAATCAATGTAATATCGTAAATTTAATAAGCGATATTATGGATGGATTCCCGAGTGGCCAAAGGGGACAGACTGTAAATCTGCTGCAAATTGCTTCGGTGGTTCGAATCCACCTCCATCCAGTAAGAAATGAATATTTCTTTAATTTAATACTAATATCGCGGGATGGAGCAGTCTGGAAGCTCGTCGGGCTCATAACCCGAAGGTCGTAGGTTCAAATCCTACTCCCGCAATTTATGCCCAGATAGCTCAGTTGGTAGAGCAGAGGACTGAAAATCCTCGTGTCACTGGTTCGATTCCGGTTCTGGGCATTTATGGGGTATTAGCTCAGTCGGTAGAGCACTTGACTTTTAATCAAGTTGTCCGGGGTTCGAATCCCCGATGCCTCATTGAAGACAGAAATTATAAGTTTCTGTCTTTTTTTATTACAGGAAAGTGCTTTGTATTTTCTATAATATAAAAAATTTTGGGCAGGATTTTTTCTTGTTTCAAAAAGAAGAGTACTTTTGTATAAAATACACTTGACAAATAATAGTTGAAATTATATACTTTGATAGTCAAAACATTTGAAAATAAAAATAATATGATTTTAAGGAGAAATACCATGCTGGAAGAAATGAGAGAAATTATTGCCGATCAGTTAAATTGTGATGCAGAGACAATTACAGAAGATACTTCTTTTAAAGATGATCTGGGAGCAGATTCATTAGATCTTTTTGAATTGGTAATGGCTCTGGAAGAAAAGTATGAGATTATGATTCCGTCTGAAGAACTGGCAGAAATGACAACTGTGGGAAGTGTAATGAACTATCTGAAGGAAAAAGGTGTGGAGGCATAAGTCCACACCTTTAAAAAAATTGCCGAAGAGGCGTGAGCGAGTCTTTAAAAGAAGAGGAGGAAGCTATGAAGACTAGAGTAACGGAATTGTTAGGAATTGAATATCCGATCATACAGGGTGGTATGGCTTGGGTAGCAGAGCATCATCTGGCGGCTGCCGTTTCTGAGGCAGGAGGATTTGGTTTGATCGGTGCAGCAAGTGCGCCGGCTGAAATTGTAAGAGAAGAGATTCGTCAGGCAAAAGAACTTACAGATAAACCTTTTGGTGTAAATATTATGTTGCTGAATCCAAATTCGGAAGAAGTGGCAAAGGTCGTTGTTGAAGAGGGTGTAAAAGCAGTTACTACGGGAGCAGGTAATCCTGAAAAATTTATGCCTATGTGGAAAGAAGCTGGAATTAAAGTTATTCCGGTAGTTGCTTCTGTAGCAATGGCAAAACGTATGGAGAGATATGGAGCTGATGCAGTAGTTGCAGAGGGAATGGAGGCTGGAGGACATATCGGTTCTCAGACTACGATGACATTAATTCCTCAGATTGTTGATGCTGTAAATATTCCGGTAATTGCTGCCGGAGGTATTGGAGATGGAAGAGGATTTGCTGCAGTTACTATGCTGGGAGCAGAAGCTGCTCAGATAGGGACCCGTTTTGTGGTTGCAGATGAATCTATTGTACATGAAAATTATAAAAATAGAATTATAAAAGCAAAAGATATTGATTCTGTTGTGACAGGACAGTCAACAGGACATCCGATTCGTGTCTTGAGAAATCAGATGACAAAAGAATATTTAAAATTGGAACAGTCTGGTGCTTCTTTTGAAGAACTGGAAAAACTGACACTGGGAGCTTTGAGAAAAGCGGTTATGGATGGCGATATTATGAACGGTAGTGTTATGGCTGGACAGATTGCCGGTTTGATTAGTAAAAGACAGAGTTGTAAAGAAATTATGGAAGAAATTATGATGGAAGCTGAAAAGCTTTTGAAGTTGTAAAAATAACAGTACGCATGACGAGTATTGGCTGGACAAAAATATGTCCGGCCAAAATATAATATATATAGTTTGAAAATCAAAATAATAATTTAAATTGGTAGGAAAAATTTATGAGCAAATTGGCATTTGTATTCCCCGGACAGGGAGCACAGTATGTGGGAATGGGCAAAGATTTTTATGAAACTTTTTCAACATGCAGGGAAGTATATGATCTGTCCTCTGAAGTAACAGGGTTGGATATTTCGGCTCTTTGTTTTAAAGAGAATACAGATATCAATGTTACAGAATATACGCAGATAGCTATGCTGACTACAGAAGCAGCTATTTTAAAAGTATTGGAAGAGAAGGGAATTCACTCTGATGTGAATGCAGGTCTGAGTCTGGGAGAATATGGCGCATTGATTGCATCAGATGTGATGTCATTGGAAGATGCTTTTCATGTGGTGAGACAGAGAGGAATCCTGATGCAGGAAGCTGTTCCCACAGGGGGAGCTATGTGTGCGGTTCTGGGAATGGATGGAAATAAAATTGCTGATATTTGTGAAAAAGTAAAAGGAATTGGTTCTGTTGCAAATTATAATTGCCCGGGACAGATTGTTATTACAGGAGAAGAAAAGGCTGTAGAAGAGGCTTGTGAAAAATTAAAAGAAGCCGGAGCGAGAAGATGCATTCCTTTGAAAGTCAGTGGACCTTTTCATTCCATTATGCTGAAAGAAGCTGGTGAAAAACTGGGAGAAGTCCTGGATAAGGTAAACATAAAAGAAATAAGAACACCTTATATAACAAACGTTACTGCGGATTACGTGACAGAATCAGGAATGGTAAAATCACTGTTAGAAAAACAGATATATTCTTCTGTAAAATGGCAGCAGAGTGTTGAGAAAATGATTGAAGACGGTGTAGATACATTTATTGAAATCGGACCGGGAAAAACACTGACAGGATTTTTGAAAAAAATCAATCGCAATGTTAAGGGATTGAATATAGAGAAAATAGAAGATATGGAAAAAGTTCTGAAGGAGATTTAAATATGGAGAAAAAAGTTGCTTTGGTAACAGGTGCTGCCAGAGGAATAGGAAGGCAGATTGCATTTACTCTGGCAAGAGAAGGGGTATTTGTAGTTGTTAACTTCAATGGTTCCCGGGAAAGAGCGCAGGAAGTTGTTGATATAATAAAAGAAAACGGTGGAGACGGTGTTATTTATCAGTGTAATGTATCTGATTTTCATCAGACAGAGAGCATGGTAAAAGATCTGATCAAATCTTATGGTCATGTGGATATTCTTGTAAATAATGCCGGAATTACCCGTGATGGACTGATTATGAAGATGAGTGAGGAAGATTTTGATGCTGTTATTGAAACAAATCTGAAAGGATGTTTTAATACAATCAGACATTTATCCAGACAAATGTTAAAACAAAGAAGCGGAAAAATTATTAATATATCATCTGTTTCAGGAGTACTTGGCAATGTCGGACAGGCAAATTATGCAGCTTCCAAAGCAGGAATCATAGGACTTACCAAGACTATGGCAAGAGAACTGGCAAGCAGAGGAATTACAGTCAATGCAATAGCACCGGGTTTTGTTAATACAGAAATGACGGAGGTCCTTCCTGATTCAGTAAAGGAAAATGCTGTTGCTCAGATTCCGTTGGGAAGATTTGGAGAAGTAGAGGATATTGCAGAAATGGCGGCATTTCTGGCATCAGATAAAGCTAATTATATTACAGGTCAGGTAATCCATGTGGATGGCGGAATGGCAATGTAGACATCTGGACAAAAATGTGGATAAATAAGATGGAAATATTGATAATTGTGGACAGATTAAAGGAGAATATATGAGAAGAGTAGTAGTTACCGGAATGGGAGCCATCACTCCTATCGGAATCGGAGTGGAAAATTTCTGGAAGAATGTTAAATATAAAACGCTGGGATTTGGAGAAATTACACGATTTGATACCAGTGATTATAAAGTGAAAATTGCTGCAGAAGTAAAAGATTTTATTGCAAAAGAACATATGGATTTCAAGGCAGCAAGAAGAATGGAACTGTTTTGTCAGTATGCAGTAGCGGCAGCAAAAGAAGCATTTTCTCAGTCAGGGCTTGATATGGAAAAAGAAGATGCATTTCGAGTAGGATGTTCGATCGGTTCTGGTATTGGAAGTCTCCAGGCTATGGAAAGTGCATATGCAAAGATTCTGGATAAAGGACCGGCAAGAGTAAATCCGCTTCTGGTACCCATGATGATTTCCAATATGGCGGCAGGTAATGTTTCTATTCAGCTTGGTTTGAAAGGAAAAAGTCTGAATGTAGTTACAGCGTGTGCTACAGGAACACATTCAATTGGAGAAGCATTCAGAAGTATTCAGTGCGGTGATGCAGATGTTATGCTTGCCGGAGGTACGGAAGCAAGTATCTGCCCTGTTGGAGTAGCAGGATTTACGGCACTGACAGCACTTTCTACATCAAATGATCCTGAAAGATGTTCTCTTCCATTTGATAAAGACAGAAATGGATTTGTGATGGGAGAAGGAGCTGGTGTGGTTGTATTGGAGGAACTGGAACATGCGAGAAAGAGAGGCGCTGATATTCTGGCTGAAGTTGTAGGATACGGTGCTACAAGTGATGCTTATCATATTACTTCTCCGGCAGAAGATGGTTCAGGTGCAGCGAAAGCTATGGAATTGGCTATTCAGGAAGCGGGAATAGAAAAAGAAGATCTGAAATACATCAATGCTCATGGAACAGCTACTCATCACAATGATTTATTTGAAACCCGTGCAATTAAGTTATTGTTTGGGGAGCATGCTTATCAGATGAAAGTAAATTCCACGAAATCAATGATAGGTCATCTTCTTGGTGCAGCTGGTGCAGTAGAATTTATTACTTGTGTAAAAGAAATTCAGGATGGATTTATTCATGCAACGGCAGGTTATACGACTCCTGATGAAGAGATGAATCTGAATTATGTATCTGGAGACGGAGTGGAAGAAAACCTGGAGTATGCACTCAGTAACTCACTGGGATTTGGCGGACATAATGCAAGTATTCTGGTTAAGAAATATAGAGATTAAAAGAGGAGCAAAATGATGGAATTTGAAAATCTGATTACATTGATTAGAGAGGTTTCTTCTTCGGAACTGACTGATTTTTCCATGAAAGACGGTGATTTTAAAATTTCCATGGGAAAAAGAGAGAAAAAAATGATAGTAACTTCACAGGAGGGAACGGCAGTAGTTACTTCTGAGAAATTTATTAGCGCAGAAGATGTAAAAACATCAGAGGAAGAAAAAACTGTGATTTCAGGAAATCAGGTAAAAGCTCCACTGGTGGGAACTTACTACAGTGCTTCCGCACCTGATGCAGAACCTTTTGTACAGATTGGAGATACAGTGAAGAAGGGGCAGACTCTGGGAATCATAGAAGCTATGAAATTGATGAATGAAATTGAAAGCGAATATGACGGAGTAGTGGAAGATATTCTTGTTGAAAATGGCCAGATGGTTGAATATGGTCAGGTGTTGTTTGTTATTAAGTAAGATCTTGGAGGTAAATTATGTTAACAACGAAGGAAATTATGGATATTATTCCTCACAGACATCCATTTCTTTTGGTAGATACCATCGAAGAAATGGAGCCAGGAGTACGGGCTGTAGGAAAAAAATGTGTAACATATGATGAGTATTATTTCAGAGGTCATTTTCCGGAAGAACCGGTAATGCCGGGTGTGCTGATTATTGAAGCTTTAGCTCAGGTAGGTGCAGTATGTGTATTGAGCTGTGAACAATTTAAAGGAAAAACAGCATATTTTGGCGGAATTAATCATTGTAAGTTTAAGAAAAAAGTGGTTCCTGGCGATGTACTGAGACTGGAAGTGGAACTGATTAAGCAAAAGGGTCCTATCGCTATTGCAAAAGCAACCGCGACTGTTGATGGAAAAGTGGCAGCAGCAGCAGAACTGACAGTAGCAATCGGATAAACAAGAGGAGTAAGGTATCATGTTTCGGAAAATTTTAATTGCAAACCGTGGAGAAATTGCAGTGCGTATTATACGCGCCTGCCGGGAGATGGGAATAGCGACAGTTGCTGTATATTCAGAGGCTGATAAAGAAGCATTGCATACTCAGCTGGCAGACGAAGCTGTATGTATTGGTCCGGCAGCAGCAGCAGACAGTTATCTGAATATGGAGCAGATTCTGAGTGCATGTATTGCGGCAAAAGTAGATGCCATTCATCCTGGATTTGGGTTTTTGTCAGAGAACAGCAGATTTGTGGAAATGTGTCAGAAATGTCACATAACTTTTATCGGACCAACTGCTGAGATGATGGAAAAAATGGGAAATAAAGCGGAAGCAAGAAAGACTATGATGAAAGCAGGAGTTCCTGTGGTTCCTGGAACAAAAGAACCGGTATATGATGCTATTACTGCGAAAAAACTGGCGGATGAAATAGGATATCCGATTATGATCAAAGCCTCTTCAGGCGGCGGTGGAAAAGGAATGAGAGTTTCAGAAAGCCCGGAGGATTTTGAGGAAAACTTCAATGTGGCTCAACTTGAATCTGTTCGAGGTTTTGCTGATGATGCTATGTATCTGGAAAAATATGTACAGGAACCGCGACATATAGAGTTTCAGATTCTTGCTGACAAATATGGAAATGTAATACAGCTGGGAGAAAGAGATTGTTCTATACAGAGAAATCATCAAAAAGTAATAGAAGAATCGCCCAGTGTGGCACTTACACCAGAACTCCGAAAAAAAATGGGAGAAGCAGCAATCAAAGCAGCTAAAGCTGTCAATTATGAAAGTGCCGGTACGATTGAATTTCTACTGGATAAAGATAAAAATTTTTACTTTATGGAAATGAATACACGAATTCAGGTTGAGCATCCGGTGACAGAGATGGTATCAGGAGTAGATTTAATGAAAGAAATGATATCAATAGCTGAGGGAAATCCTCTGTCTGTAAAACAGGAAAATATTCATCTTACAGGTCATGCAATGGAGTGCAGAATTAATGCCGAAGATCCGGAAAAAAATTTCCGTCCCTGCCCCGGAATCATTAACGAGATTCATCTTCCGGGAGGATATGGAGTGAGAGTGGATACAGCTGTATATAATGGTTATGAAATTCCTCCATATTATGATTCTATGATTGCAAAAGTAATTGTTCATGGAAGAGACAGAAGAGAGACCATTGATAAAATGAGAAGTGCTTTGGGAGAGCTTATTATTGACGGAGTTACTACTAATGTAGATTTTCAGTATGATATTTTGAATAATAAGGATTTTCAGGATGGAAATGTGACGACTGATTTTATACCGAAACATTTTTCATGAAAGCATAGCAGGAGAGGTTCAAGTTTATGGCAAAATTGAAGCATATGTTTAAAAAGACGGCAGCTTTGTTTGGCGACAGAGAAAAGAACGTGGACGAAAGAGATGGAGACAGGAAAGATAACCGAAAAAGAGAAGAACCTTCTGTACCAGAAGGTCTCTGGCTGAAGTGTCCAAAATGCGGAGAAATGGTTTACAAAGATGATGTTAAAAATCATTATTATGTTTGTCCAAAATGTGAAGGATATTTTCGAATCAAAACAAAAACCAGAATACGGATGGTAGCTGACAAAGGAACTTTCAGAGAATGGTTCGAAGAAGTGGAAGGAACAAATCCGCTGGATTATTCGGAATATGAAGAAAAAATAGAAACACTACAGGAAAAAACCGGACTGAAGGAAGCTGTTACAATCGGGGAATGCAGTGTAAATGGAGTCCATACGGTTTTAGGTGTGTGTGACGCAAGATTTCTCATGGGAAGTATGGGATATGTTGTTGGAGAAAAAATTACACGTGCATTTGAAAAAGCTATAGATGAAAAACTGCCCGTGGTACTGTTTTGCAGTTCAGGGGGAGCCAGAATGCAGGAAGGTATTATTTCGCTGATGCAGATGGCAAAGACATCTGCAGCTATAAAGAAACACAGCGATGAGGGACTTTTCTATCTTCCTGTTCTGACAGATCCAACCACAGGAGGAGTGACAGCAAGTTTTGCCATGCTGGGTGATATTATTCTTGCAGAACCTGGAGCATTGATCGGATTTGCGGGGCCGAGAGTAATTGCTCAGACAATCGGTCAAAAACTTCCGGAAGGATTTCAGAGAGCGGAATTTCTGGTAAAAAAAGGAATCATAGATGGTGTTGTTGAAAGAGCAAATTTGAAAGATACCATTTATCATCTTCTTATGGTTCATCAGGAAAATAAAAATTATAAAAACTATGAAGAATTGAAAGAAGAGAGTAGAGAAAGACCAGAAAATCAGATTCTTAATAATAATGAAGTAATTGAATCAGAAGAAACAAAGAATCAGAATGAAGAAAGCAATCTGGAACAGGTGTTGACTGCGTGGGACAGAGTAGAAATCTCCAGAAGCAGTGAACGTCCTACCAGTATGGAATATATTCAACAGATTTTTGATGAATTTATGGAACTTCACGGTGATCGGGCATTTCGAGATGATGGCGCTATCGTCGGCGGTATCGGTATGTTGAATGATCAGCCGGTGACAGTAATTGGACAGCAAAAAGGAAAAAATGTTAAAGAAAACATTTACCGGAACTTTGGTATGGCATCCCCTGAAGGATATCGAAAAGCACTGAGGCTTATGAAACAGGCTGAAAAATTTGGAAGACCGATCATTAATTTTGTCGATACGCCGGGAGCAGCTTGTGGAATTGAGGCTGAAGAGCGTGGACAAGGAGAGGCAATTGCCCGAAATCTGATGGAAATGTCCGGTCTTAAAGTTCCTGTACTCAGTATTTTTATCGGTGAAGGTGGAAGCGGCGGAGCACTTGGACTGGCAGTGGCTAATGAAGTATGGATGATGGAAAATGCCACGTACTCCATATTATCACCGGAAGGATTTGCGTCTATTTTATGGAAAGATGGAAAGCGGGCAAAAGAAGCTTCAGAAATTATGAAAATAACAGCTAACGATCTGAAACAGATGGAGATTGTTGAGTGGGTAATACCGGAAAAACAGCCTGCAGATAAAGAAAATCTTCCGGACATTGCAGAAAAAATCAGAGAAAAGATGAATTGCTTCCTGAAAGAACAAAGCGATAAATCAGAAGAAGAGCTAGTCAATGAAAGATATAAAAGATTTCGTAGATTTTAGAGGTAGAGTATGAAACCATTGATTATAGGAGATTTAACAGCAAAAATTCCTGTTATTCAGGGAGGTATGGGTGTGGGAATCAGCTTGTCCCGCCTGGCAGGAAATGTGGCCGCCTGTGGTGGCATAGGTGTAATATCTACGGCACAGATTGGTTTTCGTGATACGGAATTTGAAAGAAATCCGTTGAAAGCGAATCTAAAGGCAATAGGGGAAGAAATACGAAAAGCAAAAGAAATTGCCCGAGGAGGAATCATCGGAGTCAATATCATGGTAGCAACAAAAAAATATGAGGAATATGTGAAAACTGCAGTGAAAGCAGGAGTTGATATTATAATATCCGGTGCGGGTCTTCCTGTGGATCTTCCCAGATTAACAGAAGGCAGCAAAACAAAGATTGCTCCGATTGTATCTACTGTAAAATCTGCAAAAGTACTCTGTAAAATGTGGGACAGACATTATCAGAAGGTACCGGATCTGGTAGTTATTGAAGGACCGAAAGCGGGAGGTCATCTGGGATTTTCGAGAGAGCAGTTAAGTCAATTTTGTGATATAGAAAATCAAGATATTGACAAAGAAAATATATCGAAAAATGTGGATTATGACAGTGAAATACGTGGAATTATTCAGGTGGTAAAAGAATATGAAGAAAAATATAATAAAAAGATACCAGTCGTTGTAGGTGGAGGTATTTTTGATAAAAAAGATGTTTGTCATGCAATGGAATTAGGTGCTGATGGTGTACAGATGGGAACCAGATTTGTAACAACTTATGAGTGTGATGCAGATGACAGGTACAAGCAGACATATCTGGATGCCCGGAAGGAAGACATTGTGATTGTGAACAGTCCGGTAGGAATGCCGGGACGGGCAATAAGAAATAAATTTATTCTTAATAAAGAGAAAGAGAAAAAGCCTGTAAAAAAATGTTATCAATGTATTAAAGGATGTAATCCAATGGAGACACCGTACTGTATTACACGGGCTCTTATTAACGCAGCAGTGGGAAAAGTGGAGGAAGCACTTCTTTTTTGCGGAGAAAATGCATGGAAATGTACAAAAATAGAACATGTAAAAGATATCCTGGAAGAGATTAGTTGATTTTTTTACTTCTTCTTGGTATTGTATTAGTAGAATAAAGGTAGCTGTTCAGTAGGTAACTGTCATGAATAGTTACGAACAATACAGGAAGGAAGTAAGAAAATGATTAACCAGATATATAAAAAAATGTTGACTGGAAAGTCCATAATACGTGAACAGTCAGAGTTTGCTACGGAGCTGGGTAATAAGATCGGATATGAGAATGTTTTTGACTATAGTTTGGGAAATCCCAGTGTTCCGGTTCATGAAGATTATACGAAAGCTGTAATCGAACAGGCTCAGACCATGAGTTCGTCCGAGCTTCATGGATACAGTCCGTCTCTTGGAAATACAGAGGTCCGCAGAAAAGTTGCAGAAAGTCTGAAAAGCAGATTTGGTCTGGATTATGAGACAAAACATATTTTTATGACAAGTGGAGCAGCAGGGGCAATCGCTCATGCACTGCGATGTGTGACACAGCCAGGGGATGAAGTAATAACATTTGCACCATTTTTCCCTGAATACAATGAATATGTGGGAAAAACAGGGGCTGTGCTGAAGGTGGTTCCGGCAAATACGGAAAATTTTCAGATAAATTTTGAAGCATTTGAAGAAATGCTGAGTGAAAAAGTGCAGGCTGTATTGATCAATACACCGAACAATCCGTCAGGTATTGCTTATTCGGAAGAGACGATTATAAAACTTGCGGATATTATGAAGAATAAGCAGGAGGAATATGGTCATGATATTTTCCTGATCAGTGATGAACCATATAGAGAAATTCTGTTTGACGGAAAACCGGCAGTTTATCCTAGTAAATATTACGAGAATTCTCTCTCCTGTTACTCATTTTCCAAGAGCCTCAGTCTTCCGGGGGAACGAATCGGTTATGTGGCAGTAAATCCGAAAGCTACGGATGCGGATATTATAGCTGTTATGTGTGGACAGATCAGTAGAGGTATAGGACATAATTGTCCGTCATCCAGTGTGCAGCTGTCAGTGGCGGAGGTCCTTGATAAAACAAGTGATCTGTCTGTATATGAGAAGAATATGAATCTGATCTACGATGAACTTATAAAACTGGGATTTGAGGTAGTCAGACCGGGAGGAACATTTTATATATTCCCGAAAGCACTGGAGGAAGATGCAACAACTTTCTGTATGAAAGCACGTAAGTATAATTTGATTCTGGTACCCAGCGACAGCTTTGGAGTACAGGGATATTTCAGAATGGCATACTGTATAGATACGGAAAAAGTATCGAGAAGTTTTCCGGCTCTGGAACAGTTTGTGAAAGAAGAGTATGGAGTAAGAGCGTAAATAGAGCATATTGTGAAAGCTTCTGGCAGAAAGGAAAATAGAAATGATTAAAGGCTTTAAAATGAAATTATTCCCTGGACAGGAAGAAGAATATGAAAGAAGACATAATCTTCTCTGGCCTGAGATGAAAGAAATGATTCATGAACATGGCGGAAAAAATTATACGATATTTCTGGATAAAGAAACATTAACTTTGTTCGGGTATATAGAAATTGAAGATGAAGAACTTTGGGAAAAAGGTGCGGATACTGCAATCAATCGAAAATGGTGGGATTATATGGCAGATATCATGGAGACAAATCCTGACAACAGCCCTGTAAGTATTGATTTGAAAACAGTATTTCATCTTGATTAATCATAGACAGGAAAAATAATAATTCTAAATGGACATATGAAAAAGAGTGTAGGGACTTTGATAATTTCACAGACTTTATACTCTTTTTTTCTTTGTTTTTTGGAAAGTTTTATCATTTGTATATTCCTTCTTATGTGATAGCTCCCATTAAGTGAGGCAAGGGTGCATTCTGGGATCGTTTATATGTTGATCAAGAATAATATGAACACGTTCTATCTCATTGAGAAGCAATTTTTCTGTTTTGCGTATTTCATTCCGCAGATTGTATTCTGTCTGTCTGATCTGATATTCCAGATTGTCCAGTCTTTGGTAAATCGGTGTGAGTTTTTGATCGAAGGCAGCCTCCAGCTTCTGATCAAAAGCAGCTTTCAGTTTTTTGTTATTATCCTCCAGCTTCTGATCAAAAGTAGTTTCCAGTTTTTTATTATTTTCTTCCAGCTTCTGGTCCAGTTTATCATCAATTAAAGTGGACAGAGCAGATAATAGTTCATTATCTGACATAGTAAGATTCCCCTTTGCATAAATGTGTAAGGTATCATTATGTGTATTGAAGAGTATAAAGCCTGTGAAATTATCAAAGTACATATTAGAATAATAAGATTATAAAATATTAACATAAAAATGTCAAATTATAATTTGCAAAAAAGTAAAATATGAAATAATAAAATGAGTTTTAATAAATGATATTTATGATCGACCTTAAAAAAATATGGAATATTTGAAAAAATAAAGGTATGATAGAGTAAATAATGATACCGGATTGAAAGAATTTCAAATTTAACACTAAATGATTGGCAGAAAAGGAGGCAATATATGAAGCGAATTTCGTATGATAAGGACTGGGAGTTTTACGAGAGTGAAGAAAGTAATAGTTTTGTGTTTGAAACTATAAAAGGAGAAAAAATTGATCTGCCGCATGATTTTATTATTGGAAAACCGAGACGTGCAGATGCACCCGGTGGTCCCGGAAATGGATATTTTGGAAATGGACAGGGTGTATATAAAAAGAATCTGGACATTCCGGCGGAATGGGAAGGAAAAAAAGTCTTGCTGGATGTGGACGGTGCTTATATGAATATGGAAGTACTGCTCAATAATGAGTTACTGGGCGTGCATCCGAATGGATATATTCCTTACCAGGTGGATTTGACTCCGGCACTGAGATTTGGAAGTAAAAAGAATAAGCTGAAAATAATTACCCAAAGCCGTCAGCCGTCTTCCCGATGGTACAGCGGCGGAGGCCTGTATCGTGATGTGTGTTTGTGGGTGGGTGGTCCTGTCTGTGTGAAACCGTGGGATATATTTATTACAACACTGAAAGTGGAAAATGCAAGAGCCGTTGTAAAAGTAGAAGCAGACATTACTGGTACAGATAAGGAACAGGAAATTATCTATTTTTGCGAGATTTCAGATGAGTGTGGAAATGTCGTTGGAAAAGTGGAAAAATCTCTGAAAATTTGTGGAAAACTCAAGGATATTTCCGAAATAATTGTGGAAAAACCTGTATTGTGGAATTTGGAAACCCCATATTTGTACCATTGTAAAATTACAATAGAGAATAACGGAGAAATCATGGATGTTGCAGAGGATACTTTTGGTATTCGGACAATTGAAGCAGATGTTGTTAATGGATTTCGTTTGAACGGGAAAAAAATAAATCTGAAAGGCGGCTGTATACATCATGATAATGGATTTTTAGGTGCCTGTGCATATCCGAAAGCAGAAGAAAGAAAAATGCGTATTCTGAAAAAAATGGGTTATAATACTGTTCGTATCAGTCATTATCCGCCGTCTCTGGCACTTCTTAAAATCTGTGACCGAATTGGAATGTTGGTTATGGATGAGGCATTTGATGTATGGCGTATTGGAAAAGTGCCGATGGATTATCATCTTTATTTTGAAACATGGTGGGCTCGAGACATCGAATATATGGTACGTCGTGACAGAAATCATCCATGTGTGATCACATATTCGATTGGCAATGAAATTTCAGAGAGGGATGGAAAAAATAATGGTGCTGAATGGTCAGAAAAATTATCCGCAAAAGTTCGTGAATTTGATGATACACGTTTTGTAATTTCGGCTATCTGTGGAGTATTTCCTGAAAAAGAAGAAGAAGAGGCGGGAGGTAATTTTAGTCTGAATCTTCTTGATAACAATTCTTTTTGGAATGAAGCAACGAAAGATTATTGTAAACCACTTGACATCGTAGGATATAATTATTTGAAAGATTTGTATGAGGAAAGTCATAAAATGTTTCCGGATAGAGTGATGATCGGAACGGAGACACATTCTTTTACCACATATGATTACTGGGAAAAAGTTGAAAAATTGCCATATGTGATTGGTGACTGTATTTGGGCCGCTGTGGATTATCTGGGTGAAGTAGGTGTAGGAAAGGTATACTGGGAGGATGACAAAGAGAATTTCCAGTTTATGACGCCTTATCCGTGGAGAACTTCCTGGCAGTCAGATATTGATCTGACGGGTGAACAGCGCCCTCAGTCTGTATACAGAGAGATTATGTGGGGAAATACTGCAAAATCAGGAATATATACCACACATCCAAAACATTTTGGTGAAAGTTTTATGGGAACAAACTGGCACTGGTATGATGTAAATGATTGCTGGTGTTTTGATGAATGTTGGATCGGAAAACCGGTGAAAACAGATGTATACGGTGCCGGAGATGAAGCGGAGTTTATATTGAATGGAAAGAGTCTGGGACGAAAGCCAATAGAAAAGCTGATGGCTTCTATGGATATTAATTATGAGCCGGGTGTTCTGGAAGGAATTATATATAAAAATGGAATGGAAATAAGCCGCTGCAGACTGGTAACACCGAAAGAAGCAGATAAACTTGTTCTGGAAGCTGAAGAAAACACATGGAAAGCTGACGGAAAAGATCTTGCTTATATACGTGTTGTGCTTGAGGATGAAAACGGAAATCGTTTGACACATGATGAGAGAAAAATTACAGTGGAAGTGGAAGGTGCCGGAACATTTCTGGCAGTGGGAAGCGGTAATCCATGTACAGAGGATCAGATAACCGCAAAGAATTGTCACCTGTATCGTGGGACGGCAATTATCATTTTAAAGAGCAAAGAAAAAGGTGACACCAGGATTACAGTGAAAGCATCCGGTGTAAAAGATGGAATTTGTACCGTTATTGCAGAATAAAATGATGTTAGGTTTAAAAAGGAGTACAGCAAAATGGAAATAAAAGAAATATTAAAACACGTAGATCATACACTGTTGACACAGACGGCAACCTGGGAGGAAATCCGTCATATCTGTGATGACGCAATGCATTATGGGACTGCATCCGTATGTATTCCGCCAAGCTATGTGAAACAGGTAAAAGAATATGTACAGGATAGGATGGCTGTATGTACGGTGATTGGATTTCCGAATGGATATATGACAACGAAGGCAAAAGCGTTTGAGACGAAGGATGCCCTGGAAAATGGTGCAGATGAGATAGATATGGTGATTAATCTCGGATGGGTAAAAGACAAAAAATATGACTATATTGAAGAAGAAATCCGTATTCTGAAAAATGCATGCGGAGAAAAAATTCTGAAAGTGATTGTTGAAACCTGTCTGCTGAATGAGGAAGAAAAGATAAAAATGTGTGAGATCGTTACCAGGGCAGGAGCAGATTATATCAAGACTTCCACCGGATTTTCTACGGCGGGAGCCACTTTTGAAGATATAGAATTATTTTCAAAAAATATTGGCCCGGATGTGAAAATGAAAGCAGCAGGCGGTATCTCTTCTCTGGATGATGCAGAAAGATTTCTGGAACTGGGAGCGGATCGCCTTGGTACAAGCCGTATTATCAAGTTGGTTAAAATGTAGGAATAAGAGGTGCATATTATGCAGAAGTATAATCGTATCTTTGTTATTGTCATGGATTCTCTGGGAGTTGGTGAGATGGCAGATTCGGAAAAATTCGGTGATGTGGGAGTCAACACGCTCGGGCATATATCAGAATCTGTGGATACATTTACGATTCCGAATCTGAAAAAGTTAGGTATTGCCAATCTTTGTCCGCTGAAGCAGGTAGAACCGGAAGAAAAGCCTGTGGCATATTTTACAAAGATGAATGAGAAGAGTCTTGGAAAAGATACTATGACAGGACATTGGGAAATGATGGGGCTGGAAGTGACAAAACCGTTTAAAACTTTTACGGAGACAGGTTTTCCACCGGAATTGATTGCGGAGCTGGAAAAAAGAACAGGAAGAAAAGTAATCGGTAATAAAAGTGCCAGCGGAACGGAGATTCTGGAGGAATTGGGAGAAGAAGAAATTGTCACCGGTCATATGATCGTGTATACTTCGGCAGATTCTGTACTGCAGATCTGCGGAAATGAAGAGACGTTCGGTCTGGAAGAATTATATCGCTGCTGTGAAATTGCAAGAGAGATAACCATGAAAGACGAGTGGAAAGTCGGACGAGTTATTGCAAGACCGTATGTGGGAAGGAAAAAAGGGGAATTCAAAAGGACGAGTAATCGTCACGATTATGCTTTAAAACCTTTTGGTAAGACAGTATTGAATGTTCTGAAAGAAAATGGACTGGATGTGATCTCTATTGGAAAGATTAATGATATCTTTGACGGAGAGGGTATTACACGAGCTTTGAAGTCGAAAAGTTCTGTACACGGGATGGAACAGACTATAGAAGTTGCAGCAGAAGAATTTCATGGGCTTTGTTTTGTGAATCTGGTGGATTTTGATGCTCTTTGGGGGCATAGAAGAGACCCTGAAGGATATGCAAAAGAGATTGAAAAATTTGATAAAAATCTGGGAATTCTTATGGAAAAATTGAAAGAAGATGATCTTTTGATCATTACCGCAGATCATGGAAATGATCCCACCTATACAGGAACGGATCATACAAGAGAAAAAGTACCGCTTTTGTTGTATTCAAAGTCTATGACGGGAAGCGGAAAACTTCCTGAGACGGATACTTTTGCAATGGTAGGAGCAACTGTGGCAGATACTTTTGGAGTAAAGATGCCGGAGGGAACCATAGGACATTCGTTGATGAAGTATATTAAATAACTGAAATGGAGAAAGAATCAGTGAAAAAAAGAATTTTTGCAGAAAATAAATATATGTGGCTTCCGGTGAGAAAAGATGGAAATCCTGTAAAATTGGATTGGTACGTGGAAGATAAAAAGGTAATGGAGATGGACGTACCATTGACAGAAGGAAAACCTGATTATTGGTCTGTTTTTGTTGTAAGCCAGTGGGAAAATCAATGGATGACAGTAGAAAGTGAGAATGAAGATTGCGGGATAAATGAGGAATACTGTCAGATTATAAATGAGGAAAAATTGCCGGCATGTCCAAAAGGAGAAAGACCTCAAATTCATTATGCTCCTGATACTGGCTGGATGAACGATCCGAATGGATTGATTTATTTAAATGGAGTATGGAAAATATATCATCAGTATAACCCTTATGGATGTAAATGGGGAAATATGCATTGGGGAGCAACAGAAACGAGGGATTTTATCCACTGGAAAGAAACATCAGTTGTATTATCCCCAGATGAAAGTGGAGTTATGTTCTCCGGATGTGGATTACTTTCAAAATCTGACGGAGAAATGTGGAAAAAAGGAGATATTCTGTATTATTATACGGCAGCCGGCAGTGTAAATAAATGGTCTGATGGGCAACAATATACACAAAGACTGGCAGTCAGTACGGATGAAGGATATCACTTGGGTAAAAAAGATGTAGTCATTTTGCCGACAATAGCAGCAGAAAACAGAGATCCGAAGGTATTCTGGCATGAGGAGACACAGGCATATGTAATGATACTGTATATTAAGGATTATATTTATCATATATACCGTTCTAAGGATGGAATTCAATGGGAAAAGACACAGGAACTGACCGGGGACGGCATGTGGGAATGTCCGGATCTGTTCCAGATCAGAGATGAAAAAACCGGCGAGACCATGTGGGTATTTTGGGCTTCACAGGGATATTATTATCTGGGAACATTTGACGGATATCATTTCGATATCAAATCAGAAATGATGGAAGCTTATGCAATGCCGGAAAAACCGGAAGAACAGGGAAGAGCGTATGCGGCACAGACATTTTCCAATACCAGAGGAAGAGTCGTGCAGATGGCATGGCTTCATATGCCGGACAGAGGAAGATGCTGGAATGGTCAGTTGTCCCTGCCTGTAGAACTGGAACTGTCCAATAGTGAACAGGGAAGAAGAATGGTAATGAAGCCGGCCCGTGAACTGGAGAATCTGAGAAAACAGGAAACTTATAGAAAAATTCAGAAAGCAGAAACCTACTGTCTGTATGAAGGAGAAGAAAAGCCATTGGAAATGCTGATGGAAGGAGAGATGCCGAAGGACGGAAAAACAGTTCTCACTATATTTGGAAATCCACTTACCATTGACTGGGAAAAGTGTGAAGTTTCTTTCCCGGACAGAAAAGTAATCTTTTGCAGACAGGATGAGTTCTCCATAAGAATTTATGCAGACGTGGAAGTTCTGGAAGTGTTTGTAATGGATGGAGCCTATTATCTTTTGAATGAAAATAAAGTGAGAAGCTTAAAAGGTGATGTAAAGATAGAAACAGACAGTGAGGATGTATGGAATGTTTATATATATGAACTGGAATCTGTGAAAAAGATACCATGTATTTAGGGGCTGTCGGGAAATAGATAGTTCTACACAGGGGCAGATGTGATCCATGCGGATCACATCTGCCCCTGAAATTTATCTTTTAAAAAGAAAAAGATGG
>SFQZ01000224.1 GCA_004562915.1 bacterium
GATGGGAAAGATTTATCAGAGGTTGATTTACAAATCCGTGGCAACATTCTGGCAAACGGGTATTTAAGGAGACACGACTATGGGAGTATTTGATAAATTTAAGAAAAGAAAAACAGATAATGATACTAAATCACATGAATATAGGAAAAATTTGACAACAGGTAGTGGGATGTGGGCACTCTGGAATTATGAAGCGTATCAAAACGTCAATGATTATGAAAAATGGGAACCTTTATTTTGCGAAGACGAAGATATAAAAAAACAAATAGAGAAAAAAGTATTCGTTCCTATTTATATTTTTGAAGATGGTTGCCGTGCTTTTTCGCTTAAAATTGATTGTGAATTATCTGAAAGAGAACAAAAATATGTTTGCATTAAATCAGAAGAATATCTCTTTTACTCAAATGGAAAATCTGTTCTTTCTGGAATTGACAGTATAAATACAAATGTTTCTGAAGAGGAAGCCATTATATTTGATTTGCCCAAAGGATATTATGAAGTATCGATATACCTGCTTAGTTGGGATGAAGAACCTGAAGCCTATCTGGACAATGGAAATATCAATCCAAATGCACTTTCAGATTTTGTGGTATTATTAAAATCAAATGCTGATGAAAAAAAGAAGTATCGTCAAAAAATAAATACTTTTTTAGAAAATGATTAAGGTATGCACTGTCCTATCTCATATTAATTGCAAGTGCTGTTGTAATGATTATCGCTAATCGGAAAAAGAATACAAGGCGAAGAGATGACAACATGAATCAATCCGGCTTTCATGGGGAATACTTAAGAGTATTTATCGATGGAGGCTGAAGATATGAAAGGTATGTTTTATGGATGGTATATGAAATGTCAGTCCGCTTCACAAACTCTGGCAGTGATTCCGGCAGTACACCAAAGTGGAAAGGAATGCACCTGTTCGATTCAGCTGATTACGGATCATGATGCCTGGAATGCTGTATTTCCGATAGAAATGTTTCGGAAACGGGGGAGGAATATTTGGATTGAGGAAAATCAATTTGGTCAGAATGGTCTGAAGCTGAAGATACGAATTCCAGGATTGACAATAGATGGAAAACTGGATTTTGGTCCACTTTCTCCGCTGCGATATGATGTGATGGGACCATTTGCCATGATTCCGTTTATGGAATGTCGCCACAGTGTGTGGAGTATGAGACATAGGGTAAATGGAACGCTGCGCATCCAGGATCAGATTTTTCATTTTCAGAATGCAAGAGGTTACTGGGAGGGGGATAAAGGACGTTCATTTCCAAAGAAATATGCATGGACGCAATGCTTTTTTTCGGGTGGTTCTCTGATGCTGTCTGTGGCGGATATTCCTATGGCGGGAGTTCGCTTTACTGGTGTGATTGGTGTTATCCTGTGGTACGGAAAGGAGTATAGGCTGGCTACTTATCTGGGAGCAAAAGTGGTGCAGATTCAAAATGGGAAGATTCGGATTGTACAGGGGAACATGGAATTAGAAGTCCGCTTGCTGGAAAGTATAAAGTGTTCCCTGAAAGCTCCGATGGCAGGAAATATGGAAAGAACCATTCGGGAAGGAGCAGCCTGCAGAGCCTTGTATCGTTTTTATAAAAACGGAAGTCCTGTTTTTGATTTTGAAACAGACAAAGCATCTTTTGAATATGAATATCCATAAGTTGCCCGACCAATCTGATTTGGGACAATGAAACGTATGATAAAAAGTCTTGACAAATAATGTTTGTCCTCATATTATATAGGTAACCGATATATAGATTACCTATACAAGGAGGGTGAAGTTTATGGCTATTGAAAAATCATTAGTTTCCGGAAGTATGACGATGCTTATTTTGAAACTGCTGTCTGAAAAGGACATGTATGGCTATGAGATGATAGATACATTACGCCGGAAATCTCAGAACGTGTTTGAATTGAAGGCCGGAACACTGTATCCACTGCTTCACAGTCTTGAAGAGAAAGGATTGTTGGTGGTATACGAGCAGGAAGCCGGAGGAAAGACCAGAAAGTATTATAGTCTGACAAAACAGGGCAGAACGCTTCTGGAAAAGAAAACGGAAGAATGGAAAGAGTATTCTGCAGCAGTATCGAGTGTTCTTGCATTGGAGGTGTAATGGATGGATGAATATTTAAAGACATTGCTGGAACAGATTCGCTGTAAGAAGGCACGACCTTATATCCGACAGGAATTGCAGGATCATATAGAAGATCAGATTGCGGAAAACATGCATGCCGGAATGGACCGTGAGCGTGCAGAAAAAGAGGCTGTCAGTGATATGGGAGATCCGGTCGAAACGGGGATTTCCCTTGATCGTATTCATAAACCACAGATTGCATGGAAGCTTCTGGTTATGGTTATCCTGCTTAGCGTTGCCGGGATTTTGACACATATCATGATTGCCAGACATATCAGTGAGGGAGATGCGTCTGCTTCCGGAAGATACGTGATTCATGTCATGGTGGGAATTGCAGTCATGATTTTCCTGTACTTTTTGGATTATACATTATTAGCAAGATTTTCCAAGGTGATTGCAGTCATATTATTAGCGATGTGCTTACTGACCTTGTATTTTGGATGTACGGTAAATGGTATGAGATATTTCATAATTATAGGGGGAGGGTCTGTATCCATACCGGCATTGATGCTGTTTTATGTTCCGATATATGGAGGTGTCATATATCAATATCATGGATCGGGTTATACAGGATTGCTAAAAGCAATTGTATGGATGGTGATACCGGTTGTTTTGGTTTTGCGGATGCCGTCAATGATGACAGCCGGTCTGATGCTGATATCTATGCTTGTGATGTTGACAATCGCGATTCAGAAGGACTGGTTTGTTGTACAGAAGAAAAAAGCAATGGGCGGACTTTGGGGGATTTTCATGGTTATGCCAGCTGCAGTTTTCCTTATGATGTATTTGGGAAATGCTTTCGCACCCTATCAGAAGGCACGTATACAGGCAGTTTTTTCTAATAGTGGAGATGCCAGTTATCTTACAGCGACATTGCGTTCTTTATTGACAGTAAATAAATTTGCGGGAAACAGCGGGGTGGATGTAACGGAAATGTTGCCTGCGTATAATGCAGATTATATATTGGTTTATTTATCATCTGTGTATGGAATGCTCGCGGCGATTCTTATATGCTGCATTTTAGCCGTGTTGATTCTTACTGTTTTTCATACAGCCATGAGGCAGAAGAACCAGTTGGGCATGAT
>SFQZ01000225.1 GCA_004562915.1 bacterium
GCACAGGTCTTGTAACGCTATGCTGTATTTTCAATCCATCCAGGATCATTCTTGGAGGAGGCATCATGGCGCAGGAGTATGTACTTTCGGAGGTGAACCGGAAGGTGAAAGCGCAGATCGCACCGGGACTTAGGATCGTGGAGATCGTTCCTGCAAAGCTTGCAAACACGGCGGGCATGATGGGAGCGGTCAGTCTTGCGGAAAAGTTATTAGCATAAGAAAATCAGGGAGCAGGAGATGCAAAAATATAAATTGGGTAAGCATGAGGTAAGAGTCTGTGGAAAAGCGGTTGAAACAGATGCAGGAATAGAACTCGTACATTCAGGTTCATTTATTGAGTTTTATGGGGAAATTGGCAAGGTCAGCATGAACATTTCAGGAAATGCTGATGAAAGTGATTTCGCAGCATATGTGGGTGTGTTTTTAAATGAGGGTGATACACCGGAAACAGTATGGAAAATACAAAATGGGCTGCATCATTACGAAATCTGTTGGACATCGGAGAAGAAAAATACAGTCGTAAAAGTTATGAAATTAACTGAAATGCAATATGGGGCAGTGCAGATCCATTCAGTTGATACGGATGGAAATATAAAACCAACAGAACCAAAGGAGCGAAAACTGTTGTTTATCGGGGATTCCATTACTGCTGGTTATGGAGTGAACGGTGAGCAGTCAGATACTGTTTTTACAACAAAGACGGAAGATGTTACAAAAGCATATCCTTACCTGACAGCAAAGGAAGTATCGGCAGATCCATGGTATGTCTGCCGGAGTGGGGGTGGAATTATTTCCAGATGGATACCGCCGGAGACTGAATTGCCGCTTACGGATATTTTAATGCCGGAATTATTTGAGACAGGTAAGGATTTGGATTTTATCCCTGGTTTAATCTCAATCAATCTCGGAACGAATGATGCAAGTTATACTAGAGATGATGAGGGAAGAAAAGAAAAGTTTGGTGCCAGATATCTGACATTTGTCCGAAGAATTTCAGAAGTATATCCGGATACACCAATTTTATTACAGTATGGCTTGATGGAGAGAACGTTACTGCCCGCAATACAGACAGTTGCGGAAGAATGCAGCAGGCAGGGAGTGAAATGCTATTTTTTAGAATTGCCGTTAATGAATAAAAACGATGGAATGGGAACAGGTGATCATCCATCGGTTATGACACACAAAAAAACAGCACATATTTTGAAAGAAAAAATATTAGAACTCATGGATTGGAAAGAGTAGCGAGAATTCTATGATATATTATCAGAATGAAACCAAACAGAATATGTTTAATTCCTATAACAATATGACACCGGTAGAACGAAGCATTGCAGATTTTTTTCTCAGCAATACGGAAAAAATGGATTTTTCATCTAAGAACATTTCCAAACGTCTTTATGTGTCGGAAGCAGCTTTGTCAAGATTTTCGAAGAAATGTGGGTATAAGGGATACAGGGAATTGATTTTTTCTTATGAAAAGGATTTGGAAAATGATATTCCGAAAGAGGATATAGAACCGGATATCAGTAGTTTTACGAAGAAGATAAAAGGAAGTTATGCAAGTATTCTTCAGGAAGAGTTTGGGTTGTTGAATGAGAAACAGATAAGGAAAGTAGTTGAGAAGCTGGAGAATGCACGTAAAATCTATATATTTGGAATAGGAAGTCCAGGGTTGATCGCAAAGGAGTTTCAGCAGCGTTTTATCCGCATCGGACTCCCGATGGAGGCAGTGACAGATGCGCAGTTAATGCAGATGTGTGCGGCGCTTACAGATGAAGAAACACTGGTGATCGCAATCTCATTGAGCGGAAAAACGAAAGAAGTGAACAACAGTGTGCGGATCGCAAAAAAGAAAGGTGCATCAGTGGTTTACATAACAACAAATGAAAGTGCTGAGACGGCAGAGTGCTGTGACGAATTGATCCGAGTGGCGGGAACGAAAAATGCAGAGGCTGGAAATATGGTGTCGCCACAGTTTTCGCTGCTTATGCTGTTTGATGTCTTGTTTGCATATTATTTTGCAAATAATACATATTATAAGGTAAAAAAATACAAAGAAACTATGTCCGCTGTTCAGGGAAATGCAGAATTAATGGAAGAAGAAAGTTCTTAGAATTGAAGTATGAAATCATATAGAGCATTTGCAGAAAAAGAGATAAGTGTAGAAATTGTCTGAAAGTAATTTCAGACAATTTTTGTTTTGGTCATATTTTATATTCTACTTTCCGAAAAGGCCAGACTACTTGTGCAAAATTGAGGTCATGTTATAATTGCAGCTATCAGGAACAGTTGAGAGGATAAAATATGAATCTTGCAATTTTGAATACGCAGCAGCAGGAACAGAAAGCAATTGAAGAAATGAAAAAATATACAGATCTTTTTCGTGAAGAGAAAAGTCTTGATCAGACTGCTGTCATCGAATTAAAGAACACAGACAGAGATGGCTATTTTATCCACAGAGAGGATGACAGGTATGTGGTGGAATACGGATGCTTGCCGGATATGTGCCGTGCACTGCTTCTTCTTTCAGGAATGGAACATCAGGTAAAGCAGGAGATCGGGGAAAAATGTATTTTCAGTGATTTTGGCATTATGCTTGATTTGTCCAGAAATGCAGTACTGAAAACAGATACTATCCGGCAGATGATTTGTTATGCAGTCTGTCTGGGATATAAGTTTGTGGGACTTTACATGGAAGATACCTTTTTTGTGGAAGAGGAACCATATTTCGGATATATGCGTGGCAGAATGACTCATGAGGAAATCCGTGAACTGGACAGATATGCAAAAGAATTCGGAATTGAATTGAGACCATATATTCAGACACTTGCACATTTGAATCAGATTGTAAGATATGAGCAATATGACAGGATCACCGACACAAAAGATATTCTTTTACTGCAAGTTAAAACTAATGGTTACCGTTAAATCCCTCCGTACATTCTGCTGATGAAGCGGACACCATGCGGGAATAAATTTCGGGGCAGATTTCATGAGTCGGACAGCTTCCACGTTAAGACTGTATGCTCCGCCTTTTATCACATGCACGTTTGAAAGGGACCCGTCGAGTTCCACAGTAAAACCAATAACAATTTTTCCTTCCCAGTTATTTTGTATCGCATCCTTCGGATATACCACATTTTTACTGATCCACTCCATCAAATTCCCCTGTGCAAACAAAGGTAGTCGCACGTAATGCACGCATTTAAACTCAT
>SFQZ01000226.1 GCA_004562915.1 bacterium
AAAATAGAAAAGAAAGATAGCTCTAATAAATGTATCCAGACACATATAGGGATTGGCTATTGTATGGTAAAGCAGATAAAAAATAATTGACTGCACTAATCGTGATAGAGTTGGTTAATTAATTTTGAAGTATGGAGGAAGTATGTAGAAAAAAGAGCAGGAACAATTGCTTTTCGCGGGGAAATTAGGTTCCTGCTTTTTGCGTGTTTTACATGGATTTTTACTTGTTTCTCCGTTTGTTTTTGGGAGCATAATGAACAGAGCTTTTGTTTTCTACGGCACGCATACATTCAGTGAAAAGTTTGTAGTATATAGGATAAACCAGATATCTGGGCAATCCAGTAAGGTGTTTTCCGTTGGAAGGATGTTTATAATTGGGATAAAAGAAAGATATGTGCTGTAGCACTGTAAAAATGCATTTTAGGAATTTGCTCTGCATAAGGAGCCGTCTGATTTATCAGGCGGCTCGGTGTCGTTAGGTGGAAAAATTGAATAATTGTATTAAAATGATTAGGGTGTCAAAAGGTACACCCATCTCATTAAAATGAGATTGGTAAAACGAAAACAATGTGGAAAGTAGAATCCATAGAAGATTAGCTGTAGAGAAATGCCGACAGCATACTTGAAGGGCGGAGATTGAAATATGAAAAAACCTTATCCGATTTTTTTGCTGATAATACAGAAGCAGGAAAATTTCAGTATGATGGAATTCTTCTATTTATACAGAAGAGGATATGAATGCAGCTATAGAACTGATTAAAAAGGAATTCAATACTTGGGATGGTTGCGAACTGCATAGTATTTCCTATTCATCCGATGATGAATGTAGTGAATCCAACATTGCATGGATGAACGAGTTGGAAGAAGCTAATGATGCGAAGGCAACATTTACACAATGTATCATGTTCAAAAGTGATTTTCATTCACCAAAAAAAGGTGGCGGAGCGTGGAATGCAGATGAAGAGTACACCGACTGGCAGTGGTGGCTGGCTCGTACGGATGGTGGTCAGTGGAAATTGATGACCTGGGGATATTGACAGAACTATATAATCGGAATTTAAGGAGAACATAGAGTGTGAAAAAAGCAGAACTGATTCTGGCAAACTTCGATGCCAGAATTCCTAAAATAGAAATTAAGCCGAAGAACACTGACTCAAAAGTGGTATTCTCATCAAAGATGTATGATGAAGAGAACGGAGAGAAAATTTCCGTAAAAATTCACTTTAGTAATGTTGCAGCAATTGATTTCAGAATCAATTTGTTCGACTGCATGATAGGTGCTGAAGCCTTTGGATTGTACTGTATTAGAGATAAAGGATTCATTGAATCTATCACGAGAGGAACTTTTGATAGACGAAAAGAAGTGTTTCTGTTAGAACGCGATTACTATAATGAACCCATAAATTAAGACAAAAAAATCATTGTTTCTAAGTTGGATTTCCCGTATGATTTTTATAACGAAAGGAGTCCAACTATGGCAAGACAACAACATTCACCAGAGGAAAAATCCAAACTTGTCCTTGAAGCAATTCGAGGTGAGCGTACCATTAATGAGATTGCTGCTGAGAACAATATTCATCCAAACATGCTTTCAAAGTGGAAGCGAGAAGCGGAAACCCAACTGTATACACTGTTCCAGGACAACTCATCAAAAGAACGTAAGGCTCAAAAAGCACGCGAAGCCGAGATCAACGATTTGTATGCTCAGATTGGCAAACTCACCACTCAGAATGAGTGGTTGAAAAAAAAATCTGGTTTCTAAGCTTAGCGTACCGGAACGCCGCCTGCTTGTGGAGATGAACGGATCGACTCTTCCGATTTCCGTACAAGCCAGCCTTTTGGAACTTAATAGAAGCGGGCTCTATTATCAGCCGGCTCCACATTCTACAGAGGATTTGTACATAAAGCAGATGATTGACAAAATCTATACCCGATACCCGATGTATGGATACCGCCGCATTTGCTGGTATCTTAACGAAAAAGAGCATTATCTGATCAATCACAAAGCAGTCCTTCGTCATATGCAGGAAATGGGCATACAGGCCATATATCCACGGCAAAATACAAGCAAGCCGGAGCCGGCCAATAAAATTTATCCTTACCTGCTGAAAGGGCTCAAAATCGACCATCCTGATCAGGTTTGGTCCATTGACATTACCTATATACCAGTCAAAACAGATTGGCTTTATTTGGTGGCAATCATCGATTGGTACTCACGGTTTGTGCTGCATTGGCAGCTGAGTGATACCATGGAAATAGGATTTGTTCTGGATACCAGCCACAAAGCATTGAAGGTATCCAAACCTGAGATCATGAATTCTGATCAGGGAAGTCATTTTACAAGCCCCAAATTCACACAGATTTTTCTGGATGCCGGATCAAAAATCAGTATGGATCACCGTGGTCGCGCTTACGATAATATTTTCGTGGAAAGGCTCTGGAGAACCGTAAAATATGAGGATGTGTATCCAAATGCATATGAGACACCCAGAGATGCACGTATCGGTATTAATAATTACATGAACTTTTATAATCATGAGCGTCCGCACTCACGGCTAAAATATCGCACGCCAAAGGAAGTCTACTGGGACAGGTAATTATCCTGTCTCTCCCTTCCCAGAAGGGTAAGCGCGGATATATGAGCTGTAAAGGGTTCCTTCGGAAGCTGCTCAGCAGCACACCCTTGACAGCTCATATATCCACACTTAGTGGGTAAACAAGGGAGAAAAGGATGGGATTATCCCTTCTGAAATCCAACTTAAATTTTTTAAAAAAGTGTCTTGACAAATGGGTTCACTTTATACAACTATGATGAAGACGATGAACATGATATGCTGAATTGCTTTGATGTATTAGGCGACTTCAGTAAGAATATTGATGATTATGCTGCTTTCGTTCAGAATGTGGAGGGCGGTGAGTATATAATAATTGCAAAACAAGTGCGAGTTGAGCGATAACTTCTAGTTTGGTAGGTGGTTGAGCAGAGAGATAAATCAGCAATTGCCGCTCAAAAACGCTTCGCAACCAGAAAGAAAGCAAATCTTATGATGTATTTTCTTTCGTCTGGGGTAATATCTTGTAACGATGGTATGATGTGGTTTTTGTGGGATTCCCAATGTGATGGTATAGGGCACTTATAATCATCCATACTTTTTTGTCAAGGAAGTTCAGAATGGAAAAG
>SFQZ01000227.1 GCA_004562915.1 bacterium
TGTATGTGGTAATCCCTGTTACCTTTGTTCTTGTTCAAACTCAAGTATACAGGTAAATCCACGTATCTACAAACGTGAGGTCACTTCATATTATCTTTCGTAAATGCTTTGCCGGGAAGGGGGATTGTCCTGCCTTGCCCAGTTGATGATGGTGGCTGCATGGTTCTGGTAGTGCTTTCCGGTGGAAGCCATGTAGCCGGATAACCGTTCAATATATTCCTGCCAGTCTGAAATCGACTGTCTGACTTCTTCCAGTTCTTTTTCTGACAGAAATACATTTTGAAATTTTCCATAGGGAGAGCGTTTCTCCTGACTCTCTCTTTTTGATAAATCGTTCTTATCTCTCTCTTTCTTATTACCGGACAGTTTTCTGTCTGTCTCAGGGAAAGAATCCTGTCTGTCAGCAGGACAGTTTTCTGTCTGTCTTAGGGAAAGAATCCTGTCTGTCTGGCAGAAAGCCCCTGCCGGGAATTTCACATAGATCCGGTTGGGATGCCCGGCTCCCTGACGTTTTCGAAGGATCAGATCCTGCTTTTCCAGTGCTGCCAGGGATGTTTTGATGGTCATCTGGCTTTTGTGGAGAACCTCCGCCATTGCTTCAATGGTAAAGTAGAGGAACACATGACCGGATGTATCTGTCCAGCCTTCGTTTTTCAGGGAGAGCCTTGCACGGTCAAGCAGAATCATATAAAGCAGCTTGGTTGTTTCATTCAGCTCCATATCCAGGAGAAACCTGGGAAATACCATATAGGGCGGAAGGCTGGTATTTTCTGTCAGAAATTCCGTCATGTGTCCACCTCTTTTACGTCCCGGTTATTCTCCGAGAAAATCCCAGTCTACATCTGTCTCTGGCTCCGGTTCTTCATGAGACGGTAAGGATGCCCTGCTTTGGGGCTCCCTTTGTGCCATCCCTGCTGTCAGACCGGAAAGAAAAAGGGGAAGCGTTTGTTTCAGGCTCTTTTCCACGGCTTTTATAATCTGACCGACAAAACGTTCTTCCCGTTCCCTTGTTTCCAGATAGGGGTCTTCCTGTGTGCGGTAATAACGGTCAAAATAATCGACCAGTGCAAGGGCGATCGCATGGCTGTAGGATCTGAATTCCTGCTTGTCCATGGCCTGCAGATATTCCCATGCTTTCCGCTGCAGGTCTTTCTCCAGATTGAAGCGCAGATTTGTGCTTCGGATGTTGTTTGCCATGGCTTATTCCCTCCTTTTCAGGCTCATCAGGGCCAGATATTCATATCCCTTGGCAGTGGCACAGATATCATCAAGGATCGTGACACGGGATTCGTCATACGTTCCGAAATTACGGGTCAGGCATCCGCCACCACCGACTACGTACAGCCGCATCAGGTCGGCATTGTATTCATATTTGCGGAGCGTAGAAAAGATATCAGCCACATACTGTCTGGCAACAGCTGTAATACAGTCCAGATATGGGGTGGAGATATTCGCTGCTTTGAACCGCAGAACCTGTTCTACTGTAGCTTCTTCGATTTTTACACCGAACCGGTCAAGGATGGCATTCTTTGCGGCAATCATGCACTGGTTAACCCCGAATTTCTCTGTCCAGCAACGGCTTTCCTGTGCTTTTTTATTGTTGATATACAAAATGTTCATGGTTCCGTTCCCGATATCTGCAAGGAGATTGGTTCCTTTCAAGTCGCCCAGACGGTTCACGATAGCCGGGTATCCTTGTGGATAAAGGCTGCATCCAACAAAACGGATGCGGTAATCCTTATTGTTGAAGCGGTAGCTGACTTCTGAATTCTGAAGCAGATAGGAACGGAATTCTTCCCGCTGGTTTCGGATCCATGTCAGGGGAAGCCCGGCAGCCAGATGGACATCTGGTTCCTGGATAGAAAAGACGTTCAGTTCCCTTGCCACTGCCATCAGTGTCAGGAGATAATAGTCTCCATCCATCGCTTTGTCCGGGATAAATTCCTTGTGTCCTTCGCCAATTCGGTAATAGGTGCCGTTATATTCCAGAATGTTCTCGGTAAAGATTGGCTCCGTTTCATAGGCAGTGATGCCGGTAGGTGTGACTGTGTTGGTAGTTTTAATGTTGCCGTAGCCATGATCCACGGCAATGATTTTGGTGTTTCTGATTTCTCTCATAAAAAATCCCTCCATTTTTGTATTGATTTCCCTCGCAGTTCGTACCTTCGTGGTACTGGTCTGCTGTGGGATAAGCATACAAAAGTTGGAGAGATAAGGCATTGAGAGGAAATTGAGTTTGAATTGATTTATAATGATAGCATTTGTTGTGGATAATGAACGTTTGTCTGTATTTGAAGGGCTATACATATCTGTTCAGAAAGAAAATTTTATGATATACTTTGTCTGAAAATTTAAGTAACAGAAAGAGAGTTCAAGACATAACATGATTGAGATAAGAAGAGCAGGATGCGGAGAAGAACATACGATTTTAGAATTTTATTATCAATTGATTGATCATATGCAGGATACAGAGTATCCTCTCAGATGGAAAAAGGGTGTATATCCTGTATTGTCGGATATTGCTGATGCTTTGAATATGGGGGCATTATATGTAGCAGAGGAGGATGGTAACATAGCAGGAGCGTTTATTGTGAACCACATCCAGGGAGAGGGATATCAGTTAGTAGACTGGAATATAAAGGGCAGTGACACAGAGATTGCAGTGATTCATCTTCTGGCGACCGCTCCGGAATGCCAGGGAAAAGGAATCGGAAGAAAAATGTTGGAGAAAGCAGTGGAAATCTGCAGAAGTGAAAATGTTAGTTCCATTCGTCTGGATACACTCCCATGGAATCTGCCCGGAAAGAGACTGTATGAAAGTTTTGGATTTCAGTATAAAGGAGATATCAAACTGGACTATCCGTCTACCGGAAAAATATCTTTTAGTATGTATGAATTTGATTTGTAATAATATTATGAGAAAGATGAATCATATCAAAAAGGCGTCTCCATAAAACCGTGGAGGTGCCTTTTCTTTCGGGAAATATGGTAAACGGGTTTACAGAAAGTGTTTCTGTTTCCGGTATTCTGTTGGGGTTAACTTGTAGTGTTTTTTGAATAATCTGCAGAAATAGTCAACGTTATGAAATCCTGTCTCAGAAGAAATGAGACTGACTTTTTTCTCGGTTTTTGAAAGCAACTGACCGGCCTGTTTTAAACGGTA
>SFQZ01000228.1 GCA_004562915.1 bacterium
GGAAGACCGCGTAGCCAAATCGACCACAATTTAAAAGGAAAGAGAACAGTGGAAATTATCGCAGAAGAAACAGGTGAAAGTCCAAAGCAGGTGCAAAGATATATTACTCTTACGAACCTGATTCCAGAGCTTTTACAGCAGTTAGACGATGAACTGATTTCCTTCAATCCGGCAGTTGAACTGGCAGCATTAAAGGAAAAGGAACAAAAACAGCTAATCGAGGCCATGGATTATGCTCAGTCAGCGCCCTCTCTTTCTCAGGCACAGCGAATAAAAAAATTGAGCAAAGATGGAAAGCTGACTTTAGAAAAGATGCAGGAAATTCTCAGTGAAATAAAAAAAGGAGAAATAACAAGAGTCACATTTACAAATGAACAGCTTCACAGATATTTTCCAAACAACTATACGCCGGAAATGATGAAGCGTGAAATCGTAGCAATCTTAAAAATATGGATGGAACAATACTGGGACAAATAAGAAACGGAGGAATGAAGAATGTGTAAAGTAATCGCTGTTACAAACCAGAAAGGCGGAGTCGGAAAAACCACGACAACCGTAAATTTAGGGATTGGTCTTGCAAAAGAAGGAAAAAAAGTGCTGTTGATTGATGCAGATCCACAGGGAAGTCTGACTGCCAGTCTTGGATATGTGGAACCGGATGATATTGGAATTACTCTGGCAACCATCATGCTGGCGGTGATCAATGAGGAAGAAATACAACCGGATGACGGAATCCTTCATCATGAGGAAAAGGTGGATCTGTTACCAGCAAATATTGAACTATCAGCTTTGGAAGTGACACTGGGAAATGTAATGAGCAGAGAAATGATCATGAAGGATTATATCGAAATGATAAGAGAACGATACGATTATATTCTAATCGATTGTATGCCCAGCCTGGGAATGATGACGATCAATGCGCTGGTTGCTTCGGATGCGGTTCTGATTCCGGTACAGGCAGCATATCTGCCGGTGAAAGGTCTCCAACAGCTGATCAAAACCATTTCTATGGTAAAGAAAAGGCTGAACCGGAAATTGCAGATCATGGGAATTCTGCTGACAATGGTAGATTTCCGCACAAATTACGCAAAGGATATTTCAACGATGCTCCATGTGACATATGGATCAAAGATAACGATTTTTGAAAATGTAATACCGTTATCCGTAAAAGCGGCAGAAACAAGTGCGGAGGGAATCAGCATTTATGCCCACTGTCCTAAGAGCAAAGTGTCCAATGCTTATTAGAATCTGACACAGGAGGTTTTAGAAAATGAAAAATAGAAGCGGCGAGAAAATCAAATTAACAAGCATCGACGAATTACTGGGTGTTGTAAATGAAGAATCAGCTATGGAGATTGAGATTGATAAAATAAAGCCCTTTGCAGGTCATCCATTTAAAGTAATTGATGATGAAAAAATGCAGGATCTCATAGAAAGCATCAGTGAATCAGGAGTTTTGACCCCAGTTCTGATCCGTCCGGATCAAAATGATGGATATGAAATGATCTCCGGCCATCGTCGGATGCATGCGGCACAGAAGGCGGGGTTAATAACAATACCGGCAATTGTCAGAGAAATTACGGATGATGAAGCAGTGATCGCGATGGTAGATGCTAATATCCAGAGGGAGGAACTGCTTCCGAGTGAAAAGGCATTTGCATATAAGATGAAGCTGACAGCCATGAAGAGACAGGCTGGAAGACCATCAAAAAATAATTCTGGTCAAAATGACCAGAAATTAAATGGAGTAGTTTCTAGAGATTTACTTGCAGAGCAAGTAGGGGAAAGTTCGATGCAAATCCAGCGTTATATCCGCTTGACAGAACTTATCCCAGATTTACTGGAATTGGTAGATAAGAAACGTCTGAATTTGACCGGTTACCCAGAGTTTGATGATCAGTATTCTGAATAGCCATATTACGGTATAGGCTCCGACAAGAAAGGTAACTTTGAATGAAAAGAAGCTGACGAAATATTTTCCGAAGAATTATACATCGGAAGACATGGAGAAAGTGATCGAATCATTATTGGAGAAATGGAAACAGGAACTGGATGATGAGAACGGAATCGGTTTGATCGAAAAGCGTAGGCAGGGATTTGGAAAAGCAAACATCATATATGTAAAAAGCTTCATGGTCTATGGGGGACAGGGGGAACAATCTGCAGAGGAAACACAGAAGTTTACAAAACAAACCAATGCTGATAATCTGGAAGATGCAGAAGTTTATAAAACAAACTCCTTGAAGTCCCAAAAACAAACTTCAAGAAGTCCTGAAAATAAAATTCAAGAAGTTTGCAATTCAAACTCTAATTATAATAATACTACCACACTGAGGACAAGCAGATGTATTCTTTCCAGTTTCTTCAATTTGAGCATGAGAACAATTCGGGCAAAGTCTCCATCTTGCAGTCTGAGCAGTCGTCAAATCAACCTGATCTATGGTCAGCTTGCGACCATCAACATAAAAGCTGTTGTTAGGCGCAAACTCGCTGATAGCAGAGGATGCACTACGGCTATATTCATAGACCATCTTCTCATATTTTCTTTTGAGCAGGTGCTTCTTCGTCCTCCTTACGGTAAAGAACCGCACGAAGAATAATACCGGCTTCAGGGAAAGCGTAGTTAGGAAGCAAGCCTTCATCGGACAGGAAATTAAAGATATTCTTTTTACCAATTTCCTGAAGGACGGTAAGAAGTGCTGCTTCTTCACGCTTTAGTTACCAAAGAATATATCGAGTTCCTTGTCGGGCGAGACGGAGAATTTGACCAGCTTGTTTCATCAACGATCCGCAGATGCAAGCGAACCATCCGGGATGACAACAGTTCTCTCGTTCTTGTACTGCCATATATGACGGCGGAATACCGGAACAACGAGGAGTCTTTTCATGAGTATTATGATGAAATTGAAATTTGTCTCGAAACCGCAGAAAAGCACTTCAAGTCCGCCCATCAAGTCAGAAATCGATCCATGGTTGACCGGTCGGATTTAGTTATTTTCTGCATAGAACACAATTCTGGCGGAGCTTATCAGACCATGCAATATGCAAAAAAGGCAGATGCAAAGATCATGAATCTGCCAGATGTACCTCGTTGACTTTCGCTTTATTTTTCTCGGAAAGGAAGAACATGAATAAAAAGAAACGAATAGCCATTCTAT
>SFQZ01000229.1 GCA_004562915.1 bacterium
AAGAGGAGTACCACAAATTGAAGTATCATTCGATATTGATGCAAATGGTATTGTTAATGTTAAAGCTAAAGATTTAGGAACTAATAAAGAACAAGCAATTACAATTACTGCATCTTCAAATTTAAGTGATGAGGAAATCGATAGAATGATGAAAGAAGCAGAAGCTAATAAAGAAGCAGACAATAAACGTAAAGAAGCTGCAGAAATTAAAAATGATGCAGAACAAATGGTATTTGCTGCTGAAAAAACATTAAAAGACTTTGGTGACAAAGTAAAAGATGATGAAAAAGAAGAAATAGAAAAACTTGTTAAGAATACAAAAGATGCTCTAGAAAAAGATGATACAGATGAAATCAAGAATGCAAGTGAAGAACTTTCTAAGAAAGTAATGGAATTATCAAGTAGAGTATATCAAGAACAAGCAGCTGAATCACAAAAAGCAAGTGAAAATACACAAGAAGAAGCAGAAGATAAAAAAATTCGATTTTTGTATGTTCTAATAACGGTAATAATTTCGGCAATGATTTCATTTAGTTTTATATGTTGGTTCTCTTGATTGAGATTTATTATTTAAATGTTGATTGTCAATTATAGGAAGGAGAAGTATAATGAATAATTAATTAAAAGTTATAGCTACTGTTTTGGTCTTATCAATGATTATATTAACTAAAAGTGATTAGGTATTTGCGGCAGAAGAAATAGATCCTAGTATAATAGGAATAGGGATTGATGAACAAGACAATGAAAATAATATCATACCAAGGTATGTGGTGGCTTGCTCAGATTCATCAAATGGGAAACATTACATGTATCCCAAAGGAACAGGAGCGGCATATGATGTAAATAATAATAACAAGTTAAAATTTAAAGGTCAAGCGGGACAGTGTAAATATTGTAAACTTGTTTTAATTCTTAAGGAAAGTATCAGATTCAGAGCAGATAATAAAAGAGCAGTTCTGGAAAAAATAGAACTGCTCTGAATGTGATTCTTTCTTATTGTACCAACCCCAAGCCGAAAAGTGAAATTTCTGCCTTACAAGCTATGGAAATTCCTATTGTTTTTTGAACAACAAAGAATTTTAGGCATGCTTCGCAGACTTTCCAACGGAAAGCCTGAAAAAAACGATATAAATATACTGAATTACCAATCATTCTGTGCATATGTCCTTCCGACTGGTTTCATGCTGCAGCAGCCACATGCGGGGCAGATTGTGATATCAAAATTCCAGACTACTTTCAACAGCTCTGCAATAGAAAGTCCTGTAAACCTCTGACGGAACTTTTGATGTCCCTGTAGTTTAAAAATGAGTTTTAGATTCTTCGCTTTTGAACGATTGTTCAAAAAACCATAATAACGTACTTTTTGAAAACTATGAGGCAGCACATGCATCAGGTATCGCCGAATAAATTCCTGATTGGTAAGAGTAATCTTGCGTTTGGGATCACCGGAACTTTTACCACGTGCTGAAAAAGTTACTTCCTTTTCAGTGACCGACAGGATCCGGTTGTTGGAGATGGCTATCTTATGTGTATATCTTCCAAGATATTCGAGGGCATTGCCAAATCCATTAAATGTTTCTTTTATGTAAGGACACCATTCTTTTGCATAAAGATCATTTTTGAATTCCTTCCACTCATTGGAGTTACGTAGTTTCTCGCAGGAGGAAGAGAAAGAAAGCTGTTTCTGTTGATACATGTGATCAAGACAGGAGAGGTATTTGCCTTTAAATTTATCCCTGAGTACTTTAACCGGAATAAAAAACTTGTCTTTTGACTTACGTATCTTTTGCTCCTGTGTGAGACCGCCGCCTGAAATGATACAATGCATATGCACATGGTAATCCAGTTCCTGATTCCAGGTATGGAGAACCTGAATGATACCGGGTGTTGCTCCGAGATACTTCTTATTGGCTGAAAGTTCCAGAAGTGTTTCAGCGCAGCATCTGTGAAGCAGACCATAAAGAGATTTCTGGTTACAGTAAATCAGGTGGTTTAATTCATGTGGGAGAGTAAACACTACGTGGAAATAAGAAGAGTCAATGACTTCTGCCCTGCGCTTATCTACCCAGATTTCTTTGTTAACAGCCTGGCAGTTCGGGCAATTCCGGTTGCGGCAGGAATTATTGTGAATCTCGATATGTCCACATTCTGTACACTCACTGATGGAATACCCCAGAGTTCCGGATTTACAATCCATGATGGCTCTGGAAGCTTTTTTCTGTATATCGGATTGAAAAAAATCCGAATTACAATAATCCGCATAAGAAAAATCCCAAATCTGCTGTATCTTAGACTTATTCATGGAAGGTACCTCCCATCTTATCAAAGGGGCTTGGGGAAGCCGAAAGGGTGCGGGCAGACAGATGCACATAAATTAAAGTAGAGGAGATGGAACGGTGACCCATAAGATTTTTTAAAGTTAGCAGATCCGTACCGTCTTCGTAATGATAGGTTGCGAAGGCATGACGGAAAGTGTGGCAGGTGAAGCGGTGTTCCCAGCCTAGTTCCCTCTCATGAGAACGGATAAAATCAGGAACACTCTGATGGTCAATCGGCTTGGAGGGATTTCTTTTCTGAGGAAAAAGCCAGTCCTTTGGACGCTTCTCAGGAGGGAGAGAATACCAGTATTGCAAGATAAGCTGCCAGGCATTTTCTGAAAGCTGGGCATAACGGTCAGAGCGGCTCTTTGAAGCACGGATATGGATGCGGTTTCTTGAATGTTCGATGTCGGAACATTTCAAATGACGGACTTCACCAATACGGAGTCCAGCAGAGAACATCAGACAAAGAAGGGCTTTAAATTTAAGGTCAGAAATAGAAAAAAGGAAGGTCTGCATTTCTTCCCTGGTAGGGATAAAAGGGATATAGGAATCAAACCTACGGAAGGGAATCTGGTAGGGATCCCATTGTTTGTGAAGAACAAATATGGTGAAGAAACGCAGCTGGGAGATACAGCAATTTATCGTCCGGTCAGAAAGAGAGCGTTCTTTCTGGATCCAGAAGATGAAATTTCTCATTTCCTGCCAGGATACATCATCCGGAGAAGTATGAATGACATCGGAAAGATACTGAAGGTATGCAGAGATATATGTAGAATAAGAAACAATGGTATGGTCGGTAAGACCGCGAAGGGAGAGCATCTCCCGAAAAGAATTTAAATGATCGTCCATAATGGAACCTCCTAAGTAAAAAATAAAATAACAGCAAGAACCAGACATTTATTTGGTTACTGGACGGTGGACGATAAAATTTTTCAGATATGTAGTTGTTGAGTTTAAAAATCCATGATAAACTAAGCATAGCAGTTCTTGTGAATATGTAGTTGTTTTGTGTGGTAACTTAACAATACAACATATACACAAAAACTGCTATTTTTTTTTGAAAAAAGTAGTGGTTTCACGTACTTAGGGCTAGCCGTCGCGCTAGCGACTTGGTACAATGCTCGCTATGTTTACTGCAAAAAAGTATATTTATGAGGTATATCGAGAAAAGAGTTTTTCAAAAGCAGCACAGAATCTTTATATTAGTCAGCCATCTTTGAGTGCGCGTATCAAAAAAGCGGAGGAGACTATCGGATTCCCGATTTTTGATAGAAGTACCAGCCCCCTGCAGTTGACTGAGGTTGGGGAGGTATACATTAAGGCGGTGGAGGAAATATTTCGTATTGAGCAGCAGGTCGAAAATCAAATCCACAGTTTGACCACATTAAAGACCGGACATCTTTCAATAGGCGCCAGTAATTTATTTGCCGCTTATGCGCTCCCGCCTCTTATCACCAGGTTCAAACAGAGATATCCGGATGTACAGATACGGGTTACGGAAGGAAATACTGCTCAGTTGGAGAAGATGCTCAGCAGTAATTCGCTGGATTTGGTGATTGATAATTATCATTATGATAGTGTGCTGTACAATAAAGAACTTTATTGCAGGGAGAATATTCTTTTTGCCGTGCCAAAACATTTTCAGATACATAAGGAATTGACAAAGTATCAGCTTTCTTATGAAAGCATTCAAAACAAAAGTTATTTAAGTGACACGTATCCGGAGGTTCCGTTGGAAGTTTTTGCGGATTTTCCTTTTATTATGCTCGCTTCCGGGAATGATACCAGAATCCGGGGGGAAAGATTATGCCAAGAAGCAGGATTTCGCCCCAATATTGTGCTTGAACTTAATCAACAGTCTACTGCTTATATGGCGGCTTCTACGCAGTTGGGGGCAACGTTCATCAGTGATATTCTGGTAAGTCAGCTTCCGTCTTTTGAAAATCTTGTGTACTATAAATTAAAAGGGGAGAGTGCCAAGCGAAATGTATTTTTTTACTACAAAAATCACAAATATAAGACTCGTGCTATGGAAGAGTTTCTTTTTATGATGTAAAATTGAGTGAAGATGTAAGAATGAATGTGTATGAATATGTATGAATATGAAAGGCTGTGTATGGGCGGTGACAATGACTGTGATAGCGTGTACGATCTGCCGCAGCCCGGCATTCGCAACAATACCGGAGAAATCGAAATGCCGGAATCAGAAGTTAGTGTGATAAAAGAGGAAAGGGAGTTGTTCTAACATGAAAGTAGCGGATATGTCAGCGGAGCAAAAGGTGGAATACATGACGACCGAGCCGATCCCACGTTTGGTAAGTCAGATGGCGGTACCGACGATCATCAGTATGTTGGTGACGTCATTTTACAATATGGTAGACACGATGTTTGTGGGAAGGATCAATACGCAGTCGACGGCAGCGGTCGGTATTGTCTTTTCGGTGATGGCAATTATTCAGGCGTGTGGGTTTTTCTTTGGACACGGATCGGGCAACTATATTTCCAGAAAACTGGGCGAACAGAATTTTGAGGATGCTAAGAAAATGGCAGCGACGGGATTTTTTTCTGCATTTATTGTGGGGCTTGTACTTGGTGCGCTGGGACTGATTTTCCTGCGTCCGCTGTCGGTATTTCTCGGATCCACGAAAACGATTCTTCCATATACAATGAGCTATCTTCGGATCATTCTGATCGGTACGCCGTTTATGATGTCTTCTCTTGTAATCAATAATCAGCTTCGTTTTCAGGGGAGTGCATCTTTTGCAATGGTAGGAATTGTGACCGGAGCTGTTTTGAATATTGCGCTTGATCCGATTCTGATCTTTGGATGCCATATGGGAGTGGCAGGAGCGGCTTTGGCCACGGTGATCAGCCAGATCGTCAGCTTCCTGGTATTACTTAGAGCCAGCATGAAGGGCGGGAATTTCAGGATATCGTTCCGGAATTTTACGCCAAACGGACATTATTTTTATAATATATTCAAGGGCGGTGTGCCGTCTCTTTGCCGCCAGGGCCTCGGAAGTGTGGCGACGATCTGCATGAACACGGCAGCAGGAATCTATGGCGGGATCTATGCGGATGCGGCGATCGCGGCGATGGGAATTGTGGCAAGGATTGCGATGTTTGCGAATTCAGCGTTGATTGGATTCGGGCAGGGATTCCAGCCGGTGTGCGGCACGAATTATGGCGCGAAGCGGTATGACAGAGTCCGGGAGGCTTTTTTCTTCTGTGTGAAGACAGCAGTTGGTGTATTGGTTGTCATCTCGGCGGCGGGATTTGTGTTTGCGGGGCCGCTTGTGCATCTGTTCCGCGAGGACGCTGATGTTGTGCGGATCGGAAGTCTGGCACTTCGGCTTCAGTGTCTGGTATTTCCATTGAATGCATGGATCGTTATGTCAAATATGATGCTTCAGACCATTGGACAGGCGCTGAAAGCATCTGTTCAGGCGGCGGCCAGGCAGGGGTTGTTCTTTTTACCGCTGATTTGGATCCTTCCACAGTTTTTCGGGCTTCTGGGTGTACAGATGTGCCAGACGGTGTCGGATGTGCTGACATTTTCGTTGTCCGTGCCGTTGTGCTTGAGTGTGTTGAAGGAACTGAAATGATTATGGAAGTAATTGGAAATTCTGAAAAAGGGAAAAGAAGTGAATAACTTACCTTGCTGTTGTGATTTTTTATTTCATAACTTTCGGTTTTGTGTGCGATTCTATAACATTATTGTCAAAATTCGTAACAAACATTGCCTTTACGGATTATTCTGCATTTCTCTTCCAAAAATCCGTAACAAGCCACCATTTCTATGGATTATCCCATGGTTTTCTCCTAAAAATCCGTAACATCCCAGCAATGCTTTACAATGCAATCGAATCACACAACAGCTGTCTTGTCACATGCAATGTCATACGTTATAATGTCTGTCAATGAGCTTTTATCCCAGCTCATATTCTCGGATTTGCATTCCAAAATCAAAGAAAGCATTTCCCGGAGCAGAATAACAACACAACACAATACCATACAAAGTGAAAGGTGAGAGACATGACATTAGTAGAAGAAATACAGGCATTAAAAAAGGAAAAAAATGCGGTCATTCTGGCGCACTATTATGTG
>SFQZ01000059.1 GCA_004562915.1 bacterium
TAGTCATAAGATTGCCTCTCTATATTGCTCAAAAAATTGGCAGATTGGCACTTTGAGAGGCTATATTCATTTTGAGATTACAGTTTGCGGAAACTCAAGGAACTCAATCATTTTATGTGTTGAAACAAATAAAGTGTTCTCCTTTAAAAACATAAAAGTAGGGGAACACTTTATTTACTTCATACTATTTTCACGAGCAAATTCTTTTATTTTGTGATGACTCCATCCAGATCCCACAGGTCTTCCCAGTCATTGGCTCCCGGCCACAGGAATACCTGTCCTTTGATCAGACGATTGTTTTTATCCAGTCCTTCTATGATTTTCATTTCTTCTTGTGTCAGCGGATCTTCTGTAACACACTGAAGATTTTTCACATAATTTTTCTCTTTCGTTGAGAACGGAATCGGTGCCTGTCCTCTCTGCACTGCCCATTTGATACAGATCACTGCCGGATGTACACCATGTGCTTCCGCAATTGCTCTCATCTCAGGAAGTTCAATATCAGTAATATCTTCCGGTGTTTTATCTCTTTCAGGACGGGCCGGTGAGCCGATCGGGCAGAATCCCACTGGTTCAATTCCTTTTTCTTTGCAGTATGTAAACAACTCCGGCTGCTGGAAACATGGATGAAGTTCCATTTCAATCGCTGCCGGTTTGATACGGCACAGCGGAAGAACTGCTTCCAGTTTCGGTATTGTCATATTTGACATCCCGATCTGCTTTGTCAGACCCATATCCACCAGACGTTCCATCTGCCGCCAGGTCTTCATGAAGCGCTCTACAGAAAATGGTTTGGAATCCGGGTTTCTGGAGTCCACATCACATCCAGGAGCATGATAATTCGGAAATGGCCAGTGAACATAATACATATCCAGATAATCCAACTGCAGATCTTTCAGCGTCTTTGCGCAGGCAATCAGAACATCTCCATCTCCGTGCATATCATTCCACACTTTGGATGCAATAAATAATTCCTCTCTTTTCACCGTTCCCTTTGCAAATGCATCTGCAAATATTTCTCCTATTTTTGCTTCATTTCCATAACATGCCGCACAGTCAAAAGAACGATATCCAACTTCTATGGCACCTGCTACTGCTTTTGCTACCTCGTCCGGCGTCACATGATCAGAACCAAAGGTTCCCATTCCTACTGCCGGCATTTTTGCCCCTGTATACAATATTCTCTGAGGAACACTTTCCGGATTAATTCTTGTCATCTTTTCTTTCCTCCTGTCTTTTCACTTTTTATGTTATTCTGTTATCTACTATTCCGTTTTTATTCTGCTATTACTATCTAATTATTCTATTTCACGCTATTTTGTATTCACGTTGATTTTTCAGTCAGCGTAATTTCTTTATTTCGATATCCGGTAATAGTTTTTCCATATCTTTTTTCAGGAAAAACCCTGTTTCCAGACGAAGTGCATTGGCCGCTGAAATGGCACTGGCGAAACGGATGGTTTCTTCGATCGGAAGGTTTCTGACAAATCCCACCGCAAATCCCGCAATCATAGAATCGCCACATCCCACGGTATTCACCGCCTGAATCTTCGGAACCCGTACCTGATAAACGCCTTCTTCACAGGCCACCAGAGAACCGTCACCTCCCAGCGATATGACCACTACCTCGATTCCCTCATCATGAATATCTTTTGCTGCGCGGATCAGAGCTTCTCTGGTATTCATCGGTCTTCCGGTAAGCATTCGAATCTCATCGATATTCGGCTTGATCATGGATGGCTGTGCCTGTAAGCACTCTTCCAACAATCTTCCGCTGGTATCCAGAATCACTTTTTTTCCTGCATCCTTCACTTTGCGAATCATTTCTTTATAAAGACCCGCATCAGTCCCTTTCGGCGTACTTCCGGATATGGTTACAAGATCACATTTCGTCAACAGTCTGTCAAATTTGTATCGCATTTTATCCAGTTCATATTCTGAAACAGAAAAGCCCGGTTCCAGAAATTCGGTCTGTTTCTCATTTACCTCATCCCATATATTAATGCAGGTACGGCTTTCTCCGTTACACCAGACAAAATCACTGATAATTCCTTCCGATTTGACATGTTCATCAATAAATGCTCCTGCATGTCCTCCAAGAAAACCTGTAGCTGTCACCTGTTCCCCTGCAAGATGGGCAACTCTTGAAACATTCAGCCCTTTTCCACCTGCAGTAGCCGCACAGGATTTTACTCTGTTTACATTTCCCACACCAAACCTTTCCACCACATACCGTTTATCGATGGCGGCATTGGCTGTCACTGTAAGAATCATATTGTTACTCCTCATTCATCAGAAGAATCTTTCCCTGAACCAGTCCCGGTTTCTTATACATCTGAAAAGCTTCCTGTGCCTGACTCATTGGCATTTTCTTATATATAAATTCCGGGTCAAATTTCAGCTGTCCCGTAGCAAAATAATGTGCGGTCAGATCCCACTCTTTTCCCGGGAACGGAGAACTGTAAGACATCCATGAACCAGTCAGTTTAAATTCTTTTCGATTCATATTTTCCCACATCTTCGGTGTAAAGTTCAGATCTACATGAGGAGTTCCGATAAAACATACATGAGATTTATTTGCCGCCAGTTCGAATGCCATATGCATGGTAGGAACTTGTCCCGCAGTCTCATATACAAAGCCGTAACCTTTTCCCCCTGTGATCGCCATAGCTTCTTCCATAAAGTTTTCTTTTGTAGTATTAATCACTTCATCAGCACCCAGGCGTTTTGCAAGTGCAAGACGCTTCTCACTGATATCAAAAACGACTACTTTTTTTGAACCGAAAATCCTCGCCCACTGCATTGTGAACATTCCGATGGTACCTCCACCCAGGATTGCCACATACTGACCACCCTGATAATCATTCTGAAGCAGACCATGAAGAGCTACTGTAGACGGCTCGAACATAGCTCCCTGTTCATATGGTATAGAAGGATCAAAGGGAATTGCACTCTGCTCAGGAATCACTACATAATCCGCATTGCTTCCCTGCTGACGGGAACCGATAAAGCTGTAGTGCTTACAGAGAGAATAATTTCCATTCTGACAGTCATCACATTTCATGCAGGGAAGAAGCGGTGCTCCGGATATCCTGTCACCCACTTTTACTTTTGTTACACCTTCACCGACGTCTACCACATCACCGGAAAATTCATGTCCCAGAACAATCGGATAAAAATGGACACCATTATGAAGTACTCTCGGAATATCAGAACCACAGATTCCGGATGCAACGACCTTTACCTTTACCATCCCAGGACCTGCCTGTGGTTCCTCAACCTCCTGATACCGTACATCTTCATTTGCTACAACTACTGCTGCTTTCATTTTACTTAACCTCCTTCATCAACGCTTTTAAAGACTCATACAGCGCAAGATATGTGTGATAATTTTTCTCATATTTTTCAAGATTCTTCGGATTCGGTTCGTGACGCCGTGTTTCTTTTACTGTCAGGGCCGTTGCTTCCTCATAATCACGGTACATGCCTACAGCTACCCCCGCAAGCATGGCTGCTCCCAATGTGGTGGCCGTATCAGAAGAAGGCACCACGATGGATTTTCCTGTAATATCCGCCTTAATCTGTGTCCACAAAAGGGAATTGGCAGAACCGCCCATTGCCCGAAGTATCTTCGCCTCAGCTCCCGCTTTCTTTGCCACATCCAGATTATGTCTGAGAGAATAGGCAACTCCTTCCATACAGGCCCGTATCATATGCCCTTTTGTCTTGGAGAAATCCAGTCCATAAAATACTCCTTTTGCATCCGGATCCCAGATTGGCGATCGCTCGCCTGCCATATATGGCAGGAATACCAGCCCGTCACATCCAGGAGATATTTTCTCAGCAATATCATTTAGCTGAGTCAGGGAAGATTTGCCTGTTTCTTCTTTACGGCTGCGCTCATAGTCTGCAAATTCCCGTTCAAACCAGCGCATAACACCGCCTCCGCCAACAGTACCTCCCTGCAGAAGCCATTTCCCCGGAATCACATGATATCCGAGAATCAATCGGGGATCTGCCTGATAACTGTCGATACAGATACTCATACCTCCGGCCTGCCCTCCCTGTTCCTGGGTTTCCCCCGGATGTATCACTCCTGCTCCAAGCGTTCCACAGGCAGCATCCAACCCGCCGGCAACTACCGGAATTCCTTCAATCAATCCTGTCTCTGTGGCTGCTTTCTTAGTTACAGTACCCACAATAGCATCCGAAGGCATAATATCCGGCAGAAAACTCTCAGGGATTCCCAGAAGTTTACACATTTCTTTGTCCCAGGTTCCAGTGCGCATGTTAAAGCAGTGCAGCCCATATCCCTGTGAAAGATCCTGGCTGGTGACACCGGTAAGCTTAAAAGCTATATAACTGTTTGACTGAAGAATCTTATCAATTCTTTCATACATATCAGGAAGATTCTCTTTATACCAGATGATCTTCGCTGTCGTATAAGAAGGCTGAAGTGAATTCCCCGCCAGTTCAAAAATTCTGTCCTTTCCTATTTCATGATTCAGACGTTCACAGATATCCTGTGCACGTGTATCCATCCAGATTGGTGTATTAGCGATAACATTTCCTTCTGTATCGATGGGAATTGCAGACCAGCTCTGACCATCGATACCGATTCCGGCAATCTCCTCCGGACAAATCTTCCCTGACTGCAAAGCTTTTTGAATCGCCTGACAAACTGCGTTCCACCACTCTTCCGGATTCTGCTCTGCCCACCCGGAATGAGGATAATATACCGGATAATCCTCTGTTGCCGCTGCCACAACCTTGCCTTCTCTGGTAAATAATGCCGTTTTGCAGGCACTGGTTCCTATATCAATACCCAGCAGATATTCTTTTTTATTTAACATCTTCCTGTTACTCCTTATATTCTCCTGATTGATTTTCCCATCAGTACCTGTGTCTGCAGTTTTTCAACTGTATGCACCTGCTCCTGATTTTCCTGAAGCCGTGCCAGCAGCAGATTTGCTGCATGCTCTGCAATTTTTTCCGTTGGCTGGGCTACAATTGTAAGCTGAGGATTACAGGCTCTGGCGAACTGCCGGTTATCGAATCCGATCAACGACAATTCCTTTCCGATCTGCACATTCTGTTCATTCAATCCGATCACCGCACCGGTTGTCATGGCATGATTTGCCACAAAAACTCCCGTGATCTCCGGATGTTCTCTATGAAGCTTCTGTATCCCTTCTGCACCGCTGTTCATATCATCGTTTCCATAATAAATATATTCTTCCCTCAGAGGTATTCCTGCTTCTTTCAATGCTTCTTCATATCCGATCCGTCTTTCCCGTGCAACAGAAATGTCCTGCGGTCCTGCCACCAGTCCGATCTGTTTATGTCCATATTCGAGAAAAAGTTTCACAGCTTGTTTTGCTGCCATTCGATTATCCACGAGAATACTGTCACAATCCAGATCAGTAATATCACGATCGATAAGTACCAGTGGTTTTCCGGTCTTTATAAAACTTTGCAGATGCGCACCTGTTTTGTCCACAGGCATATTGATCAATCCATCCACCCGCTTATGGATCAGGAATTCCACCGCCTCCTGCTCTCTTTTGGCATCCGTACGGCAATCACACACAATCATTGCATATCCATGATTTCTCAAAATGTCTTCTGCAGCCGTAATGATTTCCGCACAAAAAACCATGGTAAGCTCCGGTATCACCACACCAACCGTCTTTGTAATATTTGTCCGCAGCCCTCTGGCAACTTCATTTACTTCAAAATGCAGTTCATCAATGGCCTGTTCAATCTTTATTCTATTTTTTTCTCTCACATTTCCACCATTCAAATAAGAAGAAATGGTTGCCAGCCCCAGTCCGGTCTTTTTGGCAATATCTTTGATTGTAGCCGCCATCTGTTTCTCCTGCTTCTATTCTGCTTTTCCGTCACAGCCGCAAACTTTCATTCTTCCTTTCACAAGCTCTGTCACAGCTGCCATTCCTACTTTTCCTAAAGCTTTCGGGTCAATTGTTTCCGGTTTCTCTTCCATCAGCTTTTTGCCTGCCGCCGTATAGGCTGCACGGAGCTCTGTTGCAAAATTCACCTTACAGATTCCACGTTTTACGCATTCTCTTACATCCTCATCACTAAGACCGGAAGCTCCGTGAAGCACCAGAGGAATATCTACCACCTGACGGATCTCTGTCAGTCTTTCTTTATCCAGAACAGGAGTCCCTACATAAAATCCGTGAGCTGTCCCAATCGCTACTGCCAGAGAATCTACACCTGTACGCTCTACAAACTCTTTTGCCTGCTGTGGATCCGTATTTGTGTCGGCTTCTGCTTCCAGATCATCCTCTTTTCCTCCCACTTTTCCCAATTCAGCTTCCACAGGTATATTTACAGCTTTCGCAACATCCTCTACTTTTTTGCTTACAGCAATATTTCCTTCAAAATCTTCGTGAGAACCATCGATCATCACAGAAGTATAACCGGCTTTGATTGCCTGTACAGCCAGCTCAAAACTATTGCCATGATCCAGATGCAGACAAACCGGTACAGATGCCATCTTAGCTTCTGCAGCAACGATCGCCGCATAAGTTTCCAAAGTACCATACTTTACTGTGGAAGGTGTTGTCTGAATCATAACCGGAGCTTTCAGTTCCTCCGCTGCTTTTATGATGGCTTTTACCATCTCCATATTTTCCGCATTGAACGCTCCTACCGCATATCCGCCTTTCTGAGCGTCTTTTAACATTTTTCCGGATGTAACTAATGGCATAATGATTTCCTCCTGAAATTTAATGATATATTGCAAAACCGAAACGTTTCGCTTTCTTTTATCATACATTTTCTTCCTACTACTGTCAATACTTTTTTACATTTTCCCACTGAAAAATCTACAGAAAAAAGTCACAAAATCGTCACAAAATGCCCGGAGTCAATCAGTTGACAAACACATGAACATGTGTTTAAATATGTTGAAGTAAATGTCACTCTCACAATTAGAGACATTGCGAATCATATCGCTGATCACGGAGTGAACAGTGGAGGGTTGTATTATGACAAAAGAAAAACAGCATAACAATACGGAAAAAAAACAACTGACAAAAAACTCTGTTCTGAAAAAAACGGGAATCTCTGTGGGAATTCTTTGCTTATTTCTGATCCTGGCTGCAGGTGCATTTTATCTTGCAGATTATTTTCGTATAAAGGAGCAGTTTAGTCACAGTATTACAATCAATGGTCAAAGCTATTATGGTATGACAGCTGGAGAAGTTGCCCAAAAACTTGACAGTGAGTTTCAGAATTGCCGACTGAGTATCATCGAAAACGGTTCTTCTGTGTATGAACTTTCCATGGGAGAAGCGGGATATTCTCTGGATACTTCTGTACTTTCTGCATCTTTGGAAGAACGGATTCAAAATCAAAAACCGGGATTACATTTTTTTCAGAAACCAAAAGATCAATCTGTTGAATATCCGTACCAACGGGCGGACGATATTTTTTCCAATATCATTACGGCGGATCATCTTTCCGGAGAACGGACAGATCCCGTGAATGCCTATCTGACTTATGACGATACACAGGGAAAATTTATCATTGTTCCTGAGGCAGAGGGAAATAAAATCGCAGACGACTCCCTTAAAAATCTGGTAAGTGAGTCTGTGAGTTCTCAATTAAATCCTTATGTGATTCCAGAAACACTTGAAGTCAATCTTGACGATTCGGTATACATAAAACCGGAGATCACCTCCTCCAATGAAGATCTTATAAATCAAGTGAATGCATTAAATGATGAGATCACGCGGTATCGCAATACAACAATCACCTACCAGTTGGGTGACACAAAAGAAGTTATCGACGGTTCTCTGATTTCTTCCTGGCTGATGGTTGATAAAGAAACGAATTCCGTTCAACTTTCAGAAGAACTAATCCGCGATTACATATCCCAACTTGCCAGCACTTACAATACAATATACCGGGACAGGAATTTTACCACTTCCACCGGGGAAACTGTAAAACTGGAACACAATGAATATGGGTATCGCATTGATCAGGAAGCAGAATATCAGCAGCTTTGTCAGGATCTCGCTTCTGGAGAAGCAATCGAACGGGAACCTGTATATAGTAAAAGCGGATATAAGCGAAACGGAAAAGATGATCTTGTGGGCTGTTATGTGGAAGTCAGTATTGACAAGCAGCACCTGTGGCTTTACAAAGATGGGGCTCTGATTACTGAAACTGATATTGTAAGCGGTAAACCCGGTGATAAAACTTCTACGTATAAAGGAGCGTGGAGCATTGCTTATAAAGCAAGCCCCTATACACTTAGCAGTGATATCTATGGTTATGAAGTTCCCGTAACCTACTGGATGCCCTTTGTATATGGTCAGGGTCTCCACGACATCAACCGCAGTGCTTTCGGTGGTGAGATCTACAAAACAAACGGCAGTCACGGATGCGTAAATCTTCCTATAGATCAGGCAAAAATCATCTATGAAACCGTTGATAAAGGATATGCCGTAATCATTTACTAAAACTTTTTGATTCGTGAGCATAAAATATAGCGTACCATTATCTGAAATGGTACGCTATATTTTCTTACTACACCATCAAATTCATACTTTCTCTACAATCAATCCACTTCTGTAAGCTTTTAACAGATTCTGCAATTCTCCAATCCGTTCTCGCATTTTAGCACCGGCATCGGTATCTCCCACTGTTTTTCGTACTGCCACTCTGCTTACCACAATGTTATCTGAAAGAATATCGCTTTCCTGTGCGATTGCATCTTCTGTTGAAGTAAACGGCTGATGGGCGTTCAGAATCAATCCCCAGGAATTGTAAATCAATGTATATCCTGCAATTCCTGTCTCTTTTTGATAAGCCTTGGAAAATCCTCCATCTATGATCAGAACTTTTCCATTACATTTCACCGGGCTTTCACCCGCTTTATGATGAACCGGTACATGTCCATTGATAATGTGTCTGTCAGTACCTTTCACACCAAATTCATCCAGAATCCGATCTACCACTTCTTCATTTTCCAGGAATTTGTAATAAGCATTTTTATATTCTTCCTGCGTTTCTTTCTCTTCCAGGAAACATCTCTCAAAAGTAGCCATCTTATTTTTCCCGTACAGAGGAGAGTTCGGGCCACTCCAGATATACCAGAGGATATCTTTTCCCTTTTCTCTCTCTTCCTCATCAATGGCAAAAAAAGCTTTTCTCACATAGGCTTCCAATGTATTATATAGTTCACTGCCCTGGTATTCTTTACCGTATATTTCCACTTTACTGAAAGATCCATCCTCCTCCAGCGGTACACATCCATGATAAAGAAGATTATTATTATATACTTTATAAAGACTTCCTTTTTTCAACAGGAATCTCATATGTGTCTGCAGCTTCTCACATCCTACGAAAGCCGCAGTAAGACGTTCCATCACTTCTGCTTCTTCATCAGACAGACGATAAGGATCTTGTGGATCTATCGTCGGGAAATTCTTATCCATCAGTGGATATTCCTTTCCATTAATCTCCAGTGTCCCTTTCTCATAATTCACTCGTTCCAACACCCGTCTGCTTTCCATATGAAAACAGGGACGTCTCTTTACAAGCTGTCCCTCCAGCTTATATGCGATAATAGAGATTGCTTTGTGCATCTTCCTGGTCAGCTCGGCTTCCAGATCATTTAATTCATTATTTCCCTTGATTTTAAAGCATTCACAGGGATCATCACCATAGGTGGAAAGTGCAAATGTCGCCAGCGGCAGAAGATTAATTCCATATCCATCCTCAAGAATATCCAGATTGGAATACCGGGCGCAGATCCGTATCGCAGTGGCAATACACGTGGTCTGACCTGCGGCCGCTCCCATCCACATGATATCATGATTTCCCCACTGGATATCCAGTGAATGATAATTCATCAGCTTATCCATGATCAGATGAGGACCCGGACCTCTGTCATAAATATCTCCAAGGATATGCAAGTGATCCACTACCAGCCTTTGGATCAGTTCGCTAAGTGCCACGATAAATTCTTCCGCACGTCTTACTTCGATAATTGTCGTAATAATCTGATCATAATATGCTTCCTTATCCAAAAGTTCCGGTTTCTCTGTTATCAATTCTTCAATCACATATGCAAAATCTTTCGGTAAAGCTTTGCTCACCTTGGATTTGGTATATTTGGATGCCACTCGTTTACACACTTCAATCAAACGGTACAAAGTGATCCGATACCATTCATCCATGTGCTTTTCCGTCTTGCTTACCAGCTTCATTTTCTCTTTTGGATAATAAATCAGCGTAGCCAGGGCCTTCTTATCCTGTCTGCTTAAAGTATGACCAAATATCTCATCAATTTTCCTTCGTACAGAACCGGAACCATTTTTCAGTACATGGGAAAATGCCTCATACTCCCCATGGATATCTGTCAGAAAATGTTCTGTTCCTTTGGGTAAGTTTAAAATAGCCTGCAGATTGATAATTTCCGTAGATGCTTTGGCAATCGTAGGATATATCTCGGCAAGCCGTTCCAGATACCTCAGTTCTAATTTATCCATATCCGTATTCCCAATACTTATATTTTCCATAAAAATATTATTTTTCTCCTTCCTTTTTTCATTCATTATCTCAATTCTTTTGTTATTTCTATTATAGCAGATTTTTACCCTTTTTCAGAAAAAATTATATTGTTTTATCATAAAATTTGATTTATCATATTTTAATAAAACGATGCCAGGGTCAAACGCATTTGACCCAATATCATAAAAACGATATGGGAAAGGAGCACACTATGTTAAAAGGAATTCCTCAAATTTTATCTCCTGAATTATTAAAAGTATTATGTGAAATGGGACACAGTGACCGTCTTGTTATTTCAGATGGCAATTTTCCGGCGGAATCTATGGGAAAAAATGCTATTGTGATCCGCTGCGACGGACATGGCGTACCTGAAATTCTGGATGCGATTCTTAAAGTATTCCCACTGGACACTTATGTGGAAAAACCGGTAAATCTGATGGAGGTTATGCCTGGTGATACCGTTGAGACACCAATCTGGGATACTTACGAAGAAATTGTCACAAAACATGATGAGCGTGGAGGTACCGCGATTGGCCATATTGAAAGATTTGCTTTCTATGAGGAAGCAAAAACAGCTTACGCAATCATTGCCACCAGCGAAAAAGCTCTTTACGCAAATATTATGCTGCAGAAAGGTGTAGTAGTAGAATAAAATCGTTCTCTGCTTCTATCTATTATATATGCAAAAGGCGAGTATTTCACGGATGTTTATCCGGATCTACCCGCCTTTTTGTTTACTCAGATTAAATCATTCCTTTTTCTTTCAGTTTTTTTGCTTTGTTCGGATAATTAGTAAAGATTCCATCTACTTCCCATTCTGCCATCCGCTTCATGTGTTTCTTTTTGTTGACAGTCCAGACATTGACCCCAATTCCCTTTTCATGGCAATTTTTAATTTCTTCCTTTGTCAGGACCTTCATACCGGGATGGTAAAACTCCACATTATTCCCCCAAGCAAGACCAGCTATATTATCCATTTGCGTTTCCATCAAAAATCCCACAGGAATCTCAGGAATCAGTCTTTTGCATTTTACTGCCGAAACCAGATTAAAGGTCGAAAATAGAATCCGATCTTCCAGATGATACTGCCGTACCATATCAATCACTTTTTCTTCCAGATTTTCATAATAATATACACTGTTTTTCAATTCGATGTTCGTAAGAAGTTCTGTATCTTTCACCCAGTCCAGATATTCCTGAAGAGTGGGGATCTTCTGAAAGCCATATTTTTTGTCAAACCTTCCACTGCAGTTAAATTCGCAAAGCTGTTCATATGTATAATCTCTCAGACTACCCGATCCATTGGTTGTCCTGTCAATAGTCTCATCATGCATGATTACAATGACATCATCCTTTGTGAGCTGCACATCCAGTTCAATTCCATCACACCCGACTTCCCAGGCTTTTTTGAAAGCCAACATTGTATTTTCCGGATATTCCCCGCTGAATCCTCTGTGCGCAAATATCCTCATCTTCTTTTTGCTTTTCTCTTTTTGATCTGATTCCTCTTCCTCTATTTGCTGAGAAAACGGACGGAAGATCAGATATTCCTGTTTGTAATTACCCCAAATCGTACAGGGTTCTTTCAGAAAATAAAATGAGAAAAACAGCATCTCCCTGTCATTCAATGTAATGGCAATAGATAAGAGCTGCTCATCCAGCGGCTGCAAAAGACCATCTTTTTTCTCCTCCAGCTTTTTCAGATACGCCTGCTGCTCCTGATTCAATACGGAAAGAATCCTCTCTTTTGATTCCTGTTCCAGAAAAGGATAATAGCAATCCACAAAAGAATACCCGTCCCCATTCTTATTCCACAGATCTCTTAAAAACTCTTCTGCCATCCTTGGACTTAAAAAAGTACTCTCCCAGTCATATTCGGTCATACCTTTCTGAATCTTATCAAAATAAATACCCCCTCGGGATATCAGCTCTTCCGGTGTCATAATATTACTCCTCGCTTTTTCTTTTTCCTGATATTATAATCCAGAATTTTGCGACATACAATAAAATGCAGGTAAAATGTATCTTATCTATTGATCCACGCACCATTTGTGAAATCCGGGATTGCCACCGGCTGTCCACCCATAGCAATGGATTGTTCTGCCAACGGAGTGATACACATCCATGCTGCCATATCATACACATCCACAGGTGCCTCACTGCCGGTCTGAACAAATTTTACAAAGTCACAGAATGTCAGCCAGTCCATACCATCGTGTCCTTCTTTAACGCCTTCTTCAATATACTGCTTCCATACCGGATGCTCGTATTTATCGCGGTATTCCTCCACATTGTTCCAATGCTTCTGCCACTCAAAATGATCTTTTGCATGTTCTTCCCCATCTATAAAAATAGATTTGTTGTCTTCCATATACATACCTTTGGTTCCCTGAACAGTGAACCCTCTGGAATAATATCTGGGGAGCGTGGTGTCAAGGGTCAGAAGGATCGTCTCCCCATTGGCACAGGTAATTATGGTATTTACCACATCACCCTGACAAAATTCCGTGCTATTCAACACTTCATCTTCCGGCTTTTTATTTTTGATATACTCTTTCAGTCCTGCAGACCTAGATGCCACAGAGGTAAGCGTCAACATCCGGTTTCCTCTGTTGATATGAAGGATCCGGGCAATCGGTCCCAGCTCATGGGTCGGATAGTTTTCCGTATTTCTGTGAATATAATTATTCAGACGATAATGGCGGTTTTCTTTTCCAAACGCTACTTCTTCCCGCAGATCATGCTTATATCCACCTTCACAGTGAACAATCTTACCAAGCACACCGCGTTCTGCCATATTGAGCACCATCATCTCGTCACGGCCATACACACAGTTTTCCATCATCATAACCGGAACTTTTGTCCTTTCATGTGCTTCCACCAATTTCCAGCACTCCCGGACGGAATAGGCTCCGCCCACCTCACATCCTACAGGCTTTCCTGCTTCCATTGCTTCTATGCACAGATCCACATGATGATCCCAGGAAGTACAGAGAATTACCGCATCTACTTCAGGCATAGTCAGCACTTCTTTATAATCTGTAGTAATAACCGGTCGATTTCTTCCGCTGTCTTCAATGATCTTTGCTGCCTTTTCACAACGATCCATATAGCGGTCACATACTGCAGCAAATTCCACATCCGGATGCTGTACGTAAACCATTTCCAAAAGCCCGGTACCTCGCGCTCCAAGACCAATCATACCAATCCGAATCTTATCTTTCATTTTCAAGTCCTCTCTTTCTGCAATAATCTTAATCCATTTTACCCTTTAATTCCGGACATGGCAACACCTTCGATAAACTGTTTCTGGAAAATTGCAAACAGAATCAGAAGTGGGAGCACTGCCATTACAGCACCAGCCATCATAGTCGGATAATCTGTTGCATACTGTCCCTGCATGAACGATAAACCTGCAGAAAGTGTCATCTTCTCTGTGGAAGTATTGACGATCAATGGCCACATCAGGTCATTCCATGCAAATCGCAGAGTCAGGATTCCCAAAGCTACCAGTCCAGAACGAATCAGCGGCAGCATAATCCGTGAATAAATCATGAAATGATTACATCCATCCAGTCTCGCAGCATCTTCGATTTCGTCCGGCAGTGCCATAAAAAACTGTCTCAGAAGAAAAGTACCAAATGCGCTGAAAAGATTTGGAATAAACAATGCCGGAATCGTATTCAGCAGTCCCATCTTCTGAATAATCAGATACTGCGGAAGAATAAAGAAGGAAGAGGGTACCATCAGCACTGCCAACAGAATACCAAAGATCACATTTCTTCCCGGAAACTTAATCCGTCCGAAAGCGTAAGCTGCCATAGAACACAGAAGCAGCTGCATAACTACTACTACTGACGCATTGATGATCGTATTCAGGTACATTCTTGCAAATGGAATTTTTTCAAACACTTTGGAATAATTCTCAAATCGTAAAACTTCCGGGAAAATTACCGGAGGAACACGGATTGCCTCCGTCTGTCCTTTCAGAGAAGTAAGAACCATCCATGCAAACGGAAGGATGGTGACTACGATTCCCATGATCAGGATCAAATACACAATAAGATGTCCCCATTTGAATTTATTTTCTTTCATGGTTCTGCTCCTCCTTTATTCATAATTAACCCATTTTGTCTGCATTTTCATCTGGAATGCAGTGATCACCATAATAATAGCAAACAGGAATACCGCCAGTGCCGACGCATATCCTTTCTTGGAATATTCAAACGCATTACGGTAGAAATAAACTACCATACTCTGAGTAGATTCCATTGCCAGACTTGTCTTATCCACCATCATATAAATCGTATCAAATGTCTGGAAAGTGCTAATCAAAGTCGTGATCATTACAAAGAATAAAGTTGGTGTAACAAGGGGAAGGGTAATGTTCAAAAATTGTTTAATTCCATTTGCCCCGTCAATGGCAGCCGCTTCATAATAGGATTTTGAAATCCCCTGAATACCAGCCAGCAAAATAATCATGTTGTATCCCACCGTACTCCATATGGATACTACACTAATCGATACCAGTGCCGTCTTGGAATTACTCAAAAAACGTATGGACTCTATCCCAAACAAATTCAAAATATAGTTAATAATTCCATAATCCCCGTTGTACATCCAGCGCCAGATCATAGCAACTGCAGCCCCCATGGTAATCGCTGGGATAAAATAAACCACCCTGAAAAATGACCGGCCTTTGATTCCCATGTTCAGAAAACTGGCCAGAATCAATGCAATAATAATCGTAAACGGCACAATAATCAGTACATATTTTACCGTATTTCCCAATGCCTGCCACATAACAGGATCCTGAAACATTTTCTGGTAATTTGCCAGACCACACCATTTACTCTTATTGAAGGCACCCACATCATGAAAACTGTCAAAAAACACCTTAAATACAGGGTAAAAATAAAAGACGCTCAGACCGATTACCAGAGGTGCGATCATTACATATCCCCAGGCATATTCTTTCGCATGGCTTTTTTTCTTTACTTTATTCATTTCCACTCCTCCCTTTCACTTTGAATTCTTTTTATAAAAAGGGGATGCTGTTTGCACCCCCTCGCTTTTATTCATTTGCGAGAACTTCGTTCATCTGCTCTGCAAGTTTATCACATGCTTCCTTCACATCTACTTCCAGACTGAAAACTTTTTTCAGATTATCAGCCTCATACTGCTGCCACTCTGCAGTATTTGCTGATGCTGGATATGCATAGGAGTATTCCTCGGAAGAGGTAATAAAAGATTTCAAATTGTACTCAGGATTCTTGTCAACCCATGCCTGCGCAGTTCCTTTCAGAGCCGGGATAGCAGCTCCTGTCTCTGCAGACAAGTTATTCGCAGTCTCACCTGCCAGGAATTCTACCCATTTCCATGCAGCTTCCGGATTTTTAGTGTCTTTATAAATACAGTTGCCAAGGCCATGGATTACAGTTGCCTGCTTACCATTGATAGACGGCAGTTCTACCACATCAATATCAGCCTTAAAATCAGAATCCAGAACCTGTGCCAGGAACCAGGAACCACACCAGTACATACCAAGGCGTCCAGACAGGAACTGAACATCCGGTGTTGTCTCTTCTAAAGAAGCCTCATCCGGAGATACACCTGCTTTCTGCAGATCTACCCAGCACTGGATTCCGGCCTGTGTCTCCGGTTTATCAAATCCTGATGATTTTTTATCTTCTGAGATTACTTCCCCGCCAGCTGCAAAGATTGTATTATAAATACCGACCTGATTTGCATATGCTGCTCCGATACCATAAACGCTGCCGTCTGCCTTTGTCAGCTGTTCTGCAATTTCAGCCATATCTTCCCATGTCCAGTCATCTGTAGGATAGGGTACACCTGCATCATCAAATATCTTTTTGTTATACCACACACCAATCGTATCAAAATCTTTTGGAAGTGCATACTGTTTGCCGTCAATATTGTACAGATTTACAAGTCCTTCCGGATAATTTGCTTTATCCAGGTCAGAGTCTGCAAGCAGATCATCAATCGGCATCAGAACATCTCCCTGCGCATACTTAGTAATATTTGGTCCATTCATCCAGAATACATCCGCAATACTTCCGCCTGTAGCTCCGGCTTCCAGCTTTGTCCAGTACTCGTCCCAGGTACTTGGTTCCAATGTAACCTTAACATCCGGATAAATTTTATTGAATTCTTCCACACATTTCTTAAAATATGCTTCCTGTGCAGAATCCCAGAATGCATAACGGATTTCTCCTGAAACTTTTTCTTCTTCTCCACCTTCTGCTTTTTCAGAAGCATTTCCGCTGGATGCATCCTTAGAATCGCCACATCCTGCAAAAACTCCCAGCGTCATCACTGTGGCCATTCCCAATGCCAACAACTGTTTCTTTTTCATTTTTTTACCTCACTTTCTTTTTCTAAAGTTATACGTTAACTGTGTTATTATCATAATAAAATTTCCATATAACGTCTATTGACGCTGTTTACTGCATCGTTGTATTATTTTGTTTTTTTCTTTTAAATCAAAAACAACAAAAGAAAATCTCATTTCCAGATTTCTTTTGTCATTTTTATCAAGTAAAATATTCACTATTATTTTGTCATTTATTTACTTTTGCAATTTCTCCAAAAAATCTTTAGTATTCATCTCGTTTTTCAGCAACTTGCCAATATTCTTGTTGAATTCTTCAATCCATATGCTATTCCATCGATTTGCCGGTATTTCCGTGAAGGATTTTGCTTCCATCACAACACGATATGCCTGATATAAATCAGGCTGATCCTTGCTTACCTCTTCAAGTCCAACTTTAGGATTCGATGGAATCTGCCCTGTTTCCCTGAGAATTCTCTTTTGTACCGGTTCGCTGAGCATATATTTTACGAAACGAATGCATGCTTCTTCCTTTTCAATATCTCCTGAATTTCCTGCCAGATACCCGGTACAGGCAGATACCATACCAATCCCCTGCCCGTCTTTTGAAGGAAACAACGCATAACCTGCATCCAGATTGGGATGAATCATCTGCTGCGCCCATACACCATTGACACAGATTGCCGAATGTCCAATATTAAAACTTCTCATCCTGTCACGATAGGTATAACTGTCTTCTTCCACACTGGCCATAGTTTTCAGATTATTAAGCATCCCAAGCGCTTCTGTCAGTTCCTGTTCTTCATTCCGCCCCACTGCATTTTCCTCTTCCACCTGCATAAAAGCATCTATCAGATACATACTGGTATCCCCATCCAGATGAATCGGAATCGTAGACAACTTCTCTTTCTTCGCCCATTCCTGAATTTTCCTGCAGCACTCAAAAAAATCTTCCCATGTAGAAGGAACCTCTGTAATCCTTGCATTATTAAATATTTTTTTATTATACCAGTAACCACTTACCAGTAATACGTCAGAAACTGTATAAAGCTCACCTTTTTCATTTACCCAGTGTTTCAAAATAGATGGTGAAACAGACTCCAGCAATTCAGAATCTTCTTCCAGATATGGCATCAGATCCAGCGCATACCCATAATTTACCATAAAAGAGTAGAGATTATCTTTTCCTTCTCCCCCTGTAAAAATCAAATCCGGTGTTTTTCCCACAGCCAACATCTCTCGTGCTTTTGCTATTGCTTTTTCCGATGATGGCATGGAAATCATATTCAGTCTGATATCAG
>SFQZ01000060.1 GCA_004562915.1 bacterium
AAAATCGAAAGTCTTAGAAAGGAGGAGGTGTGACCCGAATGGGGCACGCCTCCCAATAACGTCTTTTATAAAAACGTTTTTCTAAAATATCCCATCCAGATAATGCCCCAGTGAACGCCGGATATTTCCTTCAAAATCTGTATCTCCGTTATGGAGACACCATTCAAATACATTTCCGATGACCAGCATACGGATATCGGTACAAATATCCTCAAGGGGGATGGTGGGCGTTACAATACCGGCATCGATTGCTTTTTGGAGATAGTGCTCCACCGTAATAATCGGATAAGGGCGTTCCGTGCGTATACTGGGATTCAATGCCTGATTCTTCGGGGTATAATAATTGGCCATGAATTCCACACCGAGTTCGCGGCAGTATTCGGCATAATTTAGATATACATGAATAATGGCAATTTTTGCTTCTTCTGCATCTTCAGGCGGCTCCAGAAGATCCGGATTGATGCTTGGCTGCTCTTCTATATAATATGAAAGCAAATCGTCTTTCGTCTTAAAATGATGGTAGAAACTTCCGTTAGATACTCCTGCCTCTTCACAGATATTTTTAATAGACAACTGTTCATAGCCCTGTTTTTGAAGTATTGTTTTTGCGGCACGGAAAATTCTGCCTTTTGTTTCTTTGGATTTCAGTTGTTGCTTCGATAGTGGTTCCTTTTCAATATCGCTCATTTCATTACCTCTTACTTTTTATTTCGTGATCAAAAATGACCGTCTCCGTATGTTAGAGTATACCATAATCATTCAGAAATAGCAAGAAAACAGAGTGGACTCTAAAATGTGTGAAAATAAATACAGCACTTTGGGAATCATTTTTTATCTTCACCCATACTCTGACAATTTGCTGAAACGACTTGTAAAAACGCCAAAGTTGTATTTCTATGATACGGGGTTAGTCTGTTATTTGACTCGTTGGAGCAGTGCAGAGACGTTGGAAAGTGGAACTATGAATGGTGCGATTTTGGAAAATTATGTAGTGTCAGAAATAATGAAGACGTATTTAAATAGTGGTAAACAGCCGTTTATGTATTATTATCGGGACAAGGATGCCAAAGAAATTGATGTGATATTAGAACATGATGGGGTCTTGAACCCAATTGAAATTAAAAAAACATCAAATCCCGGAACAAAACTGACGAAAGTATCTGGTTTATTAGATAAAGCATCCACACCTAGGTCAAAAGGAGCAGTTATCTGTATGAAGCCTGCGCTTGGGGCGGTTGATAAAGATAATTATATCGTTCCGATTTGGATGATTTGATTTTTATTATTGCATCATTTTCAGTTATTCGGCGGAGAAAAGGGCGGACGGTCAGCTTTTGATTCTGTTGTGTCCGAAGACGACTTTTGCACTTGTTGGGAGGAAAAAGGCGGCATTTATGGGGCAAACCTGTATTAAGAATGTCGGATATCAGCTCAAAAATGGTATGATTAAAGAAGTGATTTTGAAATAACTGCTGATACTGAAGGAGAAAAAATATTTTGTGCATATGTGATAAATAGCGTCGTGGACAGAGGCCCCGGCGCTATTTTTAGATGATTCGTTGAAAAATTGAAATCATCATGATATGATAAGCAGTAGTGTTTCTGTGCTTTGGCATAAAGAAAGTGAGGATTTATTACATGGACATTAATCAAAAGATTACCGAAGAACTTGGCGTAAAAAGGTGGCAGGTGGATGCCGCGGTCAAGCTGATAGATGAAGGAAATACGATCCCGTTTATTGCACGTTACCGTAAGGAAGCGCATGGTACGCTGGATGATGAGCAGCTTCGTAAATTACATGAAAGACTGATGTATCTCAGAAATCTGGAGGAGAAGAAAGAACAGGTACTTTCCAGTATTGAAGAGCAGGGTAAGCTGACACCGGAACTGAAAGCACAGATTCTGGCGGCAGAGACACAGGTGCTGGTGGATGATCTCTATCGCCCGTATCGTCCGAAGAGACGTACCCGTGCAACCATCGCGAAAGAAAAAGGTCTGGAGCCGCTGGCGGTATATATTTCCTTGCAGAACGCGAAAGTTCCTCTGGAAGAAACAGCAGCAGATTATATCTCAGAGGAAAAAGGAGTGGCAAGTGCAGCGGAAGCAATTGAAGGCGCGAAAGATATTCTGGCAGAATCGATTTCCGATGAGGCGGATTACAGGACGCATATCCGGAATCTGACGGTGAAAAAGGGAATGCTGACCTCTGCGGCAAAGGATGAAAAGGCAGAATCTGTATATGAAATGTACTACGATTTCGCAGAGCCGGTTGCAAAGCTTGCAGGGCACCGCGTGCTGGCATTAAACCGTGGTGAAAAAGAAAAATTCCTGACTGTGAAGATCGAAGCGCCGGAGGAGGATATCATCCGCTATCTTGAGAAAAAGGTTATTCACAAAGACAACCAATACACCACACCTGTATTAAAAGCAGTTGTGGAAGACAGTTATAAGAGACTGATCGCGCCGGCGATTGAGCGTGAGATCCGCAATGACCTTACGGAGAAAGCGGAAGATGGTGCGATTCTCGTATTTGGCAAGAATCTGGAACAGCTTCTGATGCAGCCCCCGATCGTCGGACAGGTCGTTCTGGGATGGGATCCCGCGTTCCGTACCGGATGTAAGTTGGCCGTCGTCGACCCGACCGGAAAAGTAATCGGTACGACGGTTATTTATCCGACAGCGCCGACCACACCGCAGAAGATTCAGGCAGCGAAAGATCTGCTTAAAAAGATCATTCCGAAGTATAATGTGAGCCTGATATCACTGGGCAACGGAACCGCTTCCCGGGAATCAGAGCAGTTTATCGTAGAGCTGCTGAAAGAAATTCCGCAGAAGGTACAGTATGTGATCGTAAATGAAGCAGGTGCATCCGTTTATTCTGCAAGTAAACTGGCAACCGAGGAGTTCCCGAAATTCGATGTCGGACAAAGAAGTGCGACTTCGATTGCAAGAAGGCTTCAGGACCCGCTTGCCGAACTCGTGAAGATCGATCCGAAATCCATCGGTGTGGGACAGTATCAGCATGATATGAACCAGAAGAAATTAAGCGAGGCACTTTCCGGAGTTGTGGAGGACTGCGTAAATAAGGTCGGCGTGGATTTGAATACCGCATCGGCGCCGCTGCTTGCTTATATTTCCGGCATTTCCGGTACTCTTGCGAAAAATATCGTGGCATACCGCGAAGAAAACGGAAAATTTGAGGATCGCAGGCAGCTCCTGAAAGTTCCGAAACTGGGACCGAAGGCGTTCGAGCAGTGTGCAGGTTTCATGAGAATCCAGGGAGGCAAGAATCCGCTGGACGGAACCAGTGTACATCCGGAGTCCTATGAAGCAGCGACAAAACTTCTGGAAAAACAGGGATTTAAACCGGAAGATATTGTGGCAGGAAAGCTGACCGGCCTTTCTCTCACGATCCGGGATTACAAGAAACTGGCAGAAGAGCTTGGAATCGGTGAGATTACTTTAAGAGACATTGTAAAAGAACTGGAAAAACCGGCCCGTGACCCGCGTGACGAGATGCCGAAACCGATTCTCAGAACAGACGTACTGGAGATGAAAGACCTGAAGGAAGGAATGATCCTGAAAGGAACGGTCAGAAATGTCATTGATTTTGGGGTGTTTGTTGATATCGGAGTTCATCAGGACGGTCTGGTACACATTTCACAGATCACAGACAAATTTATCAAGCATCCGCTGGAAGCAGTCAGCGTCGGTGATATTGTGGATGTCAAAGTCATGAGTGTAGATCTGCAGAAAAAGAGAATTCAATTGACCATGAGAGGAATACAAAAATAGAAAAAGGAGACAGATGCTATGGGAAAATACGCTGAAAAGGCATTGGAATTGCACGCAAAGGGTTATAATTGTGCACAGGCAGTAGCGTGTGCATTCAGTGATCAGGTGGATATGGATGAGGACCAGTTGTTCAAAGTTATGGAAGGATTCGGAGCCGGAATGGGCGGAATGCACGGAACCTGCGGTGCGATCTCCGGTGCGGTTGCAATCGTGGGACTTATGAACAGCAAAGGCAATTCTCAGGTGAAGAGTAAGGTGGATACGTATCAGACTTCCAAGAAGATCGTATCCGGTTTTGAGGAAAAGAACGGTGCTTCGATCTGTGGAGAACTGAAGGGGATCCAGACGAAGAAGGTCTTAAGAAGCTGTGACGGATGTATTCAGGATGCAGCGGAACTTCTGGAGAATATTCTGGGAGTGTAACACATATCGTAAAGAGTAGCGAAGCGTCAAGGGGAGAAAAATGACGGGGAGAAGGCGAATATGTTTGGATATGTAACGGCCTATGAGCCGGAACTTAAGGTGAAAGATTTTCGAAAATATAAAGCGTACTATTGTGGTCTATGCCGTTCTTTGAAAGAAAGACACGGGACACTCGGGCAGCTTACACTGACCTATGATATGACATTTTTGGTTATACTGCTGACTTCACTGTATGAATGTAAAACCAGAGGGAGTATGCATCTGTGTAAGGTTCATCCGGTAAAGAAACAGCTCATGCTTCAGAATGAGATTACGGAATATGCTGCGGATATGAATATGATCCTCGCATATTATCATCTGAAGGATGACTGGCAGGATGAAAAAAAAGTGAGTGGTTTTGCGGGAACCTGTGCGCTTCGGCACAAGATGAAGAAGATAGTACGCAAATATCCGAGACAGTGCAGGGCGATACAGCGGGAACTGAAAAATCTTTCCCGCTGCGAAAAAAGCGGAACGATGGAGATTGACAGACCTTCCGGATGCTTTGGGAGAATGATGGCAGAACTCTTCGTTTATAAAAAAGACGGGTGGGAAGACAGGCTCAGGAAAATCGGATTTTACCTTGGAAAATTCATTTACATTATGGATGCCTGGGAGGATCTGGAAAAGGATATGCGGACAAAAAGTTATAATCCACTGAAGGAACTTTCCCAAAAAGAAGATTATGAGGAGCAATGCAGGGAGATGCTCTGTATGATGATCGGAAATTGCACTGCTGAATTTGAGATGCTTCCATGCCTGCTGGATGTAGACATTTTGCGGAATATATTATATGATGGAGTCTGGAATCGTTACAAAAAAATGAAGGATAAGAAAAGTGAGGAACCTAAGTTATGACAAAGAATCCTTATGAAGTGCTTGGTGTATCACCGAGTGCATCGGATGATGAGATAAAAAAGGCATACCGCGAGCTGACAAGAAAATACCATCCGGATGCCAATGTAAATAATCCGCTGGCAGACCTTGCAGAAGAGAAATTCAAAGAGGTTCAGGAAGCTTACGACATCATTATGCGTGAACGTGAGAATCGTGGTAACGGCGGATACGGCGGTTATGGGTATGGAAACAGCAGCTATGGGAACAATGGCAGCTACGGGAACAACAGCAGTCGTGGAAATAACAGCTATGGCGGTCAGGGATATGGATATAATTACGGCTATGGAAATGGCGGCAATCAGGGATATCAGCAGAATCGTTCATCAGGGAGCCAGCAGGATGTGGAATTCCAGGCAGTTTACAATTTTATCAACAACCGCAGATATCAGGATGCACTGAATGTATTGAACAGAATGCCGAACCGCACTGCTCAGTGGTACTACTTAAGTAGTATGGCAAATGCAGGCGTTGGAAATAATATTCTTGCCAGAAACCATGCAGAGCAGGCTGTCAATATGGAGCCGAACAATCCGCAGTACCGTCAGCTTCTGAATCAGGTAAACTGGAATTCGCAGCGTTATCAGAATAATCCATATGGCGGTGGATATGGAAACCAGAACAGTACCCCGTGCGGTACCGGAAATATGTGCTGCGACCTTTGGATCATGGACACGTTATGTGAATGTATGGGAGGCGACCTTTGCTCATGCATGTAAATGCGAAAAAGATTGCAATTGGCGGACTTTTACTGGCACTTACCGAAGTGTGTATCGCGCTTGGAAGCGTGATTGAGACAAATACATTATTTCTCCTGGCGGCGGCATCTTATTTTGTGGGATTTTTGATCCGGGAGACGGATATAAGAACCGGAGCGGTATTCTATGCGGCAGGTGTTCTTCTTGGGATACTGATCTCACCAAATAAACTGTATGTAATTTCTTATGCTGCCATGGGATTTTATATTCTTGCCATAGAATTGATCTGGAAGCGTATAGGACAATTGCAGGGAGAGCGGAATCGGGCTGCTTTATTCTGGGGAGCCAAATATGTAATTTTCAATCTGCTCTTTTTGCCAATGGTGTTTGGATTCAGGGAAGTTTTTTTTCCGGGAACGGTCACCCCTGCAATGTTGCTTGGAATCGTGGCAGCAGGACAGGCAGGCCTTTTTGTCTATGACAGAGCATATGAATATGCGCAGGCGCAGATCTGGAGCAGAATGAGGAAGATACTGTAAATATGGAAGAACGCAAATTATTAGAATTTCTGTCACTGGCAGAAAAATTAAAATGTAACACCCGTCATTCCTGGACTTCAAGTGGAAGACGCGAAAGTGTGGCAGAGCATACCTACCGGCTGATGGTTTTTGCCTGGCTGGTTAAGGATGAATTTCCCGACTATGATATGAACCGTGTGATGGAACTTTGTCTTTTTCATGATCTGGGAGAAGCAGTGACCGGGGATATTCCTGCATTCGTTAAGACGGAGGCGGATGAGAAAACGGAAGAAGAGTCTTTAATGGAAATCACCGGGATGCTCTCGGAAGGGAGAAAAGAGGAGCTGGAAGGGATTTTTCGGGAAGTTCTTCAAAAGGAGACGAAGGAGTCCCGGCTGGTACAGGCTCTTGATAAGCTGGAAGCGGTGATTCAGCATAATGAAGCGTCGATTGATACCTGGCTTCCGCTTGAGTATGATCTGCAGTTTACCTATGGGCAGGACCAGACAAAAGACATCCCATATATGAAAAAGCTTCGGCAGAGAGTTTACAGAGATACACTGGAAAAAATCAGTAGAGAAAGCCATTTTATCGAAAAAACATTTGGTGAGCCGGTTGAAGGTGCGGTATATTATGACCGACCGGGGGCTTATCTGATTGCAACGCACGAAGGGAAGGTGGCTGTCATTCGGACACCGAAAGGATATTTTCTTCCGGGTGGAGGTATAAATGTAGGGGAAACTCATATCGATTGCATTGTGAGAGAATGTATGGAAGAGACGGGATATTCTGTGGTAATTGAGCGGTATGAAGGTTCGGCGGAAATATATGGGATACATGAAAGAATCGGGTATTTTCATCCGATACAATTCTATTATTCGGGGAAGCTGGAAGAGAAAGTTGCAGAGCCGATAGAAAAAGATCATGTGCTGGAATGGCTTCCGTATGAAGAAGCATGTGATAAAATGTTCGTAGAAGCACAAAAATGGATATTGAAAAAACGGAGGATGTAGATTTACTGCATCCTCTTTTTAGATTCATTTTAAAACTGTCCTCTATAAAATAATGAAAATTGTATATTCATTTCATGTCAGTTTTGAGATGCTATACATACCAATACGATAGGTTATGAGATAAACGGAGGTAATCAAAATGGACACAAAACGATATGAATTGAATAAACAGCTTGCGCAGATGTTAAAAGGCGGAGTGATTATGGATGTAACGACTCCGGAGCAGGCGAGAATTGCGGAGGAGGCAGGTGCATGTGCTGTTATGGCGCTGGAACGTATTCCGGCGGATATTCGTGCGGCAGGCGGAGTTTCCAGAATGAGCGATCCAAAAATGATCAAAGGAATTCAGGAAGCAGTATCGATTCCTGTCATGGCAAAATGCAGAATCGGACATTTTGTGGAAGCACAGATTCTGGAAGCGATAGAGATTGATTACATCGACGAAAGTGAAGTATTGTCACCGGCAGATGATGTGTATCATATTGATAAGCGTAAATTCAAAGTTCCGTTTGTGTGCGGAGCAAAAGATTTGGGAGAGGCACTCAGAAGAATCAACAAGGCGCATCTATGATCCGAACAAAAGGAGAACCGGGAACCGGCGATGTTGTTCAGGCTGTAAGACATATGAGAATGATGAACAGCGAAATCGCCAAAGTCGTTTCTATGCGCGAGGACGAGTTGTTTGAGGAAGCAAAGAATCTGAGAGTGCCATATGAATTGATTGAATATGTGCATAATAACAGTCGTCTTCCGGTAGTGAATTTTGCGGCAGGCGGTGTGGCAACTCCTGCAGATGCGGCACTGATGATGCAGCTTGGCGCAGAAGGTGTATTTGTAGGATCCGGTGTTTTCAAATCCGGTGATCCGAAAAAACGGGCAGCGGCAATCGTAAAAGCAGTGACAAACTATCAGGACAGCAAAATGCTTGCTGAACTTTCCGAAGACCTTGGCGAGGCCATGGTAGGTATTAACGAACAGGAAATTCAGCTTCTGATGGCAGAGAGGGGCAAGTAGAGTAGAATGAAGATCGGGATACTTGCTGTGCAGGGAGCATTTATAGAGCATAGAAAAAAACTGGAATCGTTGGGAGCGAATGTGTAGAGCTGCGGCAGAAAAGTGATCTGGAACAGGAATTCTGGCAGAGGTTGACGGAAATATTGTGGCTGTAAAATCTGGAAAACAGTATGGCCTTTCGTTTCATCCGGAACTGGATGAGGATGATCGAATCCATGAGATGTTTTTGAAAGAATGTGAAAATCAATAATAATAGGCCTTTGGTGAGATAAGATTCATCAAAGGCCAAACTTTTTATGGATGCATGCGGCTTCCGCATTTGGGGCAGAAGTCAAAATTTTCATTGGTATGATAACCGCAGTTCGGGCAGTGTCTGCCGGATGAAGACCCCGGGGAAAATATCAGATCATTTTCATTCACCGAGGTTACATTTCCGCGTGCAATTTCCTTGCCCAGTTCGGGAGAAAGTTCGCAGACGGCTCCGCAGCAGTTCATTTTGGCATAGTAATGCCTGTTCCATTTAAAAAGCGGGATAAAGAAAAATGAGAAATAAGAATAGGTCATGATAATCTGAATATGGCCGAATTTCCCGCAGCATTTGCAAAGCATGATCTGGTCAAATGGGAGGACTTTCTGATCCTGTCCGGCACCCATGATAAAAAACATAATCTTCCACCTCCGGTATATCTGAATGTAAGAGAATATACTGCTTTTTATTATAACACATCAACTGAGAGAAGATGCAATCATTTTATTCCTGGTTTATTCGTTAGCGTAATTTGTCTACTCTTCGAGAAAATTAAATGTTTCTTTGTCTTGAAAACAAGAGATCAAGTTATTTTTTAATTTCTCTATAAAGTCGGCTTGAGGATCTTTGAATGTCATATGTTCATAAAGCGGTGAGCTGCGGAAACTGAATATATGATCAACAGAATCCAACATCTGCGACATGATTTCAGCGGCACTTTTCGCATCTTGCTCAAATGCCGCCAGATCAAGTCGGCATGAAGCTTCATAGTATTTACCCATTTCAAATAATCTGGCCAGTCCACTTTGCTTGTCAATTAGCAGGTGGGCTTTTGAACTATTATTTTCCTGTAAGGCAAGCATATACATACCGGTCAGTATTCCGTTTACCACCTGATATTCGGCAAAAAGCAATTCCTCATAAGTTTTATAGGCCTCTTGAATCCGACCAGTTTTTTGGTAAATCTCAGCCTGTTTCCGTTTCCTTTCCGGATTCTGCACAGAGAAGTATTGCAAATACTTGCCGGCGGTTTCGTATTCTTCTTTGCGCATGTAGAATCCAAACAAAGAGTCTGCAGCACGACAGCGCAGTGTTTCGTCTGTGCTGCCTAGGACATGTGTATAGCAACTGCAGATGTAATCATCGTAATTCCCGGAATCCGGCAGATCTTTCATGAGTCGGTTGGCGTCGAGCATGACGGCCATTTGCCAGATCAGCTGGTCACAATTTGGGTATTTTTCCAGTTCTTTTTTGATCCAGTGGAAAACATCTTCATAATTTTCAGTTTGAAATTTGTTGTCTGCTGTACGAACAAGCGCCTGTATTTCTTCGGAAGAGAGCTCCTCATGATACGAGAGCAGTTCGTCTGTAGAAATGCCAAGCAGTCTGGCAATCGGGGCGAGAAGTGTGATATCCGGATAAGAATTTCCATTCTCCCATTTATTTACTGCCGGGGCAGTCACACCAAGACGGTTCGCCATTTCTTCCTGAGTCATATCGGCGGATTTTCTGTATTTACGTATCACTTCACCTATTTGCATAAGCGGTACCTCCTTAGTTTGTATGCATCGGTCTTTGCTTGATTTTAGGATAACAAATTCATGCGGGGTTCACAATTGATTATAAGTTAAATATCAGGAAAAAAGCTTAACTGACAGTTATGAATAAAAAACTTGAATTCTGTGCTGCACTGCGCTATAATATAGCCGAAAAGAAAAAGGAATTTCTTCGGGGCAGGGTGCAATTCCCAACCGGCGGTATAGTCCGCGACCCGCGATCGAAAATGAGAGCGGCTGATTTGGTGTAATTCCAAAACCGACAGTAGAGTCTGGATGAGAGAAGAAAATCGGCTGTTTTTAATACAGATAAAAGAGTACGCCCCGGTTAGCAGTAGCCGGGGCTTTTGTATTACGAAAACCGATGATTTCCCAATTAACCAGGAAGATTTTCCTCCTTTTTAACTCAATCGAAAATCTTGCATTAAGAAAAGGAGAGAAAAACATGAGTACAGATGCAATGACAAACACAAAAAATGGTAAGAAAACAAAAGTAAATGTAAAAATGATCGCACAGATCGGTATGCTTGGAGCAATCGCAGTTGTTTTGATGCTGTTCGAAATCCCGCTTCCGTTTGCGCCAAGTTTTTATGAAATCGATTTCAGCGAAGTTCCGGTATTGATCGGAGCCTTTACTATGGGGCCGGTTGCCGGTGTGCTGATTGAGTTGGTGAAGATTTTGCTTAACTTCCTGATCAATGGATCGACAACCGCAGGAGTAGGCGAACTTGCCAATTTCCTGATTGGATGTGCATTCTGCCTTCCGGCTTCCTATATTTACCGCAAATTCCATACAAGAACAGGTGCAATCATCGGAATGCTGACCGGAACCTTGTTTATGACGTTTGCCGGATGTTTTTTAAATGCGTATGTCCTGATTCCGACCTATGCGAAGGCGTTTAATATGCCGATCGATGCACTGGTGGGAATGGGAACTGCGGTAAATGCAAATATTACGAGTCTTTTTACGTTCGTTGTGTTTGCAGTCGCACCATTCAATTTGCTGAAGGGTGTTCTGGTATCGCTGATCGTATTTCTGATTTATAAAAAGATTAGTCCGATTCTGAAAATGGGACGGGAATAAAAGTTTAGTGTGGAAGCAGTGCCTTAAGTGCACTGCTTTCTTTTTCGATTTGATCTTTCAGTTCAAAAATAAGCCGGCATTGCTGGCGGATATCGGCTGAGCGCTCTTCACACTGCTTTTTGATGCGTTCCAGACGTTCATGATACAGGATTACACTGTGGTTGTTTTCCTCCTTCCCTTTCAGCATTTCCTCTTCTAAAAGCGCCTTCTGATACATTTTCTCGACTGTATCCAACTGTTTAAGTAATTCCGGAATCTTCCGAAGATATTCGTTATATACTTCCACGCGCTGACATTCTGTCTGGTTGCTTAATAATAATTCCATAATTGCCTCCATGTGTTTTTGCTGTAAAATATGTAATTTGAAATAGAAATATTTGTGCGATTAATGACAGTATAGAATAAAGTTTTGAAAATGTCCATAATGCTGTGAGCGACGAAGAAGTTGGAACCAACTTGTGCCTTTTTGAAGGAATTGGGATTGTTTCGGAAAAGTCAGTGTGTTATAATCGGAATAACGCAGACGGAAAACAGGATAAAACGTCGGGAGGTAGTGAGATGACGGTTAAATTTGATGTGAAAATGACGGAAAAAGCGATGTATGATTTTATGCTTCATACTACGTATACGAGTCTGAATGGAATAATGGGAGTGATTCTGGGAGGGATTACGCTGTATCTGGGAATCCGACAGACGATGAACGGGGTGTATCCGGCGGCAGCTACATTTTTCTTGATTGCGATATTCTTCTTAGTGGGAACGCCGCTGAATATGAAGGCAAAATCTTCCGAACAGGTTAAAAAATCACCCATGTTCCAGAAGCCGATCACTTATGAATTGACGGAAGAGGGCGTTCAGATTTCTCAGGAAGATCAAAGTACGCTGAACGAATGGGGGAATTTTCAGAAAGCAGTTTCAACAGATACATCTATTATTTTATATGTCACGAAAGTGAGAGCGCTGATTTTTCCAAAAGAAGCATTGGGTGAACAGTATGCGGCAGCTGTGAAGATGATCTCCACGCATATGTCTCCAAGAAAAGTGAAAATACGTCATGTCAGCGCGGATTAACAACAGATTGAAACGGAGAGAAGCAGTATGGTAATAGAGACTAGAAGTGCAAAGGAGACTTTTTTGCTCGGTGAGAAGATAGGGAAAGAAGCCAGAGCCGGTCAGGTATATACATTGATCGGAGATCTGGGTGTCGGGAAAACGGTTTTTACTCAGGGGATGGCAAAAGGGCTTGGAATCAAAGAGCCTGTCAGCAGTCCTACATTTACCATTGTACAGGTATACGAAGAGGGGCGTCTTCCGTTTTATCATTTCGATGTATACCGCATCGGTGATGTTGAGGAGATGGATGAGATTGGTTTTGACGATTATATATATGGTGATGGAGTGAGCCTGATTGAATGGGCAAATTTGATTGAAGAGATTCTGCCTGAGAAACGGACAGAGATCATCATTGAGAAGGATTTGAAAAATGGATTTGAATTCCGCAGGATTACGGTGGAAGAACGATAGAAAAGAGGTTGAATGATGCGGATATTGGCGATTGACAGTTCCGGGCTTGTTGCAACGGTAGCAGTGGTGGAACAAGACGAAAAGGCAGTCGGGAAAACGGTTGCGGAGTATACGATCAATTATAAAAAGACACATTCACAGACGCTTTTGCCGATGTTGGATGAGATTGTGCGCATGACAGAGCTGGAGCTTGGTTCGGTTGACGCGATTGCTGTGGCAGGAGGACCGGGGTCATTTACCGGACTTAGGATAGGCTCGGCAACTGCAAAAGGGCTGGGGCTTGCGCTTGAAAAGCCCCTGATTCATGTGCCGACAGTAGATGCACTTGCATACAACCTGTGTTATACAGATCAGATTGTATGCCCGATCATGGATGCAAGAAGAAATCAGGTGTATACCGGAATTTATGAATTCGAAGATGAAAAACTGAACATAATAGAGCCTCAGATGGCTGTGGGAATTGAAGAACTGGCAGAGAGACTGTGCAGATTTCCAAATGACAGGGGAATCATTTTCCTCGGAGACGGGGTCCCTGTTCATCGTGAAAGATTACAGAATGAGTTGCTTGTTAATTATAAAATTTCTTTTGCGCCTGCTCATATGAATCAGCAAAGGGCGGCAGCGCTTGGAACACTGGCAATGGATTATTATCGAACGGGCAGGGTGGAGACGGCGGCAGAGCATAAGCCTGATTATTTGAGACTTTCGCAGGCAGAGCGCGAAAGAGAGGAACGTGAACTGGCGAAAAAGAACACGGAGAGTAACTGCTAATGGCTGATGAATGGACTTTTAAAGAACTTTCAGCATCGGATACAGACGAAATATACCGGATTGCCCAGTTGGAATATGCTGTATTCCCAGATCCCTGGAGTGAAAAAGAGATAAAAAATACTTTGCAACAGGATCATACTTTTTGTGTTGCGGCAAAGTGCTGTGATATCGTTTTGGGGTATTTCATTTGTTATTTTGTTCTGGATGAATGTGAAGTCGCACGAATTGCAGTTGCGGAAGATGCCAGATGCAGAGGGATTGGCCAGAACCTGTTTGAAAATATGATGGATATCTGCCGAAGAAAAGGACTGGGAAGAATTCTGCTGGATGTCAGAAAGAGCAACCGGACAGCAATTCGCTTTTATGAAAAAAATCATTTTCAGGTGGATGGGATACGCAGGAATTATTATGGAGGAACGGCACCGGAAGATGCGATCCTTATGAGCAGGGATGTGCTGATTCCAAAACTTACGGAATAAACGAATGTGTCAAGTGGAATTTTTAGCATAAACATGCAGTGGTTTCCGATGGAAAAACGATCATGCTGGCGATATAATGAAAGCGTAATACAGAATACTTCCCGGATATGCCGAGCGAGATGAGCAGGCGGTATTTGAAGGGGATACTATGGAGGAACATGATGCGTCAGTATGAGATTTGTAATGAAAAGAAAAAAGAAATTCGCAGAATTATCTGTAATATGTGTAAAAAAGAAATTGAAGTCATAGATGGAATTGGAAAAGAGGATGTACTGAGTGTTGAAAAACGATGGGGATATTTCTCTGAGAAGGACAATGAGGTGCATCGTTTTGACCTTTGTGAGGCGTGCTACGACAAGCTGGTCGGCTCTTTTGCGATTCCGGTAGAAATAGAATAGGAGAGAACATGTTAGATGTATGTTTGTTGGGGACCGGCGGAATGATGCCGTTGCCATATCGTTGGCTGACGGCCTTGATGATCCGATTTAATGGAAGCCAGCTTTTAATTGATTGCGGCGAAGGCACACAGATTGCGATGAAAGAAAAGGGATGGAGCTTTAAACCAATTGATGTGATATGCTTTACACATTATCACGGTGATCATATCAGCGGCCTTCCGGGACTTCTTCTTACAATGGGAAATGCAGACCGGACAGAGCCACTCACTTTGATTGGGCCAAAAGGGCTCGAAAGAGTGGTGAATTCGCTGAGGGTTATTGCACCGGAACTGCCTTTTGAACTGAAGTTTATTGAAATAACAGAGCCGGAGCAGAGTTTTGAACTCAACGGATACCGCCTCACTGCTTTTCGGGTCAGACATAATGTGATTTGCTATGGTTATACGATAGAAATCGACCGTGCAGGAAAGTTTGATGTTCAGCGGGCTATGGAACAGGAGATTCCGAAAGAATATTGGAAACATTTGCAGAGAGGTGAGAATCTCGAGCTGGAAGGGAGGAAACTGACACCCGATATGGTGCTTGGACCGCCCAGAAAGGGAATCAAACTGACTTATTGTACCGATACTCGTCCTACAGATTCAATCCGACAGCATGCAAAAGGGTCAGATCTGTTCATATGTGAAGGCATGTATGGAGAAAAGGAGAAAGCAGCGAAAGCGGTGGAATACAAACATATGACATTCTATGAAGCTGCGGAAATTGCAAGAGATGCTGAAGTAAAAGAAATGTGGCTGACACATTACAGTCCGTCGCTTACCAGACCGGAAGAATATATGGATGATGTGAGAACTATTTTCCCGCGTGCAATAGCCGGAAAGGACAGAATGACGACGGAATTGGATTTTCCAGAATAAGTAATGGTGCTGTAAAAGATAAATGAATGGATAGTGTAAGGCTACCTGAAAAGAAAGAAGAGAAGCAGATGGAAACAGAAAATAAAGAAATTAAGATTTTGGCAATAGAAAGTTCCTGCGATGAGACTGCAGCTGCGGTCGTAAAAAACGGAAGGGAAGTTCTGTCGAACGTGATTTCGTCCCAGATTGATCTCCATAAATTATATGGAGGAGTTGTACCGGAGATCGCATCCAGAAAACATATTGAGAAGATTAATCAGGTAATAGAGGAAGCATTGTCAGAGGCGAATGTAACGTTGGATGACATTGATGCAATTGGCGTGACATACGGTCCGGGACTCGTCGGGGCGCTTCTTGTCGGTGTCGCAGAAGCAAAAGCGATCGCATATGCGAAAAAACTGCCTTTGATAGGAGTACATCACATCGAAGGGCATATTTCTGCAAACTATATAGAGAATAAAGAACTGGAACCACCCTTTTTATGCCTGGTGGTTTCTGGAGGGCATACGCATCTTGTTTGTGTAAAAGACTATGGTACCTATGAAATCCTCGGACGGACGAGAGACGATGCTGCAGGGGAGGCTTTTGATAAAGTGGCAAGAGCGATTGGCCTGGGATATCCGGGAGGCCCGAAGATTGATAAGCTTTCGAGAGAAGGAAATCCGGATGCGATTCCATTTCCAAGAGCACATATCGAAGATTCGCCGTATGATTTCAGTTTCAGCGGGGTGAAGTCTTCTGTACTTAATTATATAAATGGATGTCAGATGAAAGGAATTGAATACAACCGTGCTGATATTGCGGCGTCTTTCCAGAAAGCAGTTACTGATGTGCTCGTGGGAAATGCTATGCATGCGGTAAAAGAATATGGATTAAATAAACTGGCGATTGCGGGAGGAGTGGCTTCGAACAGCACTCTGCGCACGGCAATGAAGCGGGCATGTGAAGAAAATGGAATTGAATTCTATTACCCATCTCCGATTCTGTGTACGGACAATGCGGCTATGATTGGAGCTGCAGCATATTATGAATATCTCGCAGGAACCAGGCACGGATGGGATCTGAATGCAGTTCCTAATCTGAGACTTGGAGAAAGATAAGGCTTTTTGAACGAAAAAGATATATGGAAATATGATTGTTTCATATTATTCGGTGGGTTAGGAAGCAAATAATGAGAAGGAGCTGGCATGGAACAGGAACACAATACAAAAAAACGCTGTACAGCGATCGTCCTGGCGGCAGGACAGGGTAGCCGTATGGGGACAAAAGTTCAGAAACAATATCTGGAGATTGCAGGAAAGCCTGTGCTTTATTATTCACTCGCTGCTTTCGAAGAATCTGAAATCATCGATGACGTTATTGTGGTTGTCGGTGAAGGACAGACTGAATATTGCCGGAAAGAGATTGTGGAAAAATATAACTTTGACAAAGTGGACTTGATTACTATCGGTGGAAAAGAGCGATATGAATCGGTATATCGTGCACTGCTTGCTATGGACAGGGAAGAAATGAAAGTACCTAATCGGGATGGATATGTATTCATTCATGATGGTGCGCGCCCGTTTGTGGATGAAGGAATTATTGAGAGAACATATGAGGCAGTGCGTAAACATAGGGCGTGTGTGGCGGGAATGCCGTCTAAGGACACAATAAAAGTGGTGGATGCAGACGGATTTGCAAAAGAGACTCCTGACAGAAAAACGCTTTGGCTGGTACAGACACCACAGGTGTTTGAAGCTCCATTGATCAAAGAAGCATATTTTCGATTGATGAAAAAGGAATGTATTCAAGTCACCGACGATGCAATGGTGGTTGAACAAATGCTTGGAATTCCGGTTAAATTGATTGAGGGATCGTATGAGAATATAAAGATTACAACGCCGGAGGATCTGCCTGTGGCAGAAGCTTTCATTAATCGAAAAAATAAATTAAAAAATTTGAAATAAGTTATTGACATTAAAGAAGCAGTTATGCTATAATTCCAATTGTCGCTGATACAGCGAAACAATTTAATAGATGCAGAGGTATCGAAGTGGTCATAACGAGGCGGTCTTGAAAACCGTTTGTCCGAGAGGGCGCGTGGGTTCGAATCCCACCCTCTGCGTTGAGAAAAAAGCACATTTATCTAAAGGATGGATGTGCTTTTTGCATTCTTAAAATGATAATTGAATGCAAATTACTTTGTACCCTTTTGGAAAAAGTGCAATGATATTAATAGAATAGTGAATAGACAGAAAATTGCGAAGCAAATCGAGAGATGTAGAATAATTAAAAAATGAAAAAAAATACTGGACAAAATTGCTGAGTTCGTGTATATTATTTTTCGGACGTTTTGGAGAAATACCCAAGAGGCTGAAGGGGCTCCCCTGGAAAGGGAGTAGGTCGTTAATAGCGGCGCGAGGGTTCAAATCCCTCTTTCTCCGTTCGCTTGTAAAGCTGTATGATGTGAAATGTGAAGGATGTATTTACATATATTGTGTATGTAAAAATCAAGTCAAAAAAATGTAAAAAAAGTTGAAAAATATACTTGACATTAAACGACACACATGGTATTATACAAAAGCTGACTCGCAAGAGACAAGCAAAACACAAAGAACATTGATAACTAAACAATAGACAACAACCCTGAAAATTCTTTAAGAGATTTTTCAAGAACGGTTGAATCGACAGATTTAACAAACCTAAAAAC
>SFQZ01000061.1 GCA_004562915.1 bacterium
ATCCAGAGGCTGTAGAGGCATAAATCGCTATTTTGTTAGCTGAAGTATTGAATTTTCAAGGTGCAAAGCCCTTTTTAGGTATGGGAAGTCTTAGTTATTGAGAATAAACAGGCTATCGAGATGGCGAATATTTACAGTGGAGTCCTGAGCGGAACGATGGATACATTTGCTTCTGTTATTTCAAATAATCTGAATATTGTCATGAAGTTTTTGACGACCGTTACGATCGTTATGTCCATACCGACAATGATTTTTAGTGCTTATGGTATGAACCTGAATGCGAAAGGAATGCCTTTTTCAAAAGATCCCATGGGATTTTTATATGTGATCATCATTTCTCTTTTGCTGAGTATGTTGGTTGCCATTATTTTCAGAAAAAAAGATTTATTCTAAGTTTATGAGGGGGAAAATGTCACTGATTTGGGACAAAATCGTAGAGATGCGTAAAAAATATTAACATTGCTCATCTCACAGCAAGTACGTCACGGCGTATTTGAGTATCATTCGTTTTAGGAGGTATTATGAAATTTCTTGATAAAATGGAGCGCAAATTTGGAAAATATGCCCTTTCTAACTTGAGTATGTATATTATTATTACGTATGCAGCAGGATATCTGATAGAACTTTTCGCGCCTGTTATGCAGCAGTATCTGACACTGGAGCCGGCTCTGATTTTGAAAGGTCAGGTATGGCGGCTGGTCAGCTGGCTTTTGATTCCGCCGGAAAGCTCAAACATCTTTTTTGTGGTGATCATGCTGTATTTCTATTATTCTATTGGCAATACACTGGAACGTACGTGGGGAACTTTCCGTTATAATGTATATATATTTTCTGGAATCCTGACCAGCATTATCGGTTCTTTTATCCTTTATTTTGCTGCAGGAGGACAAGGTATCCGGCTGGGCAATGCTTTCAGCACATTTTATATCAGTATGTCTATTATACTGGCATTTTCAGCTACTTATCCCAATATGCAGGTGTTGTTTATGATGATCATACCACTGAAAATGAAGTGGTTGGGAATTGCATATGCAGCGATGCTGGTGGTTGAGATGATTCTTTCTTCCTGGCCGATTCGGGTTGTGATTATCTGTTCGTTAATGAACTTTATTATCTTCTTTTTCTCTACAAGGAATATGCGCCGCTATAGTCCGAAAGAAATTCACAGAAGGCAGGCATATAAGCAGGCAGTTCATAAAAGTCAGGTAAACAATATTACAAAGCATAAGTGTGCGATCTGTGGACGAACAGAGAAAGATGGGGATCATCTGGAATTTAGATTCTGTTCAAAGTGCAATGGCAATTTTGAATATTGTCAGGATCATTTGTTTACACACACACATGTGAAATAAAGGGGGATTGCTTATGAAGCGTACAAAAATCATCTGTACTATGGGACCCAGAACTGATAACGAAGATCTGATGAGAAAATTAATGAAGACAGGCATGGATATTGCGCGATTCAATTTTTCTCATGGAGATCATGAAGAACAGAAAGCCCGGATGGATCTTCTGAAAAAGGTTCGCAAAGAACTGAAATTGCCGATCGCGATTCTGCTTGATACCAAGGGACCGGAGATTCGTACCGGACTTTTGGAAAACGGGCAGAAAGTAATGCTTCAGGAGGGAGATACTTTTACACTTACTACAGAGGAAATTGTAGGAAATAATAAGCGATGTTATCAGACGTATCAGGATCTGAACAAAGATGTAAAGCCGGGAGATACGATACTTGTTGATGATGGTCTGATCCAGCTGACGGTGGAAGAAGTGACAGATACAGATGTGGTCTGTCGAATCGTGAACGGCGGAGAACTGGGACAGAGAAAGGGTATCAATGTACCGAATGTAGATGTCAAACTTCCGGCAATTACAGAACAGGATAAAAAGGATATTCTGTTCGGTATCAGTCAGGGAATTGATTTTATTGCAGCTTCTTTTGTGAGAAGCAGTGACGCAATTAAGCAGATCAAAGAACTTCTGCATGAAAACGGTGGTGACGGAATCGATGTAATCGCCAAGATTGAGAATGCGGAAGGCGTAAAAAATATTGACAAAATCATCAAGGCTGCTGACGGTATTATGGTAGCAAGAGGTGATCTTGGAGTGGAGATTCCGGCACATGAGGTACCGCATATTCAAAAGATGATTATTCAGAAATGTAATGAAAGCTATAAGCCGGTAATTACAGCTACACAGATGTTGGATTCCATGATCCGGAACCCAAGACCTACCAGGGCAGAGGTTACAGATGTTGCAAATGCCATCTATGACGGAACAGATGCGATCATGCTTTCCGGTGAGACTGCCATGGGTAAATATCCGGTACAGGCAGTTCAGATGATGGTCAAGATCGCGGAATCTACAGAGCCGCGTCTGGATTATAAGAAACATCTGGACTATCGGGCACTTCGTGGAAATCGTAATGTATCCAGTTCTGTTGGGCTTGCGGCGGTTCAGACAACGGAAAACCTTGGTGCGGACTGCATTATTACTCCTACGATCTCAGGACAAACAGCACGCCTGATTTCTAATTTCCGTCCGAAAGTACCGATTTATGCTGTTACCCCGAATGAATGGGCAAGAAGAAAAATGCAGATATACTGGGGAGTTACTCCGCTGGCGGGTTATGAGGAGGATTCTACCGAAAATATCATTTCACATGCCATGTATGTGGCAAGAAGAGAAAAATTGGTGAAAAAAGGAGATCTGGTAGTATTTACTGCAGGAGATCCGGCTACCAATCTGATCACAGGTGAAGGAGCAATGACCAATATCATGCAGGTTATACAAGCCAAATAAAACAGACCAAAAGAGGAGATTATGAAAAATGAACAAACAGCCATTTGTGACTAAAGAAAAACTTGAGGAAATTACAGCTTCTTTTCCTACCCCGTATCATCTTTACGATGAAAAAGGAATTCGTGAAAATGCAAAAGCAGTACAGGAGGCATTTGCATGGAATAAGGGATTTAGAGAGTATTTTGCTGTAAAAGCATGCCCGAACCCGGCATTAATCCAGATTATGAGAGAATACGGCTGTGGATGTGACTGCTCATCCATGACTGAGCTTATGCTGTCTAAGGCTATCGGCTGTGAAGGGGAGGATATTATGTTTTCCTCTAATGCAACACCGGCAGAAGAATATGCATATGCTAACAAAATCGGAGCAATCATCAATCTGGATGATATTACGCATATTGATTTTCTGGAACAGACGATTGGGCATATTCCGGAGACGATCAGCTGTCGTTATAACCCGGGCGGATTATTCCGTCTTAGCAATGGCATCATGGATAATCCGGGGGATGCAAAATATGGAATGACGACAGAACAGCTTTTTGAGGCTTTTAAGATTCTGAAAGCAAAAGGAGCCAAAAGATTTGGAATCCACGCATTCCTTGCCAGCAACACCGTAACCAATGAGTATTATCCGATGCTTGCAAAAGTCCTGTTTGAGCTTGCTGTAAAGCTGGAGAAAGAAACCGGAGCAGATATTCAGTTTATCAATCTTTCCGGCGGTGTGGGAATCCCATACAAACCGGACCAGGAGCCGAATGATATCCGTGTGATCGGAGCCGGTGTTAAAAAAGTATATGATGAAGTTCTGGTTCCGGCAGGTATGGGTGACGTGGCGATTTATACGGAGATGGGACGTTTTATGACGGGACCTTATGGCTGTCTTGTTACAAAAGCAATTCATGAAAAGCATACGTATAAAGAGTATATTGGTTGTGATGCCTGTGCAGTGAATCTGATGCGTCCTGCCATGTACGGTGCCTATCATCATATCACGGTTATGGGTAAAGAAAATGAGCCCTGCGACCACAAATATGATATCACAGGTTCTCTCTGTGAGAACAATGATAAATTTGCGATAGATCGGATGCTTCCGAAGATTGATAAGGGAGATTTTCTTGTGATCCATGATACTGGTGCTCATGGATACGCAATGGGATACAATTACAACGGAAAACTGAAATCTGCGGAGATTCTTCTGAAAGAAGATGGAAGCTTTGAGCTCATCCGCCGTGCAGAAACTCCAAAAGATTATTTTGCTACATTAGATTGCTTCCCGATCTACGAAAAAATATTCGAGTAATACTCAGGTCTGCAACCTGAATAATTACACATAAAAAATGAACCGAGGGCTGTCTTACCTGGCAGCTCTCTTTTAAATCCTTTTCCTCAAGCCAATAATTACTATACCAAAAATGAAAGGATGAAATACACCCATGGAAAATCTAGTCTTTTGTTTAAATGCCACGCTCCCTATATTTTTTACGATGTTGCTGGGATATTTCTTTCGGAGAATCGGTCTGATGGATGATGAGTTTGTAAAAAAGATGAATCGTTTTGTGTTTCGGGCCGCTCTCCCGGCACTACTTATAGAGGATATGTGGGAAGCAGATTTTGCAACGCTCTGGGACGGAAAATTTGTGGGATTTTGTATCGTTGTTACTATTGTCAGTGTATTAATCAGTATTTTACTGTCAAAACTGGTAAAAGACAGGAAGATACGCGGAGAATTTGCTCAGGCAGCGTTCAGAAGTAATACGGCGATTCTGGGGATCGCGTTTATACAGAATATATATGGAGAAGCCGGAGTTGCATCCATGATGTTGATCGGAACTGTACCATTTTATAATGTGTTTGCGGTGATTATCCTTTCGTTTATGAAGCCTGACAGAGGAAAGCTGGATGGAAAACTGATCAAAAATACTCTGAAAGGAATTGTAACGAACCCGATCATTCTGGGAATTGTGTTTGGAGTTTTGTGCTCTATATGCAAGGTACCGAAGTACCCTGTTGTAGTCAAGACGCTGTACAACCTGGGAGCAATTGCGACTCCGTTGGGGTTGATGGCTCTTGGAGCTTCCTTTGAAGGAAAGAAAGCACTTGCTCTTCTGCGTCCGACACTGGGTTGTAGTTTTTTGCGTCTGATCGGTATAGTAGCTCTGGCACTTCCACTGGCTGCTTTGTTGGGATTTCGCAATGAAGAAATGGTGTCAATTCTGGTTATGGCAGGGTCATCAACTGCTGTGAGCAGTTTTATTATGTCGAAAAGCATGGGGCATGAAGGGGTGCTGACTTCCAGTGTGCTAATGGTTACAACTCTGGGAAGTGCATTTACTTTGACCGGCTGGCTGTATATTTTACGTCTTGTTGGTCTTGTGTAGGAGGAAACGATGGAAAATCTGATATTTAGTCTTGAGGCTACCATGCCGATTTTTCTTACTATGGTGTTGGGTTATGTGTTTCGGAAAATCGGTCTTATGGATGAACCGTTTGTGAATCGGTTGAATAAATTCGTTTTCAAAGCAGCTTTGCCGGCACTCTTATTTCAGGATCTTGCTACAGCAGATTTTCGGGAAGTATGGGATGGAAAATTTGTCCTGTTCTGTGTGGTGACAACATGTGCAGGTATTCTGATTTCCATGGCGGTTTCCTGTATCTGGAAAGACAAAAGAATTCAGGGAGAATTTATTCAGGGAGCATACAGGAGCAGTGCAGCGATTCTGGGAATTGCATTTATCCAGAATATCTATGGCAATTCCGGAATGGGACCGCTGATGATCATTGCTTCTGTTCCTATTTACAATATCATGGCCGTGGTAGTATTATCTTTTTTTAAGCCGGATCAAGGAAAGATGGATGGAGCTCTTATAAAAAAGACATTCATAGGAATTGTAACAAATCCTATCATTCTTGGTATTTTCGTAGGTGTTGTGTGGTCTTATCTAAGATTGCCGAAACCACAGATATTTATGAAAGCAGTGAAAAATCTTGGGGTACTTGCAACTCCATTGGGACTGATGGCTATGGGTGCCGCATTTGATGAGAAAAAAGCTTTTGCGAAGCTTCTTCCGTCTTTGACTGCGGCTTTTATGAAGCTTCTGGGATGGGGCTGTATCTTTCTTCCCATTGCCGTTATGCTTGGCTTTCGGAATCAGGAATTGGTGGCAATTCTGGTAATGCTCGGATCGGCAACTACAGTGACTTGCTACGTGATGGCGAGAAATATGGGGCATGAAGGAGTACTTTCTTCAAGTGTAGTTATGATTACCACATTTTGCAGTGCTTTTACCCTGACAGGATGGCTGTGGATGTTGAAGAGCCTTGGGCTGATATAATAAAGGCGAAAGCCATTGAAACAGGAGGTATCATGGAAAGTGTTGTGGTTTTACTGCCCTGCGATTCTTATGATGGGGAGACAGTATATCAAAAAATAAAGACGGGAATTGAGCTTCTTGGGGGATGGGATCATCTGATTCGAAAGGATGAGAAAATCCTCCTGAAGCCGAATCTGGTACGGAAAGCGGAAGTGGAGCGGGCGGTGATTACACATCCCGCAGTAGTAGGAGCGGTCGCGCGTCTTTTGCGGGAAGAAGGATATGAGAAAATCGGATGCGGAGATTCCTGTGGTGTGGGTTCTGCTCTGAAAGTAATGGAAGGCACAGGAATGGATACTGTGCTGGAAAAATATAAGATTCAGGTAGAAGATTTCAATCAGGGAAGTATCGTAGAGTATCCCGAAGGAAAGATTGGAAAAGAATTTTTTATGGCAAGACCGGTACAGGAGACGGATGCTCTGATTAATGTATGTAAAATGAAGACCCATGCGCTTGAGCGGATCACTGGTGGTGTCAAGAATCTTTACGGTTGTATCAGTGGTCTTCATAAAGCGCAGGGTCATACGAGGTATTCGAATGCAGACAGTTTTGCCAGAATGCTTGTGGATCTGAATCAGAAAATCTGTCCCAGATTATGTATCATGGATGGAATCGTGGCCATGGACGGAAACGGTCCTACATCCGGTGATCCTGTACCGATGAATCTTATGTTGATGAGCAGGGATCCGGTAGCATTGGACAGTGTATTTTGTCGGCTGGTGCATCTGAATCCGGAAATGGTGCCTACTAATATTTATGGAGAAAAGATGGGGCTTGGAACATGGAGAACGGAAAATATTCGTATTTTTACACCGGATGGAGAAATCACCATGGAGCAGATGGTGAAAATTTACGGCAATCCGGACTATCGCGTGGACAGAAGAAAACAAAGGAAAAACATATGGAACAAGTTGGATTTTGTGATGAAACATTTTCAAAAAAAGCCATATGTGGATATGCAGCTGTGTAAAAAATGTGGAATCTGCGTGGAGGCATGTCCGGTAGAGGGAAAAGCTATTTCGTTCCAAAACGGAAGAAAACAGCCGCCTGTTTATGATTATAAAAAATGCATCCGCTGTTTCTGGTGTCAGGAGATGTGTCCTCATAAGGCAATCAAAGTAAAATGGATTATGAAAATAGGAATCTGAAAATAAAAAAATTGCGGTGTCAGTAGAATAATGCTATAATAGTTTCATTAATTGTCGATATACAGGTTAGAGTGGAAGGAGATTATCATGAAAAAACTTGAAGAGTATGTAAGAAGTATTCCGGATTTTCCGGAACCAGGTATTATATTTCGGGATGTTACCAGCATTTTACAGGATGCGGACGGACTGCAGCTTGCAATTGATTCCATTCAGGATCTGGTAAAAGATGTGGATGCAGATGTAATCGTCGGGACGGAGTCCAGAGGATTTATTTTTGGCGTTCCGGTGGCATATAATTTACATAAGCCATTTGTGCCGGTGCGCAAAAAAGGAAAACTTCCATGCGAGACGATTTCCCAGGAATATGATCTTGAATATGGCAGTGCTGTAGTTGAGATGCATAAGGATTCCATTAAACCGGGACAGAGAGTTGTTCTGATCGATGATTTGATTGCTACCGGAGGGACGATAGAAGCGGCTGTTAAGATGATAGAAGCACTGGGTGGAGAGGTTGTTAAAATTGTATTTCTGATGGAACTCGCCGGACTGAATGGAAGAGAACGTCTGAAAAACTATGATGTAGCTTCTGTTATCTGTTACGAAGGAAAATAATATGAGACAAGGGACAAAAGGTCAGTCACGGCATGCTTGCGTGCCTGTGACTGACCTTTGGGGGCTGCCCTTTTTGTCGGGCAACTCATAATATTGCTTTACAAGTAGATTAGACAGGTGGGATTTTATGGAAGAGGGAAAAAAGACGAAGGACATGGATGAAAGACAGCAGGAGATAGAGGCTGTGGAAGCCAGTGTCAAAAAAATGGAAGATTTTACCAGTCCGGAACAGCTTTATGATGAATTGATCCGCAGCGTCAGGAAATATCATCCGTCAGCAGATCTTTCCATGATTGAAAAGGCATATCATATAGCTGCAAAAGCCCATGAGGGACAGACGAGAAAATCCGGTGAGCCATACATTATCCATCCGCTCTGCGTTGCTATCATACTGGCAGATCTGGAACTGGATAAGGAGACGATCGTAGCAGGTCTTCTTCATGATGTGGTGGAAGATACTGTCATGACTCCGGAGGAGCTGGAGAGAGAATTCGGTTCCGAAGTGGCTCTTCTTGTGGATGGTGTCACAAAGCTGGGACAGTTGAATTATTCTGCTGATAAAGTGGAAATTCAGGCAGAAAATCTGCGGAAAATGTTTCTGGCCATGGCGAAAGATATCCGTGTGATTCTTGTAAAGCTGGCAGACCGTCTGCATAACATGAGAACTGCCAAGTACTGGTCACCGGCAAAACAAAAAGAGAAAGCACGTGAGACAATGGATATTTACGCACCCATTGCTCAAAGACTTGGTATTTCAAAGATTAAGATAGAACTGGATGACCTGTCATTAAAATATCTGAAACCGGATGTATATTATGATCTGGTGGAGAAAATTAATCTCCGCAAGAGTGAAAGAGAGGCTTTTGTTCAGATTATCGTAAAAGAAGTAAAACAGCATATGGAAGAAGCAGATATCAATGCCGAGGTAAACGGCAGAGTAAAGCATTTTTTCAGCATTTACAAAAAGATGGTGAACCAGGATAAAACACTGGATCAGATCTATGATCTGTTTGCAGTGCGTATTATTGTGGAAACTGTAAAAGATTGCTATGCGGCACTCGGTGTGATCCATGAGATGTACACGCCGATTCCGGGGCGGTTCAAGGATTATATTGCGATGCCCAAGCCGAATATGTATCAATCTCTTCATACAACATTGATTGGGCCGAATGGGCAGCCGTTTGAGATTCAGATACGTACCTTTGAGATGCATAGAACGGCTGAATATGGTATCGCGGCACACTGGAAGTATAAAGAGGCATCTGACGGTAAAAAACCGGTGGCTCAACAGGAAGAAGAAAAACTGAGCTGGCTGCGTCAGATTCTGGAGTGGCAGAGGGATATGTCGGACAATAAAGAGTTCCTTAGCCTTTTAAAAAGTGATCTGGATCTCTTTAATGAAAATGTATATTGTTTCAGTCCGGCTGGTGATGTCAAAACATTACCGAGAGGTTCAACAACCGTTGATTTTGCCTACAGTGTTCATAGTGCTGTGGGAAATAAAATGGTGGGTGCAAAGGTTAACGGAAAGCTTGTCCCCATTGAGTATGAGATCAGAAATGGTGACCGGGTAGAGATCATTACGTCTCAGAATTCCAAAGGACCCAGTCGTGACTGGCTCAAGATTGTCAGAAGTACTCAGGCAAAGAATAAGATCAATCAGTGGTTTAAGCAGGAACTGAAGGAAGACAATATCCTGAAGGGTAAAGAAATGCTTAATAATTATGCCAAGCTGAAAGGAAAAGTTCTTGGTGAACTGACGAAGCCTCGTTATATGGAAGCCGTTATGAGAAAGTATGGCTTCCGTGACTGGGACAGCGTATTGGCAGCTTTGGGGCATGGAGGACTGAAAGAAGGACAGATTCTGAATAAGCTGGTTGAAGCTTATGAAAAAGAACATAAAAAAGAGATCACCGATGAAAAGGTGATGGAGGCTGTGGCAGAAGCAAAAGAAAAACTGCCGATTGTAAAGGAAAAAAGCGGCATTGTGGTGAAAGGGCTGGATGATATAGCAGTTCGTTTTGCAAAATGCTGTAGCCCGATCCCTGGTGACGAGATTGTCGGATTTGTCACCAGAGGAAGGGGTGTTACCATACACCGGACGGATTGTATCAATGTGATCAATCTCAGTGAAGCAGACCGTGTCCGTATGATCGATGCGGAGTGGCAGGGCAGTGATTTCTCCAATGGACTATATACGGCGGAAATCAATGTATTTGCCAATAACCGAACCGGTCTTCTGGTGGATATTTCCCGTATCTTTACAGAAAGAAAGATTGATCTGACTGCGATCAACAGCCGTACCAGTAAGCAGGGAAGAGCCACGATTTCCATGACGTTTGATGTGCACAGCACAGAAGAGCTGAATACTCTGATTGAAAAGATCCGTCAGGTGGAGAGCGTGATCGATATTGAGCGTACTACAGGATGACGGGAACATAATTGATGAGGAGCGCAGGTATGAAAAAAGCTGTAATAGAACAACAAATATTGGGTATGGTATCCACCAATGTCTGGTTTTTAAAAAATAAAGAGACAGGTGAGATCCTGATCATCGATCCGGCTGATCAGGCGGACAGGATAGAGCGAAAGATTCAAATGATGGAGGGCAGGCCTGTGGCTGTCCTTCTCACACATGGACATTTTGATCATATCATGGCAGTAGAGGAACTTCAGAAAAAATGGAATCTTCCTGTCTATGCCATGGAAAAAGAACGGGAAGTTTTGGAAAGTCCTCAAAAGAATCTGTCCGGATCCTGGATCAATCATCCTTGTATATTAAAAGCAGACTGCTGGCTGAAGGATGGAGAAGAAATGGATCTGGCAGGATTCCGAATCCGGGTATTGCATACTCCGGGACACACGGAAGGAAGCTGCTGTTACTATCTTGAAGAAGAGGGGGTACTTTTTTCCGGTGATACACTGTTTTGCGGCAGTGTCGGAAGAACAGATATGCCCACATCCAGCGGCAGAGATATGCTGCAAAGTATTGCGAGAATCATGAAAGAGATTCCGGAGGAGACAAGAGTATGTCCGGGACATAATGAAGAGACAACCATAGCTTATGAAAAGAGGTATAATCCCTTTGCTTAACATTGGAATTCGATTTAACAGAAAAGATTTTGAATATGATGTTTATTCCCTGGTGCGGGCCTTTTATCCAAAAAGTCAGGTACAGATGTATTATGAGGATGAGGAACATACCGGGGAATACCAGCTTTTACTCCTGGTTACTTACAGTGATCAGGAGATTTGTCTGGAAATAGAAAAAGACAATGAAAAAATATATGAAAAAAAAGCTTTCGTGGACTATGAAAAGGATCGGAAAGAAACAAAAAATGTTTTAAAGCATCTGGTCTACGAAGCACTGCAGACCCTGACGGGAACTTCGCTGCCGTGGGGCAATCTGACAGGAATCCGCCCAACCAAGATTCCCATGAAGTTTCTTGAACAGGGATGGAAAAATGCAGATATCGCAGAGTATATGCGAAATACTTACAGTGTGAGTCGGGAAAAGACAGCACTGGCTATTACCATAGCAAACCGGGAGAAAGCTATCCTGAAAGATCTGGACTATGAAAATGGTTATAGTTTATATGTGGGAATTCCTTTCTGCCCCAGTATCTGTTTGTATTGTTCTTTTGGTTCCCATCCATTGGAACGTTGGGTAAAAAGGGTAGATGAATATCTGGATGCGCTCTGCAAAGAGATTACTTTTATCCGGCAGGCTATGGGGGAGCAGAAACTGAATACGATCTACATCGGGGGAGGTACTCCTACTACATTGGAACCGCATCAACTGTACAGGCTTTTGTCACATATTCAGGACACGTTTGATTTTACGTATGTGAAAGAATACACAGTGGAGGCTGGACGTCCGGACAGTATTTCCCAAGAAAAACTTAAGGTCTTGCGGCAGTTTCCGGTGAACAGAATTTCAGTCAATCCACAGACCATGAATCAGAAGACACTGGACGTGATCGGAAGAAAACACACAGTCGAGGATACAAAATACATTTTCCTGACTGCCCGTGAGATGGGATTTAGCAATATTAATATGGATCTGATTGTTGGGCTTCCGGGTGAAGGAAAAGAGGAAGTGGCTCATACCCTGGAAGAAATTGAAAAGCTGCATCCCGATAGTCTGACGGTCCATTCACTGGCACTAAAGAGAGCAACCAGACTGAATCTGTTCCGTGATCAGTATGAGGAAATGTCTTTCGAGAACAGTCAGGAGATTATGGAAATGACCCAGAAGTGCGCACAAAACATGGGAATGGGGCCTTATTATCTGTACCGGCAGAAAAATATAGCCGGAAATTTTGAAAATGTAGGTTACGCAGAGGTTGACAAAGCGGGAATTTACAATATACTGATTATGGAAGAAAAACAGACGATCCTGGCAGCAGGAGCGGGAGCTTCCACAAAATTTGTCTCTGAGCACGGAAACAGGATTGAGCGTGTAGAGAATGTGAAAGATGTGAATCAGTATATTCAGCGGATTGATGAAATGCTGGAGAGAAAAAGGATTGGTATATACAATTGGAGGAATCAATGTGGCTACAGCGGAAAAGTATGTGAATCAGAAGCATCTGTTGCAGTACAGTCTCAGGGAACAACTGATTCATGGCATGCGGGTAAGTAATCTTGCGTACAGTCTGGCAAAAGAGCTGGGGCTTCCGGATGATTTCTGCTATGATATGGCAGTTGCAGGCATGATGCATGACATAGGAAAAGAGAAGGTATCCAGTGCATTGGATGAGGATGAAAACAGGTTGATCGTGGAAGAGATCCATTATGTTCGTCTTCATTCTCAGGCAAGCTGTGAGATTTTGAAAAAAAGAGGATACTCCGATAGAATTGCCGAGACAGTTCTGTATCATCATGAAAATATGGATGGAAGTGGTTATCCGGAAAATCTGTCAGGAGAAGATATTCCTCTGGGAGCCAGAATTATCCGTGTATGTGATGTATATGCGGCACTGACCTCGGACAGACCTTACAGGAAATCATTTGATCGAAAGACTGCTTTTGAACTGATGATCGAGGATATCAAAGATTTTGATCTGAAAGTATTTCTCGCATTCCAGAGAATGCTTCATAGTACGGAAGAAAGAGAAATCTCTCTTCCACAGATGAGATTATAATAAATGATGAGGAGAAAATATTATGGCATTGAAAAAGAAACCGGTTACGGGAATGAAAGATATTTTGCCGGCAGAGATGGCGGTTCGTGATTATGTGATCCGTTTGATAAAAGAAACATACGGTACTTTCGGATTTTCATCGATTGAAACTCCCTGTGTGGAACATATTGAAAATCTGTCCAGTAAACAGGGCGGTGAAAATGAAAAACTGATTTTTAAGATCTTGAAAAGAGGAGAAAAGCTGAAACTGGAATCTGCTCAGTGTGAAGCGGATCTGGTAGATGGTGGACTTCGTTATGATCTGACCGTTCCTCTTTCCAGATACTATTCCAATCATGCAAACGAACTTCCTACACCTTTTAAAGCTCTGCAGATGGGAAATGTATGGCGCGCGGATCGTCCCCAGAGAGGACGTTTTCGTCAGTTTATGCAATGTGATATCGATATACTGGGTGAAGCTACGAATCTGGCTGAGATTGAGCTGATTCTGGCAACTACCACATTGCTTGGAAAATTGGATTTTAAGAATTTTACGATTCGAATCAATGACCGTAGAATATTGAAAGCCATGGCGGCTTACAGTGGATTTTCACCGGAATCCTATGATACGGTATTTATCATTCTTGATAAGATGGACAAAATCGGTATGGATGGTGTCAGGGAGGAACTTGAGAAAGAAGGTTTTGTGAAGGAATCCATTGACACTTATCTTGCTATGTTTGAGGAGATTACCGGGGATGTTGCAGGTGTGCGGTATGTGAAAGAAAAACTGACAGATGTTCTGGATCCTCAGTATGCAGATGGTCTGGAACTGATCATGAACAGTGTGGATGCGGTGAAGAGCGCAGATTTTAAAATCGTTTTTGATCCTACACTGGTTCGCGGAATGTCTTATTATACCGGTCCGATTTTTGAGATTTCCATGGATGAGTTTGGCGGTAGCGTAGGCGGCGGCGGACGATATGATGAGATGATCGGTAAGTTTACCGGTAATGATACCTGTGCCTGTGGTTTTTCCATCGGTTTTGAGCGAATTATCATGCTGCTGATGGAAAGAGGATTTAAGGTGCCGGGTACAGCCAATAAAAAAGCGCTTCTGATTGAGAAGAATATGCCGGCTGAGGGCATGATGAAAGTACTGAAACAGGCAGACGAGGACCGCAAGAATGGTGTGCAGGTTACCATTGCAGTCATGAAAAAGAATAAAAAGTTCCAGAAGGAACAGCTGAAAGAAGAAGGATACGAGGAGATCGTAGAATTTTTTAATCATTGATCTTAAATTTATAATAGCAGGAGGAAGAAAACATGGCAGAGTCAATGAAGGGGATGAAACGTACTCATCGCTGTACAGAAGTATCCACTGCCAACATCGGAGAAAATGTAACTTTGATGGGATGGGTACAGAAGAGCAGAAATAAAGGTGGAATTATTTTCGTAGATCTGCGTGACCGTACCGGAATCATGCAGTTGATTTTTGAAAATGGAAGCATCAGCGAGGAAGGATTTGAGAAAGCCGCCAAGCTGAGAAGCGAATTTGTAATTGCGGTAACGGGTGTGGTTGAAGCTCGTTCTGGTGCAGTTAATCCAAATCTGAAAACAGGAGAAATTGAAGTGCGTGCTAATGGGCTGCGTATTCTGGCAGAAGCAGAGACCCCGCCGTTTCCGATTGAGGAGAACAGTAAGACAAAAGAAGATCTGCGCCTGAAATATCGTTTCCTTGATCTTAGAAGACCGGATATTCAGAGAAATCTGATGATGCGTTCTCAGATTACGACACTGACTCGTCAGTTTATGGCAAAGGAAGGATTTCTGGAGATTGAGACCCCGATGCTTACCAAAAGTACGCCGGAAGGGGCCAGAGATTATCTGGTACCGAGTCGTATTCATCCGGGCAATTTCTATGCACTGCCGCAGTCACCACAGTTATTTAAACAGCTTTTGATGTGCTCCGGTTATGACCGTTATATCCAGATTGCCCGTTGTTTTCGTGATGAAGATCTGCGTGCGGATCGTCAGCCGGAATTTACACAGATTGATATGGAGCTGTCTTTTGTGGATGAAGACGATGTGATAGATGTAAATGAGCGTCTCTTGGCTTATCTTTTTAAAGAAGTTCTGGATGTGGATGTGCAGCTTCCAATTCAACGAATGACCTGGCAGGAGGCTATGGATCGTTTTGGTTCTGATAAACCGGATCTTAGATTTGGCATGGAACTTCACGATGTATCTGAGGTAGTGAAAGAATGTGAATTTGTGGTGTTTAAAAATGCGCTGGAAAATGGCGGTTCTGTCCGCGGTATCAATGCAAAAGGACAAGGGGCAATGCCGAGAAAGAAAATCGACAAATTGGTTGATTTTGCAAAAGATTATGGAGCAAAAGGTCTTGCCTATGTGGCAATTCACGAAGATGGCAGTGTGAAGTCTTCTTTCGGAAAATTTATGAAAGAGGAAGAGATGAATGCTTTGGTACAGGCTATGGATGGACAGCCGGGAGACCTTCTTCTATTTGCAGCTGATAAGAATAAAGTGGTATGGGATGTTCTGGGTGCGCTTCGTCTGGAACTGGCACGCCAAATGGATCTACTGGATAATTCTGTTTATCGTTTTGTATGGATCACCGAATTCCCGCTTCTGGAGTGGTCAGAGGAAGAGAATCGTTTCAAAGCCATGCATCATCCGTTTACGATGCCGATGGAAGAAGATATTCAGTATATCGATACCGATCCGGGAAGAGTTCGTGCAAAAGCCTACGATATCGTATTGAATGGTACAGAGATTGGCGGAGGAAGTGTTCGAATCCATCAGAACCATATTCAGGAAAAAATGTTTGAAGCTCTGGGATTCACAAAAGAAAAAGCCTATGAGCAGTTTGGATTCCTCCTGACTGCATTCAAATATGGAGTTCCGCCTCATGCAGGACTGGCTTACGGACTGGATCGTCTTGTTATGCTGATGGCAAAACAGGACAGTATTCGTGACGTAATCGCATTCCCGAAAGTGAAAGATGCTTCCTGTCTGATGTCCGAAGCTCCGAATATTGTAGATGAAAAGCAGTTGGAAGAACTGGGAATTCAGGTTCGTGAGGATGTTGAAAAATAAGATAGATAGTAGATAGTGGCGCAGCGCAGGCTGCGCCATTTCCTGTTATATGATAAGACGGACCTCTGACCTTCCTATCATATAAAAATCCTCTGGAGGCTGCACATTTTGTTGAGTGCCACGCATAGTATGGTAGGATTCGACGGGAGTTGTAATGCCCGTGGGTCTATACAGAAAAATTAGTTTATGAGCAGGTTTACTCAAATAGAGTCCTTACGCCCCCAGTTCTTCTGAGATTTCTGCCACAGCTTCGCTGATTTTTCCTAAAAGTGCCTCGCCCATTTCATCATTCATTTCCAGTCTCCAGCTTGCACCGTCATTTCTCAGATGGATTGTTACCGACGATGTGACAGAGGAAGTATTTTCTGTGATAGATTCCACTAAAAGATCATTTGCTTTATTCAGACGTCCTTCTATTCCATCCTGGAGAGCCTGGGCAGTACTGGTATAGGCTGTAACCTTTTCACGGTAATGGTTCATCATAGAACTGCAGTCACAACTTGTCAGCTCCATGTTTACAGTTGCAGTAGTTTTATCTTCTGATATAGTTTCAGAGGTTATACGGTAATCCAGATATTTAAGTAGCTGAGAAGCAAGTGCCCGGGATATGGTGCGTTTATATTCCATATCTCCGGAAAAAAGATTATCCAGTGCAAGGTAACGGTTCAGCTGTTCCCCATCAAATCCTTTTAAGGTGTCCAGATGAATTTCTACAATTTCGGATGGGGTGAAAAGATCAGCGTCGGATACGTAAGCCGCAAAATCACCGGTAAGTGCGGCACCCAGTTCATCGGGAGAAGATATGGACCAGATTTTGCCATTTCGGGTAAGAGAAATGGTATATTTTGACTGGACGGTATCAAAAGTATTTTCTTCCAGGACTGTACCAAGCAAAAGATAGCAGTCCTCCAGTGAAAAGTCTACACCTGCAGGAGTAGCGGAATTTTGAATCTGTTTGGTGAGAGCCCGCCGGGAGTATTCCCGGGCTATTTGTTTCCCATCCAGGGTAATCAAAGAGACTGTGACTTCAGAAGTGTCACCCTCTGTGTTCACATCTTCAACATAATAAGTAAAAGATTTAAAAAAATCAGAAAAGACAGATTCTATTTCATCAGGAATTGTCTTATCTGTGGTTTCTGAAGGAAAAATATCCTGATAGGACAAATAATTGTCAAGCTTCTCAGAATCTGTCGATTGAAGAAGAGAAAGTTCATGCATTACCAATTTTTTAGGATCATGATCATAAGGCAGCTGTTGGTGATATGTGTAAAAGGCAAAACAACCAAGCAGCAGTTCAAGCACCAGAATCACAGGAACACCGACCGTAAATAATCGATGTTTGGTTTTATGATGAAAAAGATACATTCCGGCAAAGCATCCCGGACTTCCGCCCAGTAAAGCAAAAAGCATAAGAGTAGATTCACGGATTCTCCATTTGTCATGAATCGCTTTGTACTTATCTACTCCAAAGGCAATAAAACCGGCGATGTTGGCAGCCAACAGATAGATAATAAAAAAATTCATAGTAACCTCCCTAAAAGTGGTCGTGTAATCATGATTGTAAAACAAATAATCTAAATGACAGGTTTTTACATCAAAAGTGGGGACAAATTGTTGAAAATCATATCTATAGTTTATCAGAATGGGGGAAAAAGTCAATCATTCCTTAGAATCGTAATATTTTTACTATAAGCCATTTATGATAATGTCTCAGTATACCACATATGAAAATGTCCCAGATGTGGTAAAATATCCTCCGTGCGACTTATAACGAACAGGAGGAAA
>SFQZ01000230.1 GCA_004562915.1 bacterium
GGATAAAAATAAAATCCAAACCTTTTCAGATGCTATTTGTTGCATTTCCTGCATCACCTGCAAAAGGTTTGGATTTTATTTAAGTTTGGATATCGAATGTCGTGTACTCTTATCTTTTTTACTCCGGTCTTTTGAACCACCTGTTTTAACTTATGCTGTACCGCTTCATGAACCATTGGAAAAATCCGTTCATCTTCGGGCAACTCATACAGTCTGCTAATATAGTCCTGAATCTCTTTTTTCAGAAATTCCGGTATAGATATTGTACGGTTCGATTCTTCTGTTTTGGGAGATGTAATCACGTCCTCTCCATGCATACGGTAGTAAGTTTTATTGATATGAAGTAGATTCCTTTCAAAATCAATGTCAGCAGGTGTAATGCTGAGTGCTTCGCCTTCTCTCGCTCCTGTCCAGAATAATAATTCAAACAGCACATAATATTTGCTTCCCGGTTCTATTCCGGTCATAAACTGCCGATATTCTTCAATTGTCCAAAACTTCATTTTCTTTTTTGAAGTCTTTCCCATACGTTTTACTTTGTCACAGGGATTATCTGCCAGATTGTAGATATTCTTCGCATGATTGAACAATGCCGTCATCTGATTCTGTATTGTTTTCAAGTAATCATCTGAATATCCTTTTTCAATAATCGTATTCTGCCACTGGATAATCTCTGCTGGTGTGATACTGTTCATCGGTCTGTCCTTAAAATACGGTAACAGTTGAGCATTCATCGTATCTCTTTTATTCTTGATACTCCTGTCCTTCAATGACTGAGACTTGTCCCGGAAATAGATTTCTACAAACTCTTCCATTGTCATATCCATGTCCGCTTTCGCTGTTCTTTTGTATTCCATTTCGAAGTTTAACGCTTCTTTCTTAGTACGGAATCCTCTTTTTACTTTTCGCTTTTTGACTCCTGTCCAGTCCTCATAATAAAATGAAACATACCAGGTTCCTCTTTCTTCATCTTTGTATGCTGCCATACTTTCTCACCCCCTTTACATTACAATCTGGGAATATCCATAAAATTTCTTTTCCCAGAATGCCCTCGGTATCTTGCCCGCAACGGTTACATATCCCTGATCTGCAAGCTCTTTGTTCAGTTTGCGAAGTAGCTTGTAAGCATATCCAAGTGAAATCCCCATGCTCTCTGCAACTTCTTCCGCTGTAATCATATAGTTCTGTCTCTGCATATCATTTCCTCCTTATCTATAATTATCATTTTCACTGATACTATATCATTTTAAATAATCATTGTCAATAATTTTTATCTATATGAATGATATTTTTCTATATTGTTGATTTTTATCATTTGTGATATACTGTTCTTAGCTTTTAAGGAGGTAGCTAATATGCAGGAATCATCTATTTCAGAAAAGATAAAAGAGCTGCGAACTGATCTGAAGATGAATCAGAAAAACTTTTCCGCAGCTATCGGTATACGTCAATCAACTTTATCCAGTTATGAAAATGGTGTGGTTACTCCCTCCAATGATGTGTTATTGACTATTGCTCAGAAATTTCATGTCTCTTTGGACTGGTTATTTGGATTATCTGAAAATAAAGTACAGATTTCTACTCTCAGCGATATTATTGGGGTTTTGCTACAGATAAATGAATCCAATGAACTCCGGTATGAACTGGATATAAATAATAAATTTCCCGGTGATATAGAAACAGAAACACAGAAATGGTATGCCGGACTTCGCTTTTATGGAAATGATCCGGAACACTCTTTAAATGCAGATATGTGTAACTTTCTTGCCGATCTGCAGGAAAACAGAGAAAGCCTGGAATCTTATTTCACAGGTAAAGATATGTTTGATATGTGGAAGAAACAGACGTTGGAATACTACACTTCCAAACCCGTCACCCATAAAGAAATTGAAGAACTGGATTTTGAAACACGAATCCGTAAGCGAGATGAACTTTTAGCACAAAAATTTTCCAATAACGAACAGAAATAGTATCATAACAGTATCACAGGCAGATATGCGAAGATTTTCATTTTCTTCCCATACCTGCCTGTTTTTAATTTATTCGCTATTCTTTACAGCCTTATTTTAAACTTTTTACTCAACAGAAAAACCCCGGAAACCTTGGCTTAACAGTGATAAGGAACTAATCACTTATCAACTGTTAGCTGACGGTTTCCGGGGTGCATACGGACAAATCCCGTCTGATTTCTAACAGGAAGTAAAAACTTAATATCTTGTGCTTACAATATGGACAACTGCTGCGTAGAATTGAAATTCACCGATGGCAGCATGATTGCGATTGACACTAACGCAGTGGAGAACGAGGTTGCCGACGATATGTACCAGCGGTCAGAGTTGGACTATCTAATCTACAATGCACCGTTGGAATATGCAAATCTCATTTTGAACGGCGATCCCGAAACCTATCTAAAGACGGTTACAGAATACAAGTGTCTTGATTAAACGATTTAAGCCCTGCTGTTGGTCGATTAAGTGACTGACAGCAGGGCTTATTTTATTTTGCATAGGTTATTTTAATTTGCAGTTTGTCGCTGTTGTAGATTGCTTCAATATTCCCACCCTGTAAATGGTAAGATAAAGTATACCAATTTCGGCCAAGAGAAGTATACCACCCTTCGCCACGGAAACTGGGCCACTTTCGCCACAAAAGGGGCCACCTGCGCCACAAAGTATACCACTTAAATTCAGGTCATTTTTCTGGTACAATGGCTGTATTCCAGAGAAAGACCGTGACGAAATGAAGGGGTATCAAGTGTACAGCAAGGTTCATCAAATGCGGGAGGCTGGCTTTTCCCAGCGCGCCGCAGCAAAAGCTTTGGGTATCAACCGCAAGACCGTGAAACGATATTGGGATATGGATGTGGACGAGTATGAGCATAACGCCCGGAAGATCGTTCGCATCCGCAATCTGGATTCCCGCCGGGATAGATCGTTACCTGGCTCCGGGAGTATCCTTCTTTGACAGCAGCCCAGGTCTGTGACTGGCTGAAAGAGCATTACGAAGAAGCTCACGCTGAGAGAACGGTGTCCCGGTATGTGAAAGAACTCCGGGAGGAATACCGCCTTCCCCGGCATCCGAATCCACGAAGCTATGAGACCGTGGCGGAGCTTCCCATGGGGCAGCAGATGCAGGTAGACTTCGGTCAGACCACGCTCAAGAATGTGGAAGGAGGCTGGACGACGGTGCATGTAGCCGCCTTCCTGCTTTCCCATTCCAGATACAAATACGCTCAGTGCCAGAGCAGGCCCTTTACGGCGGCAGATTTGGTGGCTGCCTGCCATAACTGTTTCCGTTACTGGGGCGGGATGCCCCGGGAGATGGTATTTGACCAGGACAGCATCGTCTGTGTCAGCGAGAACAGCGGCGATATCGTCTACACCTACGAATTTGAGAAGTTCCGCCAGAACTGCAAGGTGGAGATCTACCTCTGCCGGGGAGCAGACCCCGAAAGCAAGGGTAAGATTGAAAATACCGTCAAATTCATAAAAGGCAATTTCCTCAATAACCGTCTTTATGTGGACGATGAGATTCTGAATCGAAGCTGTGTGGAGTGGCTGGAACGGACGGGCAACGCCAAAATCCACGGAACCACCAGGAAGATCCCGGCGGAAGTATTTCAGGAAGAACGGGAGCAGCTTCGTCCTCTCTTTGCGTTGATATTGGCAGTCCGTCATATCCATAGATGGTTCGGCGGAAACAGGTAGAAAAAGCCCCACGGGAGTGATTTCCCGTGGGGATTGCGGTTCTATTCTGTTTTACTGCTCCCACTCGGCTTTGTGGGCTTCCCACCATGCGGGGAAGTTGGGGGCTTTCTTTAGCTGGCCTAACAAGTAGGAAATATTACGGCTATTATCTATGATGTGCTGGTCATCAAAGACAATTATCTCATTGAGAAGGAAAATGTCACCCATTTTATTTCCGGCATGGCAATCGGCATTGATATGTATGCCGCAGAAATCGTTCTTGACTTGAAAAAAAGTTATCCTGGCATTACACTGGAACTCAGCTATGAACAACTAAATACCCCTTTTGCTTTATCTTCTTTATCAAAAATGTTGAGATTTCCTGCAATCGTTTTCACGACTTCATAATGTCTTTGCATTTTTTATAGCCTTGGGAATAGGTTACATCCAAACCAAGCTTAACGAATTCATCATACGCATTATCAAGCTTGGTTGGATTAACAACGAATGTACCGGCACCTTGGAAGCGAGGGGCTTTTGCCTTTCCCTTCATTTTACTGCCCTGTACCACTCATTTTAACGGCGTCGTCACCTTGGTTTCCAGCTCGCAATGTGTTACATCACTCCAATGGCGGCGGATGGCAATATCAGCAGAAAGGTCAGTATTGTTATAGGAAATAGACCATTGTGTGTTGCTTGTGATGTTATCGGGGTTTGGGTCTTGTGCCGCCGCTTTCATTGCGTTCCACACGGTATCGTCGGTGTAATTGCCTTTTTCCGTTTCCAGCACCTCCAGCACAGCGTCATAGCGTTCCCTGCCGTGACCGTAGATACCGTTTTTCTGATTTGGAAGCACCTCATCCTTATGACGAATAAAGAAATTAGTAACCGCCTCTGATGGAGTATCTATCAGCTCTCTTGGTTCGCCGTTAATGTCATACTCTATTACTCTGCCATCGCCTGATGCATCGGTTATGTAGAAATGATAATCTCTACCGGATGATGCGAACATATCATAGCTGCGCAAAAGCTCCACTGCTTCCTCTGTGGTCGCTGCCCTGTCAAGAACAAGTCGTATCGCAAGAGTAGTTGAAATGACAGGCTTGCCTGTGCTTTGACGTACAGGCTCACTATCAAGTGTCAACACAGCGATAGACACGCCCTTCTCATTCATACCATCAAGGCAGATAAATGGAGCTGTTAGACTTGCTAGCTCTTTTTTGATATTCTCATCAGGCACATTTGCTGAAACATTGTCAAGAGCGGCAAAGGCAATAGACTTATATCCGTCCTTTGGAGCACAGTAAACCAACATAGCAGATGTATCTTTACTAAAATCGTAATTACGTCCCATATGAACGTCGCCGTCCGTATCGGTCAGACAAAACACCGTACAGCCGAAATTGGGCGCTTTGATCTTTACAGGCAGCAGCGGCAACGCCTCTTTCAGAATCGCATCGATCATCGTCTG
>SFQZ01000231.1 GCA_004562915.1 bacterium
GTAACCTTTACCATGTAATATGCCGATTTTCCCAAAGAGATGGACGATACTCCTGCCTCACGTTCACGCATAATGACCGGCACCTCTTTCACTTTGCACTTATGACGCAGAAGCCTGGATACTGTCTCCGGCTCCGGATAATCACGCGGATATTCCTTGATAAACAGCTCCATTACCTTCCGGTTGCACATCCTCATCCCGGATGTGGCATCCGTAATGGTTTTTCCAAAAAGAAGACGGATCAGCAGCGTAAAAAAACGAATACCCACACGCCGTATTCCAGAAGATTGAAACCCTTCCTTCTGGATAAATCTGGATCCAATCACCAGGTCCAGATTCTCCTCCTGAAGGATATCTGCCATATACTGAAGATATTTGGCATCATGCTGACCATCGCCGTCAAACTGCACAGCAATGTCATAGTCATGACTGTAAGCATACAGATACCCCGTCTGCACAGCTCCGCCAATTCCAAGATTTACCGGAAGATCCAGTACATTCAGATTATTGTTTCTGCATATGCGTAATGTCTTATCTTTTGAGCAGTCGTTGATGATCACATAATCAAAACCTGGTGCATTTTCTTTAATGTCACGTACTGTATTTAAAATACTCTCTTGTTCATTAAATGCTGGTATAATTACTAATTTTTTCATATTCTGTCCTTTTTAGATGGCTGTAAAAATCTCTTTTATCACTTTTCCTACTTCGTCAAACTGATTTCCAAGCTGCAGGTAAACGTCTTCTCCGGTCATCGGGCGGCTGCTGGCCACATCGGCTGCCGCTTTCTCAACTGCAGCTGCCACCGTGTCGAAATTAACTACATCAAGTGAAATAATATTGGAGCTGAATCCCGACAGATCCTTGCACACAAATGAATTTGTTATGGTTTTTACTCCATAGGCTGCCATTTCAAGCGGCGGATAGCTGGGATGCGGGGAACACATCAATGAAATACCAACACTGGATGAAGCCAGAACCTTCGCATATTCCTCCAGCGTCAGTTTTCCACAGGCCTTCAGCACACATCCATTTCCGAGTTTTACATCCCGGTGCTTCCCTCCCAGTGACAGAAACTCCCACTCGGCTGCTCCTTCATACCGGTTAGCAAACAGCTTCAGGGCTTCCACAATGATCGCAAAACAATTTCGGTTGACCTTTGGCCTGCCATAGATGATCATTTGCTTTTTCTTTTTCACATCACGGGTTTTTTCCATATAATCAAGCAGTGTTTTATTCAGACGCGGTTCAAACTTAATCATATATTCGAACGTATATCCCTGTTTCTCTACATAATTTTTCAGATTCCCGGAATTAAATACAGCAACGGTATTCCCGGTTTTATACGTAGATTCACACAACATATACTCGGTAGACCAGGGGTAAAATCCCGGTTCAAAATCCTGGATCAAATAGATCAATTTCGTATCCGTCCCGAACGTCTCTTTTTGATACTGCACAATTTCGGCAATCATATAATGTGTGGACCAGTAGGTGGTCATCATAATATCTCTCCCACGTACAGCCAGTTTTCCTCTTTTTCCATCTGCTGCCTGAAGATTGCATACGCTTCTGTGCACACCACTGTCCCTGTCACTGCCTTCCAGTACAAATCCGGAATACTGTCCGAGAACTTCTTCTGTAACCGGATTCTCTGTTACAATGATACGCATATCCCATTTTAATACTTTGCACAGATAAAAATACAGATTTACCGCTGTGGTCAGACCTCCGTACATTTTCCCTTTATCAATCGAAGAAATAACAAGATTTAACCTTGGCTTCTCATTCTCACTTTTTACATACTCCGGTTTTGCCAGATAGCTGTAATCTCTTTCCAGATAGCCATTGATCACCATTTTTCCCACTTTATTTATATTCTTTACTGTATCTTTTAACATCACATTCTCCTTTTATCTGCTCGATTTCTCAGATCTTTTAAAATTTGGCATACAATGTCATCTTTCAGTACGATCATTATTATACCATAAATCATTATGCTGCACACTACTGAAATCACAGTATACAGTACATAATTATGAATGAGACAGCGCAGGAGGGTGCATACACCGATAATCCCCAGACAACCGCACATACTTCTCAGAAAAGTATGTTTTACACCGCTGACTGCATAATCTCCCCTGGCGTATCGCATGGCAATTGTCATGGCTAAAAATTCTGCCAGCACCGTAGTCATCGCAGCACCCCGCTCGCTGAAGACCGGGATCAGCACAAAATTCAGAGCAATGTTCACAACAGCACTGATCATCGTCGCTCTGAGTATATACTTTTCCTTTTTTCTTGGCAGAAGTATGGCTGTCGTAAAAAAAGATGCCAGAATGGAAAATGCAATTGCGATACTTAAAATTCTCAGGGCAGCCGCACCTTCCGCATATTCCGGTCCCGAGATCAGAACCACAAGCTCGTTGCTCAGCAGAATCAGTCCTGTCACAACCGGAAGAAGCAAAATCATCAGACTCTTTAAAACCTTTTCAATCAGTCCGTTGTACTGTTTATAGTCTCCGTTTCCGTAAAGTGCCGACAACCTTGGCAGGGATACAACAATCAGGGCATTGATGATCTGCTTCAGTACCGTATAAATCTTCACTGCATTGCTGTAAATTCCCACACAGTAATCATCTTTCATAAATCCCAGAATCGTAATATCTGAATTGACATAAATGGTCACAGCAAGCGTATTGCAGCCCAGGATCAGCATAGGTTTTAAATGCTTTCTCATCTGCATATGCGCAGTCGGAACCAGACTGCAGTATTTAAACGCATAAAAAAAGTTAATCAGATTGGCCCCACCGGAAGCCAGAACAGAAATCCAGACATATGTGACATAATCTTCCGGTGTGCGCACAAGTGCAAATGTTAAAATCAACGATACCAGCTGAACCAGAATCGTCCGTATGGTGATATACAGATAATCCTCATAGATCGAATAAATCCACTCCACACCAATAACCGTAAAAAAGACGTTCAGACTCTGTATGAAAATGATAGTTCCATAACTTCTGATTTTTATGGAGACAACCAACGTGATGATCAGAAGAACATAGGCAATCACCATGGTAACCA
>SFQZ01000232.1 GCA_004562915.1 bacterium
GGTGAACAGACTTACGCCATGACGTTTCTAATGGAAATTGAGCGAAGAAATAATGACACTCCCGGAGATGGGCGGGCTGCTCAGAGCCTTAGAGCAGTTGCCTGCGTGCAGGCAGAGGTGGTTTGCAAGAGCCACAGCCAGTCAGGGTGAAAAAACAAATCCGGAAGATTTTAAAAATAAAGGCATATGCCTGAAAGAAAGAGGTGATGAAAATGAGAAATCTAAAAGTGGAAGAGATGCAGCTGATTTACTGGTTTGGCTGTCCAAATCTGAAGAACACAAAGGAAAGGCTGCGGTCTGTTGCTTTGCTTGCGACAAACAACTGTATGAAAAAAAGAATCATCAGGTTATGCAATAAGCTGGAAAGAAGAGGATCGGCAGAACAGTATTCGACGGTATATTTCCATATCTGCGAATTGTTTTCGCCTGATGATGGAACCAGACCGCCGGGAACCAGTGCAATGATGGTACCGAATGATGATTGTATGGCAGCATAGCTGCAGAAAGGACAAAAACTATGAATAAAGTTATATTAATGGGCAGATTGACAAAAAATCCGGAGATTAAATATGCCGGCAAAGACAATGATATGGCAGTGGCAAGATATACGCTGGCTGTGAACCGCAGATATAAGCGTGATGGGGAACAGGAGGCAGATTTTATTTCTTGTGTTACATTTGGTAAGAGTGCAGAATTTGCACAGAAATATCTTCGGAAAGGGATGCGTATCGTGGTTGGTGGTCGTATCAGCACCGGAAACTATAAGGATAAAGATGGAAAAACGGTTTATACAACCGATGTCATTGTGGAGGAACATGAATTTGCACAGAATAAGGAAACTAATTTTTCTTCGGAGCCGGAAAAAGAAACCGGAGCCAATCCGGATGGATTTATGAATGTGCCGGATGATGATGAAATTCCGTTTCAGTAAGTGCTATCAGGAAAGAGATTGCCCGGTGCAGTCTCTTTTCTACCAACAGATGGATGATAAGCAGATATATTTGATGCAAAATTGGTATTCAACCTAACAAAATCGTGATATAATGAAACTATGTTTGAAGCAGGATCAGGAGGTAAAGTATGGGTGTAAGCTATAACAGACTGTGGAAATTGCTGATTGATAAAAATATGAAACGGATCGAAATGCAGAATCTGACCGGTATCAGTGGAAATATCCTTGCCCGGATGGGAAAAAATCAGTATGTTTCCATGGAAACAGTCGAGAAAATTTGTAAGAAGCTGGGATGTTCCATTGATGAGATGATGGAATTTACCAACGATGAAGTATAGGAGGTTGCAGCAATGACAGATGCACAGCAAAGGGCAGCTGCAAAAATATTTGCAAAAAACTGGAAAGATCGGGGATATGAAAAAGGAGACAGCCAGATATTTTGGGTGGAATTATTGACAACAGTATTTGGTGTTACGGATATTTCCCAGTTTATTTCTTTTGAAGATCAGGTTCATCTTGATCATACCAGTTTTATAGATGGATACATTGAAAAAACGCATGTCATGATTGAACAGAAAAGTATCAACAAGAGCCTGACGGCTGCGATTAAGCAGTCTGATGGCTCCATGCTGACACCGTTTGAGCAGGCGAAGAGATATTCATCAGAATTACCGTATTCAAAACGTCCGAGATGGATTGTCACCAGCAATTTTAAGTCATTTTATATTTATGATATGGAAAAACCGGGTGGTGATCCGGAAATTATTTTGCTGGAAGAACTGGAAAAGGAGTATTATCGGCTTCAATTTCTAGTGGAAGAGGGGAATACGAATCTTCAGAGAGAAATGGAAGTTTCTATTGCTGCGGGAGATATTGTCGGACTGCTCTATGACGCACTGGCAAAACAGTATGTAGACCCGACAACAGAACGAGCAATGAAAAGCCTGAATATCCTATGTGTCAGATTTGTATTCTGTCTGTATGCAGAGGATGCAGGTATTTTTGGCAGGCATGGTATGTTTCATGATTATCTGGAAGAGTTTGATGCAAAGCATATGAGAAAGGCTGTCATTGAATTATTTCAGGTGCTTGACACAAAACTGGAAGACAGAGACCCTTATCTGGAAGATTCTCTTTCTGCGTTTCCATATGTAAATGGCGGTTTATTTGCCAATGAAAATATTGAGATTCCTCAGTTTACAGAAGAAATCCGTCAGTTGCTGCTTGAAAAAGCATCCGCAGATTTTAATTGGTCAGAAATCAGTCCGACTATTTTCGGAGCTGTATTTGAAAGCACATTGAATCCGGAAACCAGACGATCTGGCGGGATGCATTATACAAGTATTGAAAATATTCATAAAGTGATTGATCCGCTGTTTCTGGATGACCTGAAAAATGAACTGGAAGAGATCAGGCAAATACCCGTCCAGCGCACAAAGGAGAAAAAACTGAAAGAATTTCAGAAAAAACTGGCAGGGTTGCGGTGGCTGGATCCGGCATCAGGAAGTGGAAATTTCCTTACAGAAACGTATATCAGTATCCGGCGATTGGAAAATGCAGTTATAAAAGAATTGCAGGGTGGTCAGATTACTTTTGGCTTTGATGGTTCATCGCCCATTCAGGTATCCATTGACCAGTTCTATGGTATCGAAATCAATGACTTTGCAGTTACGGTAGCAAAGACGGCACTGTGGATCGCAGAATCCCAGATGATGAAAGAAACAGAAGATATTGTTCATATGAATCTGGATTTCCTTCCGTTGACAACGAATGCGTTTATTGTGGAAGGTAATGCTTTACAGTTGGATTGGGAGAACGTTGTTCCCAAAAATCAATTGTCGTACATTATGGGAAATCCACCATTTGTTGGATATTCCTTGCAGAGTAAAGAACAGAAAAATGATATGCTGTCTATTTATGTGGATGAAAAAGGAAAGCCATATAAGACTGCCGGAAAGATTGATTATGTGGCTGGTTGGTATTTCAAAGCAGCGCAACTCATGCAAAATACAGGAATCAGAACGGCTTTTGTATCGACTAATTCTATTACGCAAGGTGAACAAGTGGCAAGTGTGTGGAAACCGTTATATCAGCGTTTTGGT
>SFQZ01000233.1 GCA_004562915.1 bacterium
GATCAGGTTATAAAGGAAGGCTATAGTCTGATCGCAATCCGGGAAAGTCTTACTTATGATCGTGTGGATATAGAACCTGTGCCGGACAGAACACTGGAAAATAGCAGAGTAGAGCTTGAGCAGACTTCAGATCAGACGGAAAAAGAAAAAACCGTTCACAAAGCAGATAAAGCAGATGGTAAAGCAAAAGTGATTTTTCAAAAGGCAATCGAACATTTTTTCCCGGATCTTGCAAAAATCAAAGAATACAGGCAGGAACTGGCAAAGAAAAAAGAGAAAAAGAATGAAATCCAGCCCATTTTTTTTGAACCGGAAGAAGAGGAGGTAAGAATGGGACGTCCCACAGTTCTTTTGGCAGATCAGAAAAAAACAATTCAGGGAATTCTGAGATATGAAGGAAACAATCAGCTGTCAGACTTAAAAATTGATACATTTCCATATGTGATCGGAAGTGCTGCTGACTGCCCCGGTTATGTCGATTGCGCTACGATCAGCCGTCATCATGCAAAAATCACGAAAGTGGAAAATGTATACTTTATTGAAGATATGAATTCTGCCAATGGAACAAAGGCAGGAGGGACGCTCTTGGATTACAAGATGAAAGTGAGTTTACAGGCAAACGAGATCCTTGAGTTTGCAGATGAAAAGTTTAGATTTATTTAAGAAAAACATCGGAGAAATATCATTGCTTCTACCTCTGGAAATCTCTATAATATCCATGAAAGGTTATGAAATGGAGTGGACAGCGAATGAGAAACGAATGGATGGAGATATTTTCTCAGGAAGGATATCGTTTTTGTAAAGTAAAACCGGAAGAAACCGGTGTTTTCTATAAATATTATGAGGAAGGGTTTCATCTTGTAATGTTCATTGATGGTACGAATGGATATCTGCCGACGATGGGACAACTGCAAGTGATGCAGGAGCGGGTGCAGGAACTTTTTTATCATCCGGTGGGAAGGTTACAGGACTTCCCGGAAGGATTTCCGGTGTACCATGTGGAACTGCTGACCATTCTGCTCACGAATCAGTCTGAGAATGCAAAACAACTTTGCTCTGAAGGAAAAAATATCTGGATATATGATCAGGACAGAAAACAGCTGATCATATATGAGAATCAGCCGGGAGATTTCTGGGGACTAAAGAATCGAATTGAACACATGGATGTACAGCAGAACAGCCGGGCATCTGCACCGGTAAGTGGAAAACATTCCATCATGCAGCTGCCGTTTGTCACAGGGCTGATCGCACTTGCAAACATTCTTGTATACATTATATTATCTTTTGGCGGAGCAACAGAAGATGCGTTCTATATGGCATCGAGAGGTGCCATGTATCCGGAGTTTCTTACGATCAATCATCAGTGGTGGCGTTTATTGACAGCAATGTTTTTACATTTTGGAGTGGCACATCTGATGAATAATATGGTAATTTTCTGTTGTGTCGGATCAAGACTGGAGAAATACATAGGTCATTGGAAAATGGCAGTGGTTTATTTTGCCGCAGGAATTGGCGGAGGACTGCTCTCTTATATCATGATGCTATTGTCGGGAAATTATGCCGTATCCGGTGGTGCTTCCGGCGCAGTATTTGGTGTGATCGGTGGACTTTTGTGGGTTGTGATATACCATAGAGGAAAGCTGGAGGGAATGACGACAAAGGGAATCCTCATCATGGTCGTATTAAGTCTCTACTTTGGATTTACAAGTACTGGCGTGGATAACTGGTGCCATGTGGGAGGCATGCTCTGCGGATTTTTGGCAACATTGATTTTATATCACGGAAAACACCAAAAATATTGATTTTGTCTGCAAAACTTAATATACTTAAAAAAGATGTTGCGGATGAATCCATGAATATAAATCCGCAAATACAGAATAATCTGCTTCGCAGATAGAAAGGGCAGATCAATGAAGATAAATATTTATTATGGCGGCAGAGGGTTGTTAGACGATCCAACTCTTTATGTTTTAAATAAAATGGAGGAAGTTTTAAAAGAACTTCGTGTGACTGTAGAGCGCATCAATATCTATGAACATAAAAATGAGATTGCAACACTTCCACAGACTATGAAAGACGCGGATGGAATTATTCTGGCGACGACAGTGGAATGGCTTGGAATTGGCGGATACATGCAGCAGTTTTTGGATGCGTGCTGGCTTTATGGAGACAAGGAAAAGATTAAGGTTACTTATATGCAGCCAATCGTTATGTCAACCACTTACGGAGAACGTGAGGGAGAGATGACGCTTGCCAATGCATGGGAGATTCTTGGCGGACTGCCATGTGCAGGACTTTGCGGTTACGTGGAGGATCTCGTCACGTTTGAAATGAATGAGGATTACACCGTCATCATTGAGAAAAAGGCCGAGAATCTTTATCGCACGATTTCCCAGAAAATCAAAAATCTTCCGACAAGCAATCAGGCAGTAAAGCGGAGCATTTCACGTACACCACAGTTAGAACTGACTCCACAGGAGAGCGAGCAGTTATCCAAATATGTTTCCGATGACTCTTATGTGAAGAAGCAAAAAGAGGATATCGAGGAACTGGCATCCATGTTTAAGGATATGCTTGGAAAGAATCCGCAGCCACAGGATGCATTTATGAAAGATTTTCAGGGACATTTTACACCTCAGCATGATTTTGCTGCCCGCTATTTATTCATGATTGACGGGATGAAAGAACCGCTGTTTATTTCTGTAAAGGATGATAAATTAGAAATCAGTTATGGAAAACAGGAGAATATCGATGTGATCGCAAAGCTTTCAGATCAGGTTCTTGAGAGTATCGTGGAAGGCAGAATGACATTCCAGAGAGCTTTCATGACAGGTGAGATGACTGCAAAAGGTAATTTCAAGACACTCCGTATGTTAGATACCATGTTTAACTTTGTGTAAGAGGCAAAGTGAGCGTAAAGGTACAGCCGTCACCAGGTCTGGAATCACAGTGGATTGTTCCATGATGGGATTCCACAATCTGCTTGGTGATGACAAGACCTAAACCGCTGCCACCGTTTTTGGAAGTGATAAAAGGTTCAAAAATAC
>SFQZ01000234.1 GCA_004562915.1 bacterium
CTTCACGTAGACGTAATTATATTATCCAACGTTTGGATTCATTTGTTTCGGATGGTGGTGCAAAATATGATGTAAAGCTGTTTACTATTGAACATGTTCTTCCTCAGAATCCTGAAAAAGGCAGTGAATGGGATCAACTGTGGCCTGATCAGGACGAACGAGCCTTTTGGTTAAATCGAATTGCTAATCTGGTACCTTTAACCAGAAAGCATAATTCAGCAGCACAAAATTATGATTTTGCCACGAAGAAAAAGAGCTATTTCCAGAACAAAGGTGGAATTACATCCTATACTTTAACTACACAGGTTGTGAACGAAGATTCTTGGACTCCAGAGGTTGTATCTGAACGTCAAAAGACATTGTTGGCATTATTTTCTGAAAAATGGGATTTAAAAATTGATCCAGCAGAAGAATTAAATGATGATGAAGAAATAATGTTTCATTTAGCTATTCGTGGATGTAATGCTTCGGGTTGTGTTGGGAACGATGGGAGTTTCATAGTAAAGGCAGGCAGTACTATCGCTAGAGATACTACTCCAAGTTGTCAATCTTCATATGTAGAAATTAGGAAGAATCTGATTGATAATGGAATTATCGTAGACGGTGTGTTTACTCAGGATTATGTTTTCGATAGTCCGTCTGCAGCTGCAGTTATTGTAGGTGGTCGTTCTGCAAATGGACGTAGAGAATGGACAACCTTAGATGGACGTCAATATGGAAAAGTAGTTGGTCATTAATTCGTTTGCCTGAGAAGTTGAGACAATATATGGAATAGTGATCTGGTTAGCAAAAGGGAGGAATGAACAGAGTATGGCAGAAAAATATCCGGTAATTACGCTTTGTGGCAGCACTCGATTTCGTAAAGAATTTGAGACAGCACAAAAGCAATTAACTTTGCAGGGATGTATTGTCATCTCAGTAGGGCTGTTTGGTCACACAGGTGATAGTGAAGTTTGGGAAAATATGGATGAAGGAACAAAAACGCAGACAAAGATGATGCTGGATGATATGCATAAAAGCAAAATTGACATGGCAGATGAGATTTATGTGATTAATCCGGGAGGATATATCGGAGAAAGCACATGGTCTGAAATTTGTTATACATCTATGCTGGGAAAAAATATTCGATATATGGAACCTATAAAATCGAACGAAGTAGCAGAAATGGTACAGAGTCATATTTCCAGAGCGGAGGAACTGGCGATAAGGCAACTTGACGAATTACATCACAGCAACGGATATTATAATCCAGCAGATTATGTTTCGTTTAAATTTAAAAAAGAAACTATTTATGATCCATGGCTGAAAGAAGATTCACAGGGAGTGCCATTTGCATGGCAACTGCATGATAACCAGAATATTGCAGTTGATCCTTTTGAATATTATGGAAAAATAAAAACTGCACGTTTTTCAGGTCTGAATCATATGCAACTTGGTCAGTTTGGGGAATATTATGCGAAAATGGAATTTGCTTCTTACGGATTCGATGTATATACATCTGAAGTGGATGATCATGGTGTAGACTTTATTGCCAGAGATATAAAGACCGGTATTTTCTATGAAGTGCAAGTGAAATCAATGTTCAAAGGAAAATACGTGTTTATAAAAAAAGATAAGTTGGTAATGGATGATAGGCATCTTGTTTGTTTTTTGCATTTTATAGAAAATGAACTGCCGGAAATATATGTAATTCCAGCGACAGCTTGGAAGAACCCGAATGCTGTTCTTGTAGACAGGAATTATGATAAACCTGAGTGGGGCATCAATTTCTCAAATAAGAATCAGACATTATTAGAACAATATAGACCAGAATGTTTTTTCAAAAATTAAATAATGTGTAAGCCAAAGGGCATCAACCGTAAAAAAGTTGGTGCCTTTTGTTTTGCCCATTACTTTTACCCATTTTTGGGAAAAAGTCTGGACAGGAAGCCGGTTTGAGTTAAAGGACAGAATTCATACCGGCTTTTCGTTTTTGTCAGCAATGCAGTTAAGAGAAAGGAGACCATTATGGGAGAAAGAAGAAATCTGAAAAAGCAAAGCCTTGAGAAACTCCAGCAAAATCTGGAACAGACAGAACATCAGATCGAGGTGGAAGAACGCAGGCTGAACCTTGCAAAACAACAGATGAAGGTAGCAAAGCGGAAAGCAAGGAACCACAGCCTGATTGTCAGAGGTGCGGAGGTGGAGAAAGCATTCCCGGAAGTTAAGGTACTGACAGAAGAAGAGTTCCGGGCATTTCTGAAATGTATCGCCCACATGAAGAGTGTACATGAAATGCTGGAATGGTCAGTGAGCCATTCCGAATATAACTGCAGTCTGGCATCTTCCGGAAAGGAGCAGTAATGTCACTGTATCATTTTTCTGTAAAGCAGGTATCAAGGGGAAAAGGGCAGACGGTGGTTGGTTCCGCAGCTTATATTTCCGGGCAGAAACTGCACAATGATTATTACGAGGAAATTCATGATTACACCAGAAAGCAGGGGGTAATCTATGACGAGATCATGCTGCCGGACTATGTGCCGAATCGCTTCTCTGACCGCCAGACACTCTGGAATGAAGTGGAGTTTGCGGAGAAAGGAAAGCGGGCACAGCTTGCCTATTCCTTTAATATTGCATTACAAAATGAGCTGACGATGGAAAAAAATGTGGAACTGGCAAGGGAGTTCTGCAGGGAACAGTTTGTCAGCCGGGGAATGATCGTGGATATGGCAGTCCATGAAGGGGAATCCAGTGCCCCGGAGATTGCAGACAATCCCCACTTCCATGTGCTGGTTCCTATCCGTCCCATGAATCCGGATGGAACATGGGGGAAGAAACAGCGGAGGGAGTACAAGCTGGATGAAGATGGAAACCGTATCCGGGATGAAAATGGAAAATACATCTTTTCTGCTGTTTCCACTACCGGCTGGAATTCCCCGGAACTTCTGGAAGAATGGAGAAAGCAGTGGGCTGATAAAGTCAATGCAGCATTCAAGGAGAAAGGGCTGGCAGCAAGGATTGACCACCGGTCTTATGAGAAACAGGGAATTGAACTGATTCCTACGATCCATGAAGGATATGAAGTCCGGGCGATGGAGAGGAAGGGCATCCGGACAGTGGTGGGAGACCTGAACCGGGCAATCCGCAAATTAAATGAGATATGGATCCAGCTGAAAGAATCCCTTGTGTGGGCGAAAACATTCCGGGAAGAGGTAAGTGCGGAACTGTACCGGAGGGCAAACCCTACATTGATGGAAAGCCTGCAGGATTATTATGAGAAACGTGATAAAGTGGCAGATACCTACCAGTATGGGAGCCGGAAAGCACATCTGACGAACCTGAAAGAGTTTGCAGAGGCAGTGAATTATCTGACTGTGAACCAGATCGCAACAGTGGAACAGCTGAACCAGAAAGTAGAGGAATTACAGACCGTTGCGGATGGCATCCGTTCTGAAATCAAAGTCCGGAGGGGAGAGATTGCCGGGTATCGGGAACTGATGGATTACGACCAGAAAATGAAAAAACTGCAGCCGGTTATGGATAAATACCATAAGATTTTCTTTAAGGGTTCCAAGCAGAAATATTACAGTGAGCATAAAAAGCAGATCGACCTGTACCGGATGTGTGAGCGGAGGCTGAAACCCTACCGGGATGCAGAAGGGAAGCTGCCGGTTGCACAGTGGAAAAAAGAACAGGAAAAGCTGGAGGCGTTGAACCGGGATGCGGATATTGACCTTACCCCATATGATGAGGAATTAAAAATGGTCAGGAAAGTGCAGAAGTGTATCGATGTCATGCTGAATGAAAAAAGACAGATGCAGTTCGGTAACACCGGGCGGTCAGAAAAAGAAGATCCGTCTATGCAGTATCCGGTTTCATCTCAGACAAAAGGATATTCCCTGAAACCAATGGCAGAAAGGACTTCCGTTCTGGAGAAGCTGAACAAAAACAAGGAGATCAAGCGAAGAGAGGAGGAAGAAAGAAAAGCATCAAAGAAGAAAATCAAAAGAAATGACATGAGTTTGTAAGGAGGAAATGAAAATGCAGTATTCAGAAGAGCAGGTCAGGAGGGCAAAATCCACTGACCTTGTTTCATTTTTACAGTCACAGGGCGAGAAATTAGTGAAAAGCGGGAAGGAATACCGCTGGATGGCTCATGACAGCCTGACTGTCCGGGGAAACTGCTGGTTCCGGCACAGCCGGGGGACTGGTGGTGGACCGATTGATTTTGTGATGGAGTTTTATGGACTGACATTCCCAGAGGCAATGAAAAAACTGACCGGGGAAGAGGGGAAGGAAAGGCGGGTGGCGAAGGATGCCCCAAAACAGGGCATCCCCGCCCCTTCGCCTGACTTCCGGCTTCCAAGGAGAAACAGGGATGAAAATAAGATACTGGAATATCTGACAA
>SFQZ01000235.1 GCA_004562915.1 bacterium
GTAAAAGAGATGGGAGAAGATTTTGATGTGGTCATTCACGGGCAGGGGATCATAGAGATTAACCCGGCAGGAATTTCCAAGGCAACGGGCATTCGGAAAGTCTGTGAAATGTTAGACATTCCGCATGAGAATACGTTTGCATTCGGCGACAGTGCGAATGACCTTGAGATGCTTGCATATGTAGCGCACAGCATTGCGATGGGAAACGGAACCGATAAAGTGAAAAATACCGCAGAGTTCGTGACACGTTCTGTGGATGAGGACGGTATTTTGCACGGACTGAAACATTATGGACTGATATAGGAGGATTTATGTCAAATTTAATGGATTATCTGGACTGGCGCGGTGACCTGACATTTCGGGAGGCACCTTTTAATGAGGTGGACAATCTGATACTGGCACAGCTTGTATATGTGGAATTTGCAGGAATTGTTCCGGCGCCGGGGGAAGAGGGAACGATCACGGTAAAAGAAGCATGTGAACTCTTTTTTGCGGCACATGACAGAAAAGAGATCATGGAGCGCGTATCCATGACGAAAACCGCCGCATTTGTGCTGGAGAAGATGGCGCAGACAGAGCGTTTCTGCAATGCGCAGTTATTTGGTTATATCAACGATATCAGCAAAGAGGAACAGTCCCAGTTTTCTGTGGTATGTGTCCGGTTGGATGATAAGAGTATCTATGTATCTTTCAGCGGAACAGACAATACGATTGTGGGCTGGCGCGAGAACTTTAACATGGGTTATCTGTCCGAGACACCGGGGCAGTTGAAAGCCGTCGATTACCTGAATCATATGGTGAAAGAGGATTGGAAAAAAATCAGAGTCGGGGGACATTCCAAGGGTGGAAATCTTTCCGTATACGCATCCGTCAAATGTGACCGGAATATCCAGAAGAGGATCGTGAAGGTGTACAGCAATGACGGACCTGGATTTAGCGAAGAAATGATCCAGAGTAAGGAATACCAGCGGATGCTGCCAAAAATCAAGACCATTCTGCCGGAGTCCAGCATTGTAGGCATGCTGCTTGAGCATCAGGAAAAGTTTGAAGTGGTAAAAAGTTCCCAGAGTGGTATCCAGCAGCATGATGCCATGTCATGGGAAGTGCTTGGCAGCCATTTTGTCTATGTGGAGGAGGTTGCACCGCAGAGCATCCTGCTCGACGAGACGATGAAAAAATGGATTTTCCAGTTGACGAAAGAACAGCGCGAGGAGATTGTCGATACGGTCTTTTCTATGCTTGATGATGCCAAAATCTATACGGTGGATGATTTTTACAACAGCAAATGGAAAAAGGTGCAGGAGCTGATGAAAGCAAAGAGTAAGCTTTCGCCGGAAACACAGGAACTTTTTTCAAAGGCGCTTCGCATGTTATGGAAAACCGGAAATCAGACGGTGAAAAAGTCTGTAAAGCAGGCGGTTTTGGAGAAAGTGGAAGAAGCCAATTCTCTATTTTCCACCGATAAATCTAAAAAAAGTATGAAATCATCGAAAAAGTAATATGATATAAAAAAACAAGAAAAAAAGAGCAAACTCGAGAAAATATGGAAAAATATAGATGTAAACACCTCTAAATTTAGTTGCGAATTCAGAGCGAAAAACATATTATATGACTATCAGTTAGCACTCAAACTAAATGAGTGCTAATAACACATGATAACAATAGAAAGCCTGATAACTTTCTACAATATCAAAAGAAAAAAATATATATTGAATGGAGGAATCATCATGAAATTAGTACCATTGAGTGACAGAGTAGTTTTAAAACAGTGTGAGGCAGAGGAAACTACAAAATCAGGAATTATTCTTACAAGCAGTGCACAGGAGAAACCACAGGAAGCAGAAGTGATCGCAGTTGGTCCTGGCGGAATTGTGGATGGAAAAGAAGTTACCATGCAGGTAAAAGAGGGACAGAAAGTTATTTATTCCAAATATGCAGGAACAGAAGTGAAATTAGACGGCGAAGAGTATATCATCGTAAAACAGAATGATATCCTTGCAGTTGTTGAATAAAAAGTTATTTATATTAAAATAGAAAGAGGTAGAAAATCATGGCAAAAGAAATTAAATACGGATCAGAAGCCAGAGCAGCATTAGGCGCAGGCGTTGACAAATTAGCAAATACAGTAAGGGTTACATTGGGACCAAAAGGAAGAAACGTTGTTCTTGACAAATCTTATGGCGCTCCACTTATCACAAATGATGGTGTGACGATCGCAAAAGAGATCGAGTTAGAAGATGCTTTCGAAAACATGGGAGCACAGTTAGTAAAAGAAGTTGCAACCAAGACAAATGATGTTGCCGGTGATGGTACAACAACAGCAACGGTTCTGGCACAGGCAATGATTCAGGAAGGTATGAAGAATCTGGAAGCAGGAGCTAATCCAATCATCCTCCGCCGTGGTATGAAGAAAGCAACTGACAAAGCAGTAGAATCCTTGAAAGCAATGTCATCCAAAGTAAATGGTAAAGACCAGATTGCAAAAGTTGCAGCAATTTCTGCTGGTGACGAGGAAGTTGGTAACATGGTAGCAGACGCTATGGAAAAAGTTTCCAACGACGGTGTTATCACAATCGAAGAGTCCAAGACGATGCAGACAGAGCTTGACCTTGTAGAAGGTATGCAGTTCGACCGTGGTTACTTATCTGCATATATGTGCTCTGATATGGATAAAATGGAAGCTACATTAGATGATCCATACATCCTGATCACAGACAAGAAGATCAGCAACATTCAGGAAATCCTTCCTCTGTTAGAACAGATCGTTCAGAGTGGTGCAAAATTACTCATCATTGCTGAGGATGTGGAAGGTGAAGCATTAACAACCTTAATCGTAAACAAATTGCGTGGTACATTCAATGTTGTAGCTGTCAAAGCACCTGGTTATGGTGACAGAAGAAAAGCTATGTTAGAGGATATTGCAATTCTTACAGGTGGTCAGGTGATCAGCTCTGATCTTGGTCTTGAATTAAAAGAT
>SFQZ01000062.1 GCA_004562915.1 bacterium
CAGATAGAGTGCCGGATCCATTGCATCCGTTCCATCCTTTGCAAAAATCACCTTTACTCCCATCTCGAGCATATTATCAAAAGAAATAATATCTTTTCCGATGATTCCCACCATTTCTTCTCCTTCGATGCTCAAGATAAACTGATCATCTTCGACAGACCATTTTCCATTCCCTGTAGTGTCTCCAGCTGAAAAGGAAACTTTTCCGCCATTTTTCACTTCAAATTCAAAATCTCCTCCGAAAACTTCATCTATACTGACGGACATTCCCATCATCTGAGCGGACACCGCTACCCATTTCCCTTCATACGGGTTCTTTTCTCCTGTTTCTCCGGAGCCTCCACAACCAGTCAATACTATCATACTGATGATAAGCACTAGTCCAAATAACAAATTCAACTTTTTTCTCATAATCTTCTCTCCTTTCAATTACTTATTATCTAGGCGTTTGCGAAACGCCACAAGCCGCATAAATACGGCATTTTTTGTTACTAAAAATGAAATACCCCCTCACTGGATATGGTATAATAGAGTTGTCCAGAAACTATATACCCACACCCAAGAATAGAAAGCGGGTTTCCCAGAGCAAAATATATCATAGCAAACAAAAACAGATACTAGAAATCATACCAAAAGCATCTGTCACCCCCTTCCTAGAATTTCGTACCTCCACCACCATGCGTTCTACCAGAAGATGATGTGTGGGTGCTGCTGCCTGAAGAACTCTTTTCTTTTGCCGTCTTGGTTACTGTATGGTACAAGAACAAATCTCTGCTTTCTGTGATATTCATACTTCCATCTTTCACATAATTTCCTGCCGCAGCCTGGAACCGAACGGTCTTCAGCTGTGCCTTCATTCTTCCGACGATAACGAATGCCAGAATCACACCAACACCGATGGAAATAAAGATCCAATAGAATGGTAAGGCGTCTTTTGGAAGTGTGCGTGCTGTATATGGGCTTCCATTTCGTGCCTGTGTAATAAAATCATCACACAGCTCAGCAAATGTCATACATGCGGAAAAATAATCCTGCGATTTCAGATCATCCATCATCTGTTTCGGAATATACTTAATCCCCGCATCGGTAAAAGCAGTGATACCATAACCACAGGTTGATATGTAACAGTCATTATCTTCTGTACTGATCAATAAGAGCACACCATCTTTATCTGCTCCATATCCATATTCACAGTAGTCGTACATGTCATCTGCAAATTCCTCAACCGTTAATCCTTCGAGTGTATCTGTCGTCATAACGATTACGTCCATCTTCTGTCGGATACTGATTTCATCCAGCACATCAAGCAATTTGCTTTCCTCACTGTCAGTCATAAGATCGGCCAGATCATTCACCCGGTAATATTCATCCGCAAAGCCTTCGGAATCCTCTGCATATGCCGGAATTGTCATACCAAGACAAAGGATGAGGATAAGTAAAAACGATATCATTTTCTTTTTCATTCCGTCACCCCCCTAAAATAGTCCAATAAAGTGCAGAAGCGTCGCCGCACCATAGGTTACTGCTGTGAATGCTACTGCCAGAATCGCTGTCCAGCGAGTTGCTGCCGCCTTATCAACAGGCAAATCTCCGACGAATTTTCCGGTCTGTCCATTCATTGCAAATGTGTATTTGTTTCCATTCCATGTCGTGTTTAAAAGCCATACCGGATATAATGCATATTTCGCTTTACCGTTGTTAAACTGTACACTGCTGTTTTCCGCTGTAACCGTATTATATCCCTGAACAGTCGCAGCAAATGCTTCCTCAGTTGATTGTTTCACACGTGCATTTGCACGCTCGATACTTTCTTCTGCAGTCACATCATATTTATCTGCCAGATATCCGGCAAGGTATGCAGTCTGGAAATCTACCGCTTCTGCACAGTGATATGGTTCAATGGATTCCATCAGATCATCCGCCATTTTAGATGAACCATCTACCGGAACATTTTCAAATCCAACGCTACCGCCTCTGTGTACCATAAAGTAACTGGTTTCCGTATAATCGTAATCACTGTCACTCCATACACGTAATTTCGTAGCCCGGTAACGTACATTTGCATCCACATCGGTATCAAAGAGCCAGAACGGAACATAGATTCCCTTGATTTCATCAATATGGTTCTGATCCTTGAAGATCTTCGGCAAAAGACGTTTTCCGGTCAAATGCTTCATCAGTCCTTCTTTTGCCGCTTTTTTATCCAGCTTGAATGGTATTACCAAATCCGGCCTTAATGCTCCAGAGAACTGTCCCATCATAACAATCGGGTTGTCACAGAACGGACAAGAGGTCGCTGCCATATTGGCATCTCCCACAATTTCACCGCCACAGGACTTACATACGTAGGTACGTAATCCTTCGGTTTCGCCTTCCTGCCATTCTCCACCGGCATTGGTTTCCCATTCCATACTATCTGCCTGTTCTTCCTGCAGCTCATCGTCATAACCCTTTAATGCATCCATTTCGAACTCCGTATCACAGTATGGACACTTCATCTTCTGAATCGTACTGTCGAAGGCTATCGCACCGCCACAGCAAGGACATTTATATTCTTGCAAGTTTGCCATGAAAACCCTCCTTCCTTAATCTTAATGAGCCTGTCGGTCAAATTCTGCAAGCGCTTCATCCGCTCTCCGAATCCATTCTGTACGATCTCCGTAGATTGCAGCATCCAGAGAGTTCATTGCCTGCTCTGCCTTTTCTGCCATATCTGCATCTCCTCTTACCGCAGCATTGAATCCGACTGAAATATCCTTCACAGCATCCATCTGTTTCTTCCAGTTATTCATTGCATTACCCAATGTTTTCTGGATTCCAAACAGACTGTCAAAATACTTTTTCAGTTTTTCAAAATCCAAGACATTATTCATCGGAACAAATACCTCATAAAGTCCCGGAGTGTTGATAAATGCAAGATGCGCTACTTCTTTTTTCTCTGTCTTATCACCATTTCTTACTTCTTCTTTTTCGAATTCATAAGCTCGCAAATCGGCGATACGGTATACACAGGCACGTGTGCTCTTTCCAAATAGGAAGAATTTATAATCCACCTGGGTAAATGCCACCAGACCAATATCCTCTGCTACGTAAAGATGACCACCGAATCGTTTCAGTTTCTGCGCTTTATTCTTTGTTTTCAGACGAGGTACAAAGAAATATTCCCAAAGTTTTGTTCCTCGGTCCACCTGCTCCAAATGTGACTGAACACTTGGAAGATTGGCATGCACATAGTCAAATGCTTTCATACCCTTACTTCTACAATTCTTTCGGCAAATGCAATTACCATCCGCCAGTTTCTGAGTTTGTACTAAATTAATTTCTGCTCCACAGATTGCACATTTATTAGCCATAATTCCTTCTCCCTTCCTACTATGTTACCGGATTCCCGGCAAATTCATTTTCTTCTGATTATGATGTTTTCATTGCTTTCATTACCCATTTTGCATTGTTTGCCCGGAAGCTATAACCACAGAACGAACAGCAGTTATGTTCATCCGGTATGAAATTGGCACCACAGGATGGACAATCCTTTTCCTTAAAAAATACACCGTCCGTTTTCCTTCTTTCCGGATATCTTGCCCTTTGCAAAACGAGGGTTTTCTTTATTTTCTTCGTATATGGTTTTCCTCTTTCAGGAAGGTAGGTCTCCGTTCCATATACCTTCACTGTTATTTCCGTTGTCTGGTCCGTATGAACCACTTTTTCTAATACAATAGAACCGACTCCATAATCCATCAGCGCTTCATCACTTACTTCTTTATAAAGTGCTTCATTGATACACGATCTCAGATAATTTTCCGAATATCTGACGATTTTCTCCGACAGTTTTTCCTGTTTTTCTTCCCTTGTTCGAAAGAATCTCGCAATTCCCAGAAGTATAAGCAGTGTAACAATTACACCTACGGTAAGAGAAACATCTGCATCTTTGATCAGATAAAGACATAGGGTCAGACATAAGAACATGACACCTGAGTAAGCAAGCAATAACAGTCCGTATTGCATATTTGCACCCATCTTCTCATAGATTTCAAATACTTCTGTCTGCCAGTCATAGAATTCACTTTGTATCACACCGCCACAATATGGACAGATGACCTGCTGACTGCTCAGCTCCACCTCAGCTCCACAGGATGGACAGGTGATCTTCCCTTTATCGGAATAAAATTCCTTGTTCCTGCCCTGACGATCCGAATGACGAATGTGCCTTGACTGAAGAATCCGAAGGTAACTGTTTTTCCGATAGATCTGATGTACTATTTCATCATCTTGAGGAGAAATCAGACGTTCCAGAGAACTACACTGCAAGATAGACTCCCTCCACTCCCGTCCGTCATCATTCCATCTTTTGAAATTATTTTTCGGAAGCGGTACAACGTCCGTCACCCGGATATCCCGGCAAAGCTTACGCTTTCCCAGCAGTTCCACCTGATGAACCATCTTTCTGCGGAATGTAAGATCCATTCTCTTTGGAAGATAACTCTTATCTGCTTTTCCAAGTGGAAGTAACACATTTTCAAAGGAATCCTTGATGTCCTTCTGAAGCCTTGCCCCTTGCAGCGGAGTTTCGCGCTTTGCAAGCATTCTTTTCATTTTTGCTTTTTTCAAATTCTCCGGCATAAACTGTTCAAAGTCTATGTCAATGATTTTTTCAGCAATGGCAAACGCACAGATTATGGTAGTTGCAAACGCAAGCAGCATCGCCTCTGATAAGCCCATATCCATCCCTCCTCATCTGTCAGACTATCTGGTCTCCCCATGTTCCTCTTGTGCCTTCTCCTTCTCCTTATTCTTACCGAATATTTCGTGGATTAGGAAGATGGAAATAAGAATGCCTACTTTGTTTCTTCCTCGGAATCCTCTAATGTCGCCTTAAAGGAACTCAGGAAATGCATATAGTCCTCGCTGTCAACAAATTCCTTCACATCTAAGTCTTCACACTGAAGACCTTTTCTAAAATTCACCTTCACTGCATAAACCATATTTTTATCAGATGGTTCCGTAAGCACTAATCGTATCTCACACTCATGAATCTCATCTGCTTTTCCCCAGTCTCTAAATACCTTAGATCCTTTGTAATCGCCAATCGTAATATGTTCAAAATCACTGAAACCTTCTCCGTAGTAATCAGCCTCACGCACTACAGTAGAACTTTTCGAATTCTCGTGGAAATATACAATTTCGATTAACGTATCGTTCTCTTGATTTTCAAGTTCTAACGTGTTTGTATCTGACGTTTTTTCCTGATAGCCTAACTCCTTGGCAATCTCAAAACTGATCGTTGCGTCATCTTTCTTATGTGTATAAGTATCTACCTCTTTTTTATATCCGTTACCTTTTGCATTTCCCTCTTTCGAGCCACATGCACAAAGTCCAACAAGTATAACCGCTATCAGAAATACCGATAAACTTCTATATGTTTTCATCATGTTCCTTTCTCCCATTCCATGCTTACAGTCTTCTACCTTCTTTTTCTTCTCGGCGATACTTAATAAGATCTTTACTTATTACGACGAAACCAATGATACCTAGCGGAATCATTACTGCAAATCCAAAGAAATAAATCGGAGTTGGTCCTGGTTCCAGTTTATATGTTCCCTTTGAATTCCTGTAAACCGTAATCTGTACGGTATCTCCTCTCCTCATTTCTTTATAGTAAATCTTAGAATCATCATATGTCGTTCCATCGATTTCATAAGTAAATCTTACCTTATATTCTTCTTTTCGCTCTCCATTATTATCTTTTTCTTTCGATTGTTCACAACTATAAACAGTTGCATGAAGTGTTCGAACATCCGTAGAATTCTTATACTCCAAGCTTTCGTGCTTTGTATAGATCATACCGCCAATTCCTGCGATAATAATGATAATACTCAAAATCAAAGCACCGATTGTTTCTTTATGCTGCTTTTCTTCAGATGGAAGTCTATACATAAGAATTCCTCCTCTCCTATGCTACTTTCTGTCGTTTTCGTCAAAGATGTCGCCACATTCTGGGCAGAATTTTGGTGGGTGTGCTGGATCTTCCGGTTCCCATCCACACTTATCGCAACGATAAAGAGGTACACCCGCCGGTTTCTTTGCTCCGCAATTATGACAGAACTTCCCTTTATTTACCGTTCCGCAGGAACAGGTCCATCCGTCCGCATCTGCAGGCTTCGGAGAGCCGCACTCCGGACAGAACTTCCCTGTCGCCGTGGCTCCACATTTGCACTTCCAGGCACCTGCCTGCACCGGCTCCGGTTTCTTTGCTCCGCATTCCGGGCAGAATTTTCCGGTTGCCGTAGCACCGCAGGTGCATTTCCAGCTGTTTTGCGATGGAACCGGTGTCGGCTCCGGAGCAGGCTGCTGGGTCGGCTGCATTTGCTGAGACTGCATCTGCTGCTGTCCCATGTTGTAAAGATTCTGTGCAGCACCGAAACCGCCCTGACCGCCCATTCCGACCATGCCCATGCCCATGAAGCCCGTCATGGCACCTGCCTGATTACCAGCTGCAGTCTTCATAGCATCGGCCGTTGCATTGGTCATAGTACCAGCCATCATAAACGGGTTGGAGCCGACATTTGCAGCATCCTCCAGCTCGTTGATTTTCTTCATATCCTCGGCTGTCAGCGTAATCGGGTTGAGTGCGATTTTACCAACGGAAATTCCTCTGTTATCAATCCACTCCTGTTTCAGTGCGTCATTCATTGCTGCTTTCAGCTCGTTTGCTTTCGCCGGTATCTGTGCAGGGCGAAGCTCCTGCTCGGCAAGAGCGCCGAGAGCGGGCTGTAATGCATCGATAAATTCCGATTTAAGCTGCTCGTCGATCTGATCTCTTGTAAACTCGGTTTCCACATTGCCGCAAAGCCGCGTGTAGAACAGCAGAGGATCGGAGATCACATAGGTGTATACGCCGTTGCATCGAACCTGTACAGTCCGGCTGATACCGATGCGCTTATTCACAACCTCAAAAATGATAGGATTGGGCGTACCGAATTTGTTGCCGATAATTTCCTTAGTATTAAAGTAGTACACCCGCTGATCCTTACCAGTATCGCCACCGTAGGTGAAACGCTTGCCGATCATCTTGAATGTATCCTTGATACTGTCTCCGAGACTTCCGGCGAAAATAGACGGCTCGGTGGAGCTGTCGTATGTAAATTCGCCGGGTTCGGCGCAGACCTCAACGATCTTGCCCTGCTCGACAATAATCATACACTGACCGTCCGCGACGGCGATGCCCGATCCGTTTGAAATGATATTATCATTTCCCTTAGTGTTTGAAGATCTGCCACTGACGCGCTTTTCACCCTTACGCATCAGCACATCGTTTGGAAGCGCATCACAGTAGAAAAATTCCTTCCACTGATCCGCCAGCGTTCCGCCAAGTGCTCCCATTCCTGCTTTAATAAGTCCCATAAGATTACCTCCTGTAATAGTTTGTTTTGCATTAAGATAACAAAGGTTTTTACGTTATCCTCTATACTCCTTAAATAATAAATTAGAAAGCTATCCGACAATACTGCCCTTTTCATTCAACCGTTCTGCGCACTGCTTGCACATATCCAGATCCTCGCAGACCATAAAGCAATCGTCACAAACCCATCTATGACAAATCGGACATCTGCTGAATAATTTTTCTCCAGCCTTCAAAGCCTTCAGATGCGCCTCTTTTTTCTCTCGTTGATAGAGGGCTGCATAGACCACTTTCTTTCCCTCTGTGACAGGATGGATACGGGCTTTTGAAAAAGCAATAGCCTTGCTTTTCCAGACCTTTCCGCATTCCTCGCAGACGATGGAAAACTCAAATTTATCCTCTGTCGAGCAATCTGTCAGTATATCCTGTAAAACCCTCTGCACCGTTTGACCAACCCCTTTCCAAGATTCTAAAATTTCCGAGAAACAACGCATGCATCGCTTGTAACACCATCATATTGGTTAGGAAATCAAAAATCTATGGTACCAGGTCTACTTTTTGGCCTCGAAAGAAAAAAGTAAACCGAGTCTACCATCGAAAAGGCTATGGTAGACTCGGTACACCATGCAAAAAGCACAAAAACCATACATGATTTTTGTGCTTTTTGCTTCATTTATTCACTTGGTTGTCCCTATTTCTGAAACGTCTGCTTTCTCATCCAGCTGAAGTTTCTCAATACAGTCACATCTCCGAAAGAGATCCAGATACATCATCAGTTCTTCATTGGATGAAATCTCCAACTTCCTGTAGATATTTCCGTTGTGCTTTTTTACGGTACTCATGCTGACACATGCTTCCGTTGGTATCTGCGCTACCTCATAACCGTTCATGTAGTATCGGAAAATATTGTATTCCGCATTGGTCAGTGTTTTTACATTCCGGGCAAAGTGTTCAAAGAGTTCTGCCATATTCGGCGAAAGTTCGTCCGCCTCTGGCGGTTTCTCCCTTTCTGACAGCCATCCGCAAAACTCCTCCAACTCTGCAAATTTGAATTTACTATCGCCTGCCTGTTGGCCATCCCTGATATCCTGAAAGCTCTGAAGGATTGGCCGGACAAATTTCTTCGACAACAACCACGCAAGAGCAATCATAATAAGGACAAATCCCAGTATGACACCCATAATGCCCACCCTATTCCTCAAAATATACTGGTCACAGTTTTCCCGCGGGATTAGCACCGCAACTGCCCATTCCTGTCCACCACTTCCTGGTATCTCTAAAGGCATCTGGATTCCATAATAATCACATTTTGTGGAGCGATACGTGCTGTAATAAACATTCTTTTCTATGATGGACAGACTTTCCGCAGTATCAAGCCATGTGCCCTCCGTATTCCCCGCCATGCCCTGATCCAGTCTCAGATTCCCGTTTTCCACTGGCGCGATAACTGTAACCATAGAACCATAGGAACTTGCTGTAGCCGGATATTCCAGGCTGAAATGAACATCATTTAGTTCAATCCCACATGCCCCCAAAAATTCTCCTGAGTCTGCATACATCGGAACAAGAAGCAAGATTACATCCTCCCAGGTATTTTTCAGATTCATACGACTGATCCAGTAATAACCAGATTCCGACTGCCCTAATCCAGTTTCAAGCTCCTGATACCCCAAAAGCCCCTCTGTATTTAATTCCATATTCCAGCGGTTATGCAGTTCCAACCCATTTTCCCTTGCGATTTCTGTATTCCCACGGAACAAAATGGTTTCCGGGCTTAAAATCACATTGCTACTCACATTAATCAGCCGCAGATAGACCCCGCACCGGGACTGATCGGCTTCCGAAATCTGTGTATTTATCGTTGCATTTACCAACGCAAATACACCGCTGCTTCGCCCCAGCCGGATCGTTGTATTAAGTTCCGAATACATCATTTTCTGTATTTCCAAAAGCAGCTCCGGCCGATTGTTCAGATCCGAGACTGACATTCCTTTTTCGTCCAGAAAATCCTTTATGTCCCGTTCCAGTTCCCTGGAAAGCTGCAGGCTGTATCCGGTGTAAGTCTCCATTTCCTCCGAGACTTTATCATACGTGGTATGTAACTGACTCTCCATCGCCTGCGCAATCTGCGGCTCCGCCTTCAGCGGCCCACCGATGGCTGTCAAAAGCAGCAAAAGAATGCCTAACGCTGCCAGGATCAAACAAAGCAGATACATCATCAGCTTCCTGTGCAGCGTAACCTTGCGGTCTAAAGCCAAATGCAGGAGTTTTTCAAATTCTTTCAGCGTATTTGCCATGGTACTCACTCACCTATCTATTCGGGAAGTGACGCTTTCACATTCTCCAGCGCCTCCGACATCAATCTTTCCACATCTTCTTCTCCTTCCTGCCAGCTACTGCAAGCCACGCGAAGCTTACTGCGGACATTTTTTTCAAAGGTCTGCTCCAGCTCCAGATAACCGGCAAGCTGAGGTGCCGTATAGAATTCATAAGAAGACTGTGTTTCCAAAAATGCTTCATAAAGACTCCTGTACTTCGGGTCCTCCAGATTCTCTATAAAATCCGGCAGTACCTCAAAAGCAGCATCTGTCACCGGCATATACCCCACGCTGGTCACAAAGCGCACGTTGGTTTCCGGTTCGGTCAGCCATTTCAGGAAAACAGCGGCTGCACGTTCCTTCTCCGGTGTAGATTTCACCGTACAGAAACCTGCACCACGCTGCATAACCAGCTGTTCTCCATTCTCAAAGCATGGCACGGGCTTTGCGATAACTTCTATCGGTTCGGATTGATTGTCCGGATAGGTTACAATATCCTCATAGTAGAGAACACTTGCTGACGAAGCTACACTGACAATCGTCTCTCCGGTCCGAAGCGGCTCCGTTGCATAACCTTCCTGCAGCCACACGCCGCCCTGAACGGCAGCGTCTGCATAAGGCTCCCAGACTTTAGAAAAAGCTTTACCATAGGCAATCTTATTTCCCTGAAAGAAATCCTCTCCCAAGGATTCCACACCTACCTGAAAATAATTGAAATGATAATCATGGACAAAAAAGGCTTTTCCATCTCCCGGCATCTCCGGCGTCTGTGCATCTGTCCACTGATAATACTCTTTGGACAATTCAAATAATCCCTCCCAGGTATTAAGCTGCTCCAAAGTAGCACCGGTATCCGCTGCGAACCGATCAAACAGCGTCTTATCAACAAACATAATTTCTGTAGATTTCGCCACAGGAAAAACAACCAGTCGACCGTCAATCTCTCCCTCATCCAGAAAGGCGGGAATATAGGCAGATAATTCCTCCTCGCTGAAATAATCCCTGTAGTCCACCAAAATCTCCGGATCCGGCATAGCCAAAACGGTCTTAGGATAAGAAATAAACATATCCGGAAGCCCGGTTGCTCCCGGCTCATCATTGGCTGCCCTGAGCACTGCGTCATGGATATTGTTGGTATTGGACACGACGGTGACCTGAAGCTTAATTCCCTCCTCAGCACCAACCGTTTCATTGAATTCTTCAATCAGATCATTGAGCGGTGAATCTGTTTGCCCGCCATAGACATGCCAGACGGTCAGTGTTACAGGCTCCTTCTGCCCGCCATTTACTCCGCAGGCCGTCAGCATCATAAGCCCTGCCAGCACAAGAATTCCTATTACATAAATCCAAGGTTTTCGTTTCCTCATCGTCTCTCCCTCCCCTTACAATGCATCGATAACCGCCGACAGATAGCTGGAAGAAATCGACCCATAGATAAAATTATCTACCAGACCATCTTTCTTTGCCTGTCGAACCTGGTCTGCCAGCTTTTTCTCGGTATTCTCATCAACTACCAGCACAATTTTGCAATCCGGATTACGTTTTCTCAACTCATCACGAATTTTCATCCGTTTCTCCAGCTTCCATGGTGCATATGCTGTAACCTCCATAATCAGGATGTTGGCCAGAACGGTATCGCACAACGACAGGGTTTTATCCGGGCCATCACTCATAACCGGATCAAAATCAGAATCAAACCTGCGAAGCGCTTCGGCTACTGCATCTGCAAACAGGACATTCTGCATATCAATCACAACTCTACGCAATATCTTCACCTCCAAAATTCCTGATTCACGTCCGGCTTTGGCTCCAGAACGTGAAATGATGCAACTATCCCATATACTCTTCCATTATACGGAAATGCCTTTTTCTTTTCCCTACCCATAAGGGTAAATTTTCGCCCTTTACAAAAAGAAAAAGCCCGGTTTCAAACCTGAAACCGGGAATATTACAAAATTCTATTATAAAACGATGGGATTTTCTTCTGAGTCGTCCTGTTCATCAAAAAGCTTCGGAATAATATAGCGTTTGCCTGTTACGGCAATGGCAAGCTGTGTCTTATTGGCATAACCTGTTTTTTGAAGAATGTTACGGATATGATACTTTACATTATCCTTCGTATAATTTAGCTTTTCTGCAATCTCGCTGTATTCCAGTCCCTCACAAACCAAACGCAGAACCTTAATTTCTATTTCTGTAAAATCATCGCTGGTGGTAACACCCAGCTTTACAGTCGGCGTTTCACCAGGCCATATCTGTCTGCCCTGCATGGTGGCATCCATGACGGTGATCAGATCCTCCGGACTGATCTCTTTGTACCAAAAACTGTCCACCCCGGCTTCTCTGGCCCGCTTGATATAGCTCTCCTCCACCATGGAAGTAACAACAATCATTTTCAGCTTTGGAAACAGCCTGCGCAGCTGGGCAGCCGCATCGATACCGTCCTTTGTCCCATGGGTACAGACATCCATAAGCACCAGATCCACTTGACTTCTGCGGCAGACGGTTTCAGCCAGATCTGCTTTTGACAGACTACCCACAAGCTCATAGTCCCCGCCATTTTTCACTACATTCTCCATATATTCTCTGGCGATCCGCTGATCGTCGATTACAAGTACCTTTGTCATACCGGCACCTCCTGTTTCGTTTTCTGTCTGCTGACCGGTAGGGTCACCGTCAGCACAAATACAGGCCACGACTGAATCACCATCCTGCCGCCTGCTTTCCTAATCACTTTGTCGAGATCAACAAGGCCGCCTCGGGGTGTAATTTCCTCCTCAGGCTGCTTGCCGTCATTGGTCATGTGCAGGGTAACGGTATCCGGACTCTGCTCTACTGCCACATACAGCATTGTCGCATCGGCATGTCGGGCGGCATTGACACAGGCTTCCCGCATGACAGGCAAAAGTAAATTCAATGCTTTTTCTGTTTCCGGCAAATTACCTGTGATTTTTACCTGAATGCCGGATACTGCCGCGTCCCGGATAAACTCCGTCACATCATCCTGCGGATAGGCATTTTCCTCCTGCAAGACCTGAATGGCGCGGCGAAATTGCACAACAGCGGCAGCATTTTCCTCAGAAGTGGTATTCTGGCGTAGCATCTGCCGTATAGCGGCAACGCCCATGTTCATCTTATCATGCAACCGTGATTTCATGTTGAGGATTTCCTGCTCTCTGGTCGCTTCCTGCACATTCTCCGACAGAGTTTTCAGTTCCTGGTACATTTTTTTCAGTTCTCTTGACTGCCGTTTTAGTTCCTGCCGCTTTTCGTACAGTTCGGTCACATCACTGAACACCGCCTCCGTATAAACCTTGCCGTCAGCGGTTTTGACTTTCTCTGCGGAATACTGCCAGGCTCTCCCATCTGGAAAAAGAAACACATTTCCATCCCGTACAATACCGGTCGATTTATCACAACCATTCAGTGCTTCTTTCAGTTCGTCAAAACTTTGCAGATCACTCTGGGCGATTTTTCTGAAAAGATCATACATGGTCGTATTGCACAGTTTGACTGTACCTGAGAGATTAAAGTAACAGACGGCAGTAGGAAGCGTGTCCAGCGCTTCTTTTACTGCAATGCGCAACGCATATCTATTCTTGAGCTGTCCTGCAATTTTCCACATTTTCATTTTTCCTCACCGCCTTTCCGCAGCTTGAAGGTGAAGCGATAAGCTCCGTCTTCGCAGGAGAATGAATCTGCTATCGACGCAAAAGGGGAGAGATCGGTATCGCAGACAAATTCCATATTCAGAAAAATTCCTTCTTTGCTTTCCCTGACATTGATCCATACATATTGAAGGTCGCTGAGGCTGGTTTCCACTGCTGCTTCAAAGCTGCGGTAAACCTGAAGCATATCCTTCGTTGCCAAAATAATATCCGATGGCAGCGTATGGAGGCAATTCACGCCAAGCAATTCCAGATTGATAAAAGACTCATCAAAACACCTTGCCAGATCACGTATATCCGCTGTTTCCGTGCGCTCGCCGATAAGCAGCAGATTTCCATATCGTTTTATATAGGCGCCCACAACTGCTGCCCCGCCAAGAAGCCTGCTGCGTTTTCTATCATCTGTCTCCGTATCATACTGTGCCAGCATCCGATCAATCAAGTCAATCTGCCCGGCTGTTTCCCTGTGAAGCAGGTCACTTACCCGGTTCTTTTCCTGAAGCGCAAGAATCTTTTTTCTCGTTTTCAGATTTTCCTGCCGAATACGGTTGTGCTCCGCAAGATCACGACAGTTTTCTTCAATCTGCTCGATTGCTTCGGTCAGTTCAGCAACATTCTCCTGCCATAGCACATGGCCAAATCCAATGGGCTGACTTTTGACAATCATACTTTTATCTGCCGAAACAGTCTGTGTTTTGGTGCTTATCCTCTGTTCTTCTGTCAATGCTCTTGCATTGGCGCTGGCAAGACAGACAGCATTCTCCTGATTTGTGATCTGTGCACCGAGCCTGCTGACCATGAACAGCTCTTCATAACCAGTATTACTCTGGATCAATCCACACTCAATGCAGCATTCCAGTATAGCGACAATAAGCAAACAGAATACAACAGTCATATCTCCCGTCAGAAATTTCAGCCACGGAACACGGAAATAATAAAGAACACCATAGATCAACGCTACTACAGCAGGGGCGAAAGGCAGCATCAAAACAGTCCGGCTGTGTGGAATACGGCATTTGATCAGCATGACAACAAGAGCTGTTATAGTACAAGATACCACCCATCCGACTGCCAGAAAATAGCCTAAGGCATAACTATAATCATTTACCCATACAATCGCATCTTCCGGAAAAACGAATACGAACTGATGCAGGTCATTGGTCAGCACAAGCAGTAACAGTGCAGCGGTAGGTATGTAAAGAAGCCCCGTCCACTTCGACAAACGAAAGTTATCCGGTTTTCCCAACGACAAAGCAACGAACACCGCCAGAAGCGGAATAAGCAACATGGGCAGATAGTACAAATACCAGAGATATCGCATCAACCATATACATTCATCCAACGAATACCGAATTGTCCTGACTGTCATCCAAAATACCACCAACACAGAAATCGAAGTGAGATAGCGGCGCACCTGTGGCTGAATGATCCGCCTGTGCAGGGAAACGCCCCAAGCGATAAACAGTTCAATGTATATGGCAGAGCGAATCATACCGCAAAACCAGTCCAGTGGGGCGTCTGCCCAACGGGCAATCTGCCGCAGCACCATCGCTGTAAAAATAGCAAGGGCTACATATAGAATGGTGCTGTATTTTTTTGAATTTGATTTCGTCATTGTGTATTCCCTCGCTTTATTCTTCTTTCGGGGTATGGGATCGGTCGTTATTCCCTTTACGTGGATCCGTCGGTTTTTCGGCATCCTCTGGAATCGCCCATGAACGCCCAAAACGCTCAGCGCCGGGAATACGCCCCTGGGTGCAATACTGATTGACACGGCGTTCCGATACACCCCATTTGTATGAAATTTCCCGTATGGAGAGATATCCTTTCATACGCTTCCCCTTTCCAGTTGATATAGTATTACAGAATACATTGTATACGAATATCCGTAGTTTTTCAAGCATGGGGTGTAAATCATTTCCTAAATTTGAGCCAGGACAAACCACACTGATATTTTACCTCTATATCAATACATTTTCGCTATATAAAAAACATTCTGATAGCAAAAGAAACATTGTACCATTTTTAATTATTCCGACAATACTCAAAAAAGCCGGAAGCCACATTGTTATCCGTGACCTCCGACTCCATTCTATCTTATACTACACCGTCCTTACACTCAAATCAGCTCCTCTCTCCGGTTTATCTTTTCCCTGTTTTTCCTGGATGATTCTCTTATTGATTTCCAGACGTTCATGAATCGACGGTTTCTTCTCTTTTCCTGTCATTGTCTTTTTCTCTGTTATTGCCTTTCTTTCAGCTTTCCCCGCATCCTTAACTGCTGTATTTGCTTCAACGCCAGTTCTTGGCACAGCTTCTCTGCTCTCATTTTTCTCTGCTACCTGCTGTTCTCGTCTCTCCTTCACACCTTTTTCTTCCTGGCTGCAAAAGCTCTGTAAATACGGCAGCACATGATTCTGCATGTCCGTCAGATCTTCCATATACTTCTGATACTCTTCATTGCCTTTTCCTTGCTGATAACTGATCCAGCTTTCATCTGCCAATTTCATTTCATTCTGCATCTTTAATTGACTGATGATACCGCCGTTTCCGGTACCAATATCTATCCTACCTTGAAAATGATGCAGCATCTTGTCGCCCTTCTCAGCATAATATACTGTAAAAAACATCTGTGCTGTCGTTTTTGGTTCGTTGGTGTTTGGATCACGATCAGCATACCAGGCTTTGTCCTGTTCTACGGTTTTTGTATCCAGTTCAGACAATTTCTGACATCTTGGATTCATGAGATTACTTTCTTCACAATAGTTTACATACACCATTGGTTGCATATCTTTTGGAAGTTCCGGTTCATAGGCTTTCAGCCTTTCCATCAATACACCTGCACGAACAGACAGGTCGCATTCTTCGTCTACAATATCTTTCAAGTATGAAATATAATAATGAATATTGCCACTTTGTAAATCCAGCATTGCTTCCTGTACCGTATTTTCTCCCATCTCCACATTATCCCGATACTCATATAGGTCAAACGCTTCTGCAATCTCATCCAATGCCTCAGCCAGTTGTTCTGTGGTCATCTTCTCTGGATACATTGCTTCTCGCACATCCCTCATCGGAACGAACTTATAATCAGGTAATGCTTCATGAATTTTCTCAATTCCTTCCCTTACCAGTGCAAGCTCCCCATAAAACCGAACATCATCCATTAGATTTCCAAATACGGTATTTCCTTTTACGATTGCAAATTCAGCTTCATCATAGTAACCCTCGAAAGGTCGGCTTCACATTCGATCAGCCTTGGTTTGATGGTATCTCCCTTTCCGTCCTCAGCAGTCTGGTAGATTACATTGAAAGGATCTATCGCTTCCATGTTCGGGAGATATTTCCGGTTGGTGCAGGCTGCAGTCAGCTTCATGGCAAAATACGTTTTTCCTTCCCCCGGATTGCCCTGAATAATGGTCAGCTTGCCAAAAGGGATATAGGGAAACCAGAGCCATTCTACACTGGTTGCTTCCACATCCTGATAATAGATCATAGGCACGACCTCTTCTTTTTCCTGGGCTTTCAGCACAACCGTATCTGCAACCGGGTTCCTTCCCTGCATTTCTTCCTGATGGCAGATGATTTCATTCCAGTCTTTCAGAACCGGCTTTAAGCGGATGATCCGTTCACAGGGAATCTCTTTGCCGGTAATCTTTTCACAGGCTTCCTCCCCGGCTTTGTCATTATCAAGGCAGAGAAATACCGAAGTGATATTTGGGCTGTCAGAAAGAAAGGCTGTCAGTGCCCTGGTGCTTCAAATACATACAGCTGGTCACTGTTTCCTCTGTAGCAAAAACTGTACTCTTTCAATGAACCAGCCACATCTCCCCGGAATTTTTCTTCTTCCGTTCCCCTGATATGGGCATACCGGGGAATCCCCGAACGGTCTTTCCCGACAAACACGATATTATGATGCTTTTCATCCTCATAAATATCGCCATTCCCAATAAATACCTTTACCAGATCTTCTTGGATTCCTCTGGTCTTTGTCAGATATTCCAGTATCTTATTTTCATCCCTGTTTCTCCTTGGAAGCCGGAAGTCAGGCGAAGGGGCGGGGATGCCCTGTTTTGGGGCATCCTTCG
>SFQZ01000236.1 GCA_004562915.1 bacterium
AAAAAGGGGGTCATTGCTTTTTTATTCGTAAAAAGTGATGAAATCCTTGAAAATATAAGGTTTTAAAGAAAAATAGGACTGTAAAACTTTACAGTACCGAATAATAGTTGGAGGTATTTATATGAAAAACAGAAACATGATGATACGTATTATGGCTTTGGCATTGGCGGGCGCATCGGTTATTTATCCTGCATCTGCTGCAGTAACTGTAATGGCAGATACAATCACAGTGCAGAGTGTAACACCAGTTACAACACCCGGTGGAACAGCATCTCTTGGAACCGGAATAGCTACTGTCACAATCTATGGAAAGAATGCAAGTCAGGATCTGGTTGGAAAATCGTTTAATATATATCAGCTTTTTCATGCAGAAAACTCGAAGTATGGGGAATCAATCAATTATACATTTAATGACGCCTGCAAAGAGGCATTACAGAATGTAGTAGGTGATAAATTGGGAAAGAGTCCCGAAAATGTTACAGAATATGAAGTAATTGATTACATTCAGTCTTTGAATCAGTATAAAGTGGAAGGGGCACAGACAGAGCAGGGGGAAAACGGGTATTACTCGGATTTTAGATACTTTATTGAGGAACTGAGGGATGAACTGGTCAGACTGGGAAATAGCGCAGCTGACAATATTCAAGTGACAGAGGTACGGGAGGATGGTTCTGTATACATTTCCGGTCTTGACTATGGATACTATATTATTGATGAAGTCACAAATACTTCAGGGGAGAATTCTGCAAGTTCTCTCTGTATTGTTGATACGGCGAATCCGGATTCAGGTGTGAAGATAAAATCGGATTATCCAAGTGTTGATAAGGCAATCAGAGAAGATGATAACAGAGAGGAAGTTGGCGATGATGGGTGGAATGATATGGCAGATTATGAAATTGGTCAGACCGTTCCGTTCAGGTTCACGTCCAATGTACCGGATATGAATGGGTATCACAGTTATTATTATGCATGGCATGATGTGATGGATGAGGCGCTCACCTTTGATCCGGACAGCGTGAATATTATGATAACAGAGGGGGAGAATAAGTACACGCTTTCTTCCGGTGAATATACCGTAACGGAAAATATGGATGACGATACCTTCCTTGTGGAAATCGAGGATTTGAAGTCAATCGTAGATACAAACTTTGACCATATGGATAAAAACGGACATAATACGTATGGTCAGAGCGTCATCCTGACTTATAATACCACGCTGAATGATAAGGCAGCAGAAGATACCGGAACACCGGGATTTGAGAATAAAGTAAGGCTTGAATTTTCTAATAATCCTGACAGTACCGGTGATGGCGGTACAACAGGAGATAAAGGGGAGACAGGCGTTACCCCATGGAGTCCTGTTGTGTGTTTCACCTATCGTCTGGACGGCTTAAAAATAAATGATCATGACAGCAAGCTTGAGAATGCGAAATTTCGCCTGTATCTGGATGAGGATTGTACAGATGAGGTGTATGTAAAGAAAACAGATGCAGGGTATATTGTAATCAATGATGATTCTGTAACAGGCGATGCTCCTGAAAGCGCAGTTGAGATGGCATCGGATGAAGATGGTATATTTAGTATTATCGGTCTCGACAGTGGTACATATTATTTAAAGGAAACAGATGCGCCGGATGGATACCGTGAAATTCTTGATCCGATTAAGCTTGACATTACAGCAACTTTTGCAGATGACAGGAACAGTTATGTGGAAGGTGATGGCGAGAATGGGAAAGCGCTGACCGCTTTACAGTTTACCGCAGATATCAAACAGTTTACAGACGGAATTCTGAATGAAGAAGAAAAAGAACTGGAAACGAATCTTGAGACAGGCACAGGTAATCTGACTGTAATTAATAAAGTTGGTTCTAAGCTTCCGATTACTGGTTCCACCATGACAATCATCATGTTGGGAGCAGGATGTGTTCTTATGATTACTGCAGGTGTGATCAATAAAAAGAAAAAAGCTTTACAGTAAGAAAAATCAGGTACAGGAGAGTTTATGAATAGACAGATAAACATAAAAAGGATACTGTCGTTTCTCCTCTTTATTTTAGGTTTTATCGTGTGCTCATATCCCCTGATCAGCAGTATAGTAGAGCGGCAGTATCAGAAAGATGCTGTCGCTACCTATGCAAAAGAAGTGGAAACTATCCAGGAAAAAGACACACGGTATTATTTAGAAGAAGCAAATCAGTACAACAGTATTCTTTATCAGTCGGGAAGTATGCTGATAGAAGCTCAGGGAGCTGATATATTAAGCAAAGAGTCTTACAATCAAATTCTTAATATATCGGCTACTGGTGTCATGGGGAGTATAGACATACCAAAAATCAACGTGAACCTGCCAATTTATCATGGAATAAGTGATGAAGTTCTGTCTGTGGGTGTCGGGCATCTGGAAGGATCAAGTCTTCCTGTAGGAGGCAGCAATACAAGGACGATATTAACAGGGCACAGAGGACTTCCGAATTCAAAACTTTTCACAAGACTTGATGAGATAGAGAAAAAAGATCTGTTTTTTATTCATGTTCTCGGGAATACACTGGCGTATCAGGTGACAGAAATCAAAGTGATAAAACCAGATGAAACAGATTCTTTGCATATTGTTCCGGACAAAGACCTTGCGACCCTAATTACGTGTACACCCTATGGGATTAATACACACAGGCTGGTGATAACCGGAGAGCGGGTTGCATATGAACAAAAGGAATATGATGAAATAAAGGGGGAAATAATGTCGTTGAGGGAAATGATATTTGCTGTTATTCCATTTGCTTTTTTGATGATTGCAGTAGTTTCTCACAGAAAGAATAAGAAAAGGGAGGGATAAAACTGTGAGACTAATGAAGAGATTTTTATTCATCTTGATGATTTTTCTTGTTTTATTAGTTTCTGTGCCGGTATTTGCCTCTGA
>SFQZ01000237.1 GCA_004562915.1 bacterium
AGGACGAGTGTTCTTGAAAAACTGGCTGCCAATAAAAAGCGGGTCGCAGAAGAAAATGCAGCCAGAAAGAAAACAAAAACGAAATATCATGACAGGGATTCCCTATAAAGAGCATTTTGATTTATTCAGTTTTGGATAAAAGTCAGGATGCTCTTTTTTTGAACCCGGTCATATCTGAACGGGTTGGAAAGGAAGTGGATAGAAAGTGAATGTATTTGAAGTAGTAAAGCAGAATGTGACGGTCAGGCAGGCTGCGGAACTTTATGGATTTAAGCCCAACAGGAGCGGATTGATCCGGTGCATCTTTCATAATGACAGTACACCGAGCATGAAAGTAGACCGCAGATATTACTGTTTTGGCTGTGGATGCACCGGGGATGTGATCGATTTTACCGCCCAGCTCTTCGGACTAAAATCCAGAGAGGCTGCTTTGAAGCTGGCAGATGATTTTGGGATCTCCTATGGGAACAGGGCAAGGGATTCTCCCAAAATTGGGAAAAAGTCTCTGGTGAAAGAAAAAGGGAAGACCCCAGAAACAGACTGGAAAACAGAATGTGCCAGATTTACAAAAGCATATCTGGATTACCGCACCCTGCTTCTGGAATGGAAAGAATGTTATGCACCAAAAACACCAGAGGAAGAGTGGGATGGGCATTTTGGCACCGCACTGAGGGAGTTGAGTATCGTTGAATATTATCTGGATATTCTTCTGTTCGGTGATGAAGAGGATAAGAAAATGCTTGTCAAGGAAAAAGGAAAGGAGGTGGAAAAGATTGAGCGAGAATGTAAAGGAGCAGGACGCTTTGCAGATCATGGAGCAGATGGCGGATGTGGATGCCATAAGGGAGATCCGCTCCCATCTGGCTGTGACAAATCAGGGAACCGTCAAAGGAACAATGCAGAATTATATGATCGTCCTTCGGGAAGATCCGCTCCTGAAAGGGAGCCTGAGATTTAATCTCCTGAACCAGAGGATCGATATCGTCAGGAAACTCTGGTGGAATGATGGGATCATCTCTATGACAGATGCTGCCAGGGATTTCTTTTATCTGTATTTTGAACAGTTTTATAGTCTGGGAAATGAGAAAAATATGGATAAAGCCCTGAGGGCGGAAGCAAACAGCAAACAGTATCATCCGATCTGCGAATATCTGAACCGCTTAGAGTGGGATGGCACAGAACGTATCCGTTATGTATTGAAGCGGTATATGGGGGCAGATGATTCAGATATGGTCTATGAATGCCTGAAGCATTTTATGATGGAAGCACTGCTCCGTATTTTTAAGCCGGGGTGTAAGGCAGATGAGATGCTCTGCCTTGTAGGAACACAGGGGGCAGGAAAATCTACATTTTTCCGGTTTCTGGCTATTAAGGATGAGTGGTTTTCAGATGACTTGAGAGATTTGGGAGATAAAAAGATTTATGAAAAGCTCCGGGGTCACTGGATCATGGAAATGTCGGAGATGATTGCTGCGATTAGTGCAAAGAGCAATGAAGAGATCAAGTCCTTTTTGAGTCGGCAGAAAGACACATTTCGGAATTCCTATGGGAAATTTGAAGAGGACAGACCGAGACAATGTCTGTTTGCCGGGACAACCAATACAAAGCAGTTTCTGCCTTTTGACCGTACAGGAGCCAGACGTTTCCTTGCAATTGAGGTCGATTCCTCAAAGGCGGAAAAACATCTTCTTGATAATGAAGAAGAATCGAGGGCATACTTCGACCAGCTTTGGGCGGAAGCAATGGTCATCTTCAATTCCTGCAAGGACAAAGGCAGCCTTCTGAAACTTCCAAAAGAAATGGAGGAGCAGATCATTGAATACCGGAAACAGTTCATGCAGGAAGATACGATGGCAGGGCAGGTTCAGGGATGGCTGGATGGATATGCCGGGACTTATGTCTGCTCCAGACAGATCTGGAAAGAGGCATTTAACCATTATGATGGTGAACCAAGGAAATATGAGACAAATGAGATATGCCAGATCATGGACACACAGATCATTGGCTGGAAAAGAGGCGGTTATCATCGTTTCTCAAAAGAAGGATTTGGTACACAGCGGTGCTGGATCAGAGAGGGAAAGGGTGAAACAGAGACTGTCAACCAACTGGACAAAGATGGCTTCATAAAACTTACGGAAGGGGAGCAGATGAAGATACCTTTTGATTAGCCTGACAGGGAGAGGATGGTCAAAACAGCTGAATTTCCATTTTTTTGACTGTTTGTGTACTGGTTGTTGACATTTTTGTTGACTGGGAAAAGCCTTTAAATATCAGCTTTTTCAGCATATTTCTTAACTGTCAACAAAGATATTTAAAAAAGAAAATATTATTTAGAGTAGGGATGACTTTGATAAAGATATTAATTTATTAAAAGTTTCAAGAGCCTTGTTGACATTGACGGAGAGACAGGATTCCAGATCGAGATACCGCCCCGGATGGGATAATAACTGTCCTCTCTCTGTCGGGCAAATGAACAGAATACTGGCAGGCAATTTGGCAGATCAGTCTGCCACCCTGCCCGCCGGTAAATCACAGAAAGGAGAAGTTTATGGGACAGGTTATGAATCCGAAAACGGAAAACAATACATTTACAAAAAGGATTGGGCAGACAACTTATGTTGTCCGATTCCATTACAGTGAGAACGCAAGAGAGACGATGCAGGAGAAAATCAACCGGATGCTGGTGAATGAAGTCAATCGTTCTGACTTCATGGAAACAGAGGAAAAACTGGCTGAGTAATTTAGTGGTGGCAACAACAAAGAACGTTTTCATCAGTATTTTAGCTGTTTTACCTCTGATTTGACACGAAAAAGTGCCTTTTTTGATGAAAAAACTATTGACATTTTGTTTCAGGCAAAACAGCGAAGTCGATCAATATTTCCGCCGGTGCGCGCCTTGCTCC
>SFQZ01000063.1 GCA_004562915.1 bacterium
AATATACGAAAGAAATCTTATTATCAGGAAGTGGATATTTTGATCATCCGTTTGACTTTACTGAGGCGAGAAATGCCGGAGGAGGTAAGACGGTAGCGGAAATCGAAGATATCAGTCTGCAATATATGAAGCGTATCCTGCGAAGAAATACAGGGTTGTTTCTGGAACTGAGAAATACCTTGAATCGGTACTATCCTGTATATCAGATAATAAACCAGAAGATAAAGGTCTGAGTGTATTGATTCGTAATTGTTGACGGATATATATAGATATATAGGAAGAACAGAAGGGTAAAGATAGCAATATTTATGATTACCCTAGAAGTATTTAATGGTGTCAGTAGTATGATACAGGTGGGAAAGAATTAGAAATCATCTTTAAATAACTATCCGATGGGTGGTTTAATTTATTTCAGAAATAATATATTATCAAAAGAACAGTGATAGGATTAAAGGAAACAGGAATGTTTGCAATACTAAAACATTTTTCTGATCATAAGATACGTCAGCGAATAGTCATAATATATGCAACAGGCTAAAAAAGTATGGATGAAATCCTGTTTTTTGTCAGTTGAGGAAAAATCAGGATTATATCAAGAAAAGAATATTAGTTCAAGTATTAACGTGTCTACACACTAGAGATTGAATAGTGGCGGCCACTGTTGTCTTGCGATGTGATTACCTGTCTTTTCTGCGGAATAAGGTCCTTATGTTCTTTGATATATCTTTTTACAGTAGTCATGGTGCCAGTGTACCCTTGCTTTACGTCCAGTGAGTGCATGAGGTGTTACTTGGAAGCTGTTTTTTCAAGCGTCGCAACTGGCTTTTTCTATTGAGCTGAGATTGGCTAATTCTGCTGGTCTTTATTGTAAAAAACAAGGGGATTTTTGATATCAAGACATCACGAGGGCTTTGCAGTCTATAGCATGGAAACACTGCTTGAAGTACAATAGAATTGATATTTGCGAAAGTTTCTCAAAAATTAAATTGGAAAAGATAGAATTTTCTGTTTCATTTGTTAAGTATTTGAGGTAAAATTAACCACTGGAAAGCCTTTTTATTGTTATGGATTTAGTTGGAAGATGAGAGATGAAGGAGATTGCATTATGAAATGTTAGAATTGTAATAAAGAGTTACAGTTGGGATAATAACGCAGGAATGACATCCCTTCCAATCTGGTAGTACAGGTGCCCTCCTATGAAGGAAAATTGGGGTATATATGCGAATTTGATAAATAAAGAGTATAGAATGGATGAATATGAAAAAGAGAAGAAAAAAGAAAAGTAATTATGTGTTTCTTTTGGTACCAATGCTATGTATTATAGTGATCCTGGCAGCAGGATTGCTAATAATAAATGGTTATCAAAAAAGAAATAGTAAAGAACAGGAAACAGAAGGAATACAGGAATCAGAAAAAAGTCTTGAGGAAGAAGAACAAAGTCCGGAAAACGTGGATGACGAACAACATGTGGAGGATGATGATCAGAATAAAGAGAATATAAATAATGATGAAATGGTGACGATGACAGCGGAGTTATATGAGGAAGAGCAGGAAGAAGTTACAGAAAAAGAAGTAAAAGATAAAATTTCCGTTATGTCGCTGGAAGAAAAAGTACTTCAGATGTTTATGGTCACACCGGAAGCGTTAACAGGTGCCGGAAGTGTGACCCAGGCGGGACCGCAGACTCAGGCAGCTGTCAATCAGTATCCGGTGGGAGGTCTGATCTATTTTAGAAATAATATTGTATCGGAAGAACAGTTTTCAGCAATGATCAGAAATATCCAGCAATATAGTCAGGAACGTATAGGACTGCCGTTATTGATCGGAGTGGATGAAGAAGGCGGAACGGTTCGACGAGTGACAGGACGTGGATTTGCGGATGTCCCAGTCATAGGCGATATGTATGATATAGGAGCAACAGGAGATGCAAGTAAAGCATATGAAGTGGGAAGCCAGATTGGAAGTTATTTGAAACGTTTTCAATTCAATGTGGATTTTGCACCTGACGCAGATGTATTTTCGAATCCCAATAATACAGTCATAGGCAGAAGATCTTTCGGCTCAGATGCCGATCTGGTTGGAACAATGGTAGAACAGGAAGTAATCGGTCTGCAGGAACAGGGAGTCTATGCAGCGCTAAAACATTTTCCGGGGCATGGGGATACTTCAGAAGACAGTCACAATGGTACGGCTACCAGTTGGAAAACTATGGAGGAAATCCGGGCCTGTGAATTGATTCCATTTCAAAAAGGAATTGAAACAGGGGCAAAGTTTGTGATGGTCGGACATATTTCATATCCGAATATCTTAAATTCAGACATACCGGCTTCCTTGTCCTATACCATGGTGACAGACATTCTTCGTACGGAAATGGGATTTGATGGAATTGTCATCACAGATGCCATGAATATGGGAGCAATCGCAAATCGTTATAATTCATCAGAAGCTGCAGTGAAAGCCGTAGAAGCAGGGGTGGATATCATATTGATGCCAAATGATTTTGCTTCAGCTTATCAGGGAGTGGTCAATGCGGTAAAAGAAGGAAGAATCAGTGAAGAAAGAATCGATCAATCCCTGGAACGTATACTGAAAATAAAATTTGCGGGTTGACAATTGAAATTGAATGTGGTAGTTTTATTTTAACAATTTAAATAGGTAAACCGTTGAAGCGGAGATCAAAGCAATGATGCGCGCACAGAGAGTCCGGGAGGCTGAGAGCCGGATTGAGATGCAAATTGCCAAATGGACCGCTGAGGGCGCAGTGAAAAGCTTCGGCCTAGTATTCTGCGACGTGGGGCATACGTCAGTTGCCGGGAATATGCAGGTATTTCGCAAAGTGCACGGCTCAAACCGTGAAACAAGGTGGCACCGCGGGTGAATATGATACGCTCGTCCTTGACAGATAAGATAATGCTGTCGAGGACGGGCGTTTTTGCGCGTAAGCATTGAGCAGTGCGCATGAGGAATCCGAAAGAGATTCGTCGTGCTTGCACGCAAGAATCTCTTTCGGATTCCTCATGCATAGGGCGAAAGCCCGCGACCGAGCGAAGCGAGGTGCGCAGCACTGCGGGAAGCAGAAATGCGAAGAAAGCGAGCAGTGAGAAAGCCCGCGACCGAGCGAAGCGAGGTGCGCAGCACTGCGAAAAGGAGATTTATTTTGAACTAACAGGAGGTGTTTTTCATGTACCCAACATTAGAAACTGTCACACAACTGGCATCTACAGGAGAATACCGACGCATTCCCGTTTGCCGGGAGCTTTACTCCGACCGGTACACTCCGGTAGAGGTTATGCGAATTCTCAGGAAGGCAAGCAGACATTGTTATCTGCTGGAAAGCGCAAGTCAGACAGAAGTCTGGGGGCGTTATTCCTTTCTTGGATATAATCCTACGATGGAAATTACCTGTACCGATGGTCATATGAAAATAACAGAGACGGACGACGAAGGTCAGCCGAAAGTAACGGAGTGTCAGGTTTCACATCCAGGGGAAGTACTCAGAAAGATTTTGAACCGGTATAAAAGCCCGGTAATGGAGGGAATGCCGCCTTTCACCGGAGGTCTGGTAGGATATTTCTCCTACGATTATATTAAGTACAGTGAACCAAAATTAAAACTTGAAGATAAAGAACAGCAGGATTTCCGGGATATGGATCTGATGCTGTTTGATCAGGTCATAGCATTCGACCATTACCGGCAGAAAGTACTTTTGATCACCGGAGTTATGGCGGATAATCTGGAAAATTCGTATCGGCAGGCAGAACGGACTTTGAAAGAAATGGCTGATCTGATAAAGACGGGAGATAAGATGGGATTTGCACCGTTGAAAATACAGTCAGAGATTCTGCCCCAGTTTCCGAAAGAAAAATACTGCGATATGGTGGAAAAAGCAAAAGAATATATCCGAGAAGGTGATATCTTTCAGGTTGTTTTATCCAACCCTATGAGAGCAAAAGCACAGGGAAGCCTGTTTGATACTTACAGAGTTCTGCGGGCATCTAATCCTTCTCCCTATATGTTTTATTTTTCCAGTGATGATATCGAAATCGCGGGAGCTTCTCCGGAAACCCTCGTGAGTCTGAAAAATAAAAAACTCAGTACTTTTCCTCTGGCAGGTACCAGACCGAGAGGAAAAAACAGAGAAGAGGATAGGAAACTGGAACAGGAGCTTCTTCAGGATGAAAAAGAGCTGGCAGAACATAATATGCTGGTAGATCTGGGAAGAAACGACATCGGGAAGATCAGTCAGATCGGCAGTGTGAAAGTAGAAAAATATATGTGTATCGAACATTTTTCTCATGTGATGCATATAGGTTCTACAGTGACAGGAACGCTGAGAATGGATAAAGATGCGGTGGATGCGGTGGATGCCATTCTTCCTGCAGGAACTTTATCCGGAGCACCCAAATTTCGGGCTTGCCAGATTATCGAAGAACTGGAAAAGAGCAAGAGAGGTATCTACGGAGGTGCCATCGGTTATCTGGATTTTGCAGGTAATCTGGATACCTGCATTGCAATCCGTCTTGTATATAAGAAAAATGGTGCTGTCTGTATCCGGTCAGGGGCAGGAATCGTGGCGGACAGTGTACCGGAGAAAGAATTTGAAGAATGCTGTAATAAGGCCAGAGCGGTGGTGCAGGCCATTCAGCAGGCACAGGAGGGATTGGAATGATTTTATTGATAGATAATTATGACAGCTTTTCCTATAACCTTTATCAGTTGATTGGTTCTGTGGAACCGGACATCAAAGTCATTCGAAACGATGACTGCACCGTGGAGGAAATTGAGAAGATGGAACCGAAAGCGCTGATCTTATCTCCGGGACCGGGACGGCCGAAAGATGCAGGTATCTGTATTCAGGCGATCCGGTATTTTGCAGGAAAAATTCCTATTCTTGGTGTTTGCCTGGGGCATCAGGATATCTGTGAAGCTTTTGGCGGAACCGTATCTTATGCAAAAGAATTGATGCACGGAAAACAGAAAATGATACACCAGACAGGTAAAAACAAATTATTTGAAGGGATGGAATCTTCATTTCCGGCAGCGCGTTATCACTCCCTGGCGGCACTGAAAGAGACACTCCCGCCGGAACTGAAAGTGACAGCCGAGTCGGAGGATGGTGAGGTCATGGCGGTGGAACACAGTGAATATCCCGTATATGGTCTGCAGTTTCACCCGGAATCGGTGATGACACCGGATGGAAGAAAAATGATTGAGAATTTCATGAAAAAAGTAAAATATTGATATGGAGGAAATAAAAATGATCAAAGAAGCAATCTTGAAACTGGCAAAAAAACAAAATTTATCTTATGAAGAAGCAGAGGCGGTTATGGATGAAATTATGAGCGGAGAAGCCAGCCCGGTACAGATGTCATCATATCTTACCGCTTTGACCCTGAAAGGAGAAACGATTGATGAAATCACTGCATCTGCTGCAGGTATGCGTGCACATTGTATCAAACTTCTGCATGACATGGATGTACTGGAAATCGTAGGAACCGGAGGAGATGGATCCAATTCGTTCAACATTTCCACCACTTCATCTCTGGTGATTGCTGCGGCAGGGGTTCCGGTAGCTAAGCATGGAAACAGAGCTGCATCTTCCAAGTCAGGAGCAGCAGATGTACTGGAGGCACTGGGCGTGAAGATTACCATTTCTCCGGAACGAAGTGCGGAGATTCTGAAAAAAATCAATATCTGTTTCCTGTTTGCCCAGAACTATCATATCGCTATGAAATATGTGGCACCAATCCGAAGAGAGTTGGGAATCCGAACCGTATTCAATATCCTTGGTCCTCTGAGCAACCCGGCAGGAGCCAATATGGAACTGATGGGAGTATTTGATCAATCACTGGTGGAGCCATTGGCACAGGTTATGGCAAAACTCGGTGTAGTACGGGGAATGGTGGTTTATGGACAGGAGAGTTTGGATGAAATTTCCATGAGCGCACCTACTTCAGTGTGTGAGATCAAGGATGGATGGTTCCAATCCTATGAACTGACACCGGAACAGTTCGGTTATACCCGCTGCGCGAAAGCAGAACTGCAGGGAGGAACTCCGGAGGAAAATGCAGTGATTACGAAAGCAATTCTGACCGGAGAAGAAAAAGGCGCAAAACGTCAGGCTGTCTGCCTGAATGCCGGAGCAGCGCTTTACATTACAGGAAGAGCGGAAACCATCGAAAAAGGTGTAAGAATGGCAGAAGAATTGATTGACAGCGGTGCAGCACTGAAAAAACTGGAAGAATTTATTCAGGAGACGAATCAGTAATATGAATATTTTGGAAGAAATTGCAGAAAAGACGAAGCAGAGGATTCAGGAAGAAAAAGCCCGAGTCCCTGTGGGAGATTTAAAAGAAAGAATAGCAAAAAATGAAATTTCCTTTCTGAAAGCTCTGAAAAAAGAAGGAATGTCTTATATCTGTGAGGTAAAAAAAGCATCTCCGTCCAAGGGACTGATCGCACCGGATTTTCCTTATCTGGAAATCGCAGGAGAATATGAGGCGGCAGGGGCATCAGCTATATCCTGCCTGACGGAACCGTATTATTTTCAAGGGTCAGACCGGTATCTGGAGGAAATAACATCCACAGTGAAAATCCCGGTTCTCAGAAAAGATTTTACCGTGGACGAATATATGATTTATCAGGCGAGAGCGCTTGGGGCAGCGGCGGTTCTTTTGATCTGTGCAATCCTGGATGACAGCCAGCTTCGGGGATACAGGCAGCTTGCCGAAAGTATGGGAATGGATGCACTGGTGGAAGCACATGATGAAAAAGAAGTGGAACGTGCTCTTCGATGCGGCGCAAAGATTGTGGGCGTAAATAACCGGAATCTTCGTACGTTCCAGGTGGATATGGCAAACAGCATCCGTCTGAGAAAACTGGCTCCGCAGGATGTGGTGTTTGTGTCAGAGAGCGGAATACGAACAGCTGAGGATATCCGCAGGCTCTATGATAATCAGGTAGATGCGGTGCTGATCGGTGAAACTCTTATGAGAAGTGAAGATAAGAAAACGGCACTGGAACTTTTAAATGGAGGACCGCTGCAGTAAGGAAGGGAACGAGATTACATGAAAAGCGAAGTCCAAATTAAAATCTGCGGGCTGAAGCGTCCCAAAGACATCGTAGCAGTCAATGCGGCGAAGCCGGATTTCTGCGGATTTGTGATAGAAGTCAGCAAAAGTTCCCGCTGTGTAACGAGAGATCAGGTGAGAGAACTGGTCAAAGATTTACGTAAAGACATCATCCCGGTGGGGGTGTTTGTAAACGCTCCGATTGAACTTCCGGCTTGTCTTTTGGAGGAAGGAACCATAAGCATGGCGCAGCTTCACGGAAATGAAAACGAAGACTATATTCGCAGGCTGCGGGAAATGACAGAGAAACCTCTGATAAAAGCATTTTCTATCCGAAAAGCACAGGATGTGGAGAAAGCATGCCAGAGCTCGGCTGATTATATTCTGCTGGATCAGGGAAGCGGCGGTACCGGTAAAACGTTTGACTGGTCCTTGATCCCCCGAATATCCCGACCGTTTTTTCTGGCGGGAGGGCTGGGAACCGGGAATCTTAAGCAGGCAATCTGTCAGGTACATCCCTGGGCGGTGGATCTGAGCAGCAGTCTGGAGACGGATGGTTTTAAAGATCCGGAAAAGATGAAAAAAGCGGTGGAGATTGTAAGGACAGCGGGAATTGAGTAAGAAAAATGAAAGGAACAACAATCATGTCAAAAGGAAGATTTGGAATTCACGGAGGCCAGTATATTCCGGAAACACTGATGAATGCGGTGATAGAGTTGGAAGAGGCCTATGATCATTATAAAAACGACCCGGAGTTTAATCGGGAATTGACAGAACTTTTAAATGAATATGCAGGGAGACCGTCACGGCTGTATTATGCGCGGCATATGACAGAAGATCTGGGAGGCGCGCAAGTCTATCTGAAGAGAGAGGATCTGAACCATACAGGTGCACATAAGATCAATAATGTGCTGGGACAGGTGCTTCTGGCAAAAAAAATGGGTAAAACCCGTGTGATCGCAGAGACCGGTGCCGGTCAACACGGAGTGGCTACGGCTACGGCAGCAGCACTGATGGGTATGGAATGTGAAGTATTTATGGGAAAAGAGGATACAGAACGGCAGGCACTGAATGTATATCGTATGCGCCTTCTGGGGGCCAAGGTTCATCCGGTCACTTCCGGAACGGCTACATTGAAAGATGCAGTGTCCGAGACTATGAGAGAATGGACAAACCGGATCGAGGATACTCATTATGTACTGGGTTCTGTGATGGGTCCCCACCCATTTCCCACGATTGTCCGGGATTTTCAGGCGGTGATTTCTAAAGAGATTAAAGAACAGGTGATGGAAAAAGAAGGAAGACTTCCGGATGCAGTGCTGGCCTGCGTAGGCGGCGGATCCAATGCCATCGGAGCATTTTACCATTTTATTGAGAATGAGGATGTACGTCTGATCGGCTGTGAGGCAGCAGGAAGAGGAGTAAATACGGCTGAGACAGCTGCTACGATTGCCACAGGAAAACTGGGAATATTCCATGGAATGAAATCTTATTTCTGTCAGGATGAATATGGACAGATTGCACCGGTGTATTCTATTTCTGCAGGACTGGATTATCCGGGAGTCGGTCCGGAACATGCTCATCTGTATGATATCGGAAGAGCTCAGTATGTGCCGGTTACGGATGAGGAGGCAGTGGAAGCTTTTGAATATCTGTCAAGGACAGAAGGAATCATTCCGGCCATTGAAAGTGCCCATGCGGTTGCTTATGCCAGAAAACTGGTTCCGTCTATGAGAAAAGATCAGATCGTTGTTATCACGATTTCCGGCAGAGGAGACAAGGACTGTGCGGCAATCGCCCGTTACAGAGGGGAGGATATTCATGAATAAGAGAATTACGAAAGCATTTGAAAAGGGGAAAGCGTTCATACCTTTTGTGACTTGCGGCGACCCGTCTCTGGAGATTACAGAGCAGCTGGTATATGCTATGGAAGAAGCGGGAGCAGATCTGATCGAGCTGGGCATCCCATTTTCTGATCCGACAGCAGAAGGCCCGGTGATTCAGGCCGCCAATGTGCGCGCCCTGTCGGGTGGCGTGACTACAGATAAAATCTTTGAGATGGTGGAAAAAATCAGGAAGAATACATCCATTCCCATGGTATTTATGACTTATGCCAATGTGGTGTTTTCTTATGGAATCGAGCGCTTTGTGAAAAAAGCCGCAGATCTGGGAATGGACGGTTTGATCCTTCCGGATGTGCCTTTTGAAGAAAAAGAAGAATTTGATACCCTGTGCAAAGCATATGGGTTGGATCTGATTTCTCTGATTGCACCGACTTCCCATGAAAGGATCACTCAGATCGCGAAGGAAGCAGAAGGGTTTGTATACTGTGTATCTTCGCTGGGAGTGACGGGAACCAGAACCAAAATCACCACAGATATCGGTGCTATGGTGAAGCTCGTAAAACAGGCGAAAGATATACCATGTGCCGTGGGATTCGGTATTTCCACACCGGAACAGGCAAGAAAAATGGCACAGCAGTCAGATGGAGCAATCGTAGGTTCGGCCATTGTGAAATTGTGTGCTGCTTACGGAGAAGACTGTGTTTCTTATGTAAAAGAATATGTGAAAACCATGAAAGACGCAATCAGAGAATGAAATTCTTAAGAAAGAATTGACAGTTGCTGCTTTTATGCGGTATAATATCAGCGTTTTGAAAAACACGCACGGCGCAGTAGCCAAGCGGTAAGGCAATGGTCTGCAACACCAGTATCCACCGGTTCAAATCCGGTCTGCGCCTCTTTAAAAGCCCGGAGCTCATAGGTTCTGAGGCTTTTTTTTTCGTGCGCGGACTTAAAATCATGAAAAAAGTGGTTGTGAAATGGATCGTATTCAATAGAAAACAGATAAAAATATTTTGCCACAAAAAGTGCCACACCTTTTCACAAAAAGGTAATTGTTATAAAATTTATTGAATGGCTTTTTTGAAGAGGGAGTTTTACAGCTCTTTATATTCAATCATGTGGAGGAATTTAAATGGCTAGAAATATTTTTGGTGTACCTAAAAATGTATCGGATGGACTGGTGGTTCAGGAGGAGAGCGAACGATCCGTAGAAAAAAAACCGATAGAAGCGCAAGGGAACGGAGAGAAGGAAAAACAGACAGGGGCAGCTTATGCGAGATATACTTCTGCAGTAGATTCGTACAGCAAACTCATCGTTGAAGAAGAGGAATTAAAGAGTGAAATCAACCGAAAAGAAACAGATGTAAAAACTGCCACTGCGAAAAAAACACAGTTGGAGAATAACAAAAGTACTCTGCAGAAGGAGCAGAATCAGTTTCATGAGGATGCAGTGTCCAGAGTAAAACGGAATGATTTAAAGATGCAGGAGACCAGAAAGAAGGAACTTTCGCGTCGTATGGAAGCGCTGAAGCAGCAGTGCAATGACGAGAAGCAAAAGCGATATGACCAGCTGCAGGAGAAGAAGCAGGCAAACAAAAAATGGGAAGGAGAACTGAAACGTCAGGAGGAAGAACTGAATCAGCAGATTAGCCAGTTGACGTCTCAGAAAGAAAGGATTGATTCGGGCAATATCGAAGTCTTTGATGATGCGGAATATCGAAGTGTTAGACCAATCATCGAATGTGTACGAAATCGACTGGATTATAAAGGCTGGAATTTTGTACAGATGAAGCTGATGAGTGAGCCTGTGGAAGAACTTGCAGAGTTTGTCAATTTTAATAAAGAGAATGCTTTTGAGCTTGTCCGCTCATTGAAATACAGTGATTTTTATAAAAAGATAGATGTTCCGAAGGTAAAAGAAGATCAGGAGTTCAACCGGGCTGTAAGAGGCTGTATTCAAGGGGTTTTTCTGGTTATATTTTTACTGGGAATTCTGTTGTCATCAGCCTTTGAAATCCATGGAATAAGGAATTTGTCTTTGGGCATGGTTGAGGCAGGTCTCACCTGGCTGATCCTCAGTTCTCTGTTAAAATTTATCGGTCTGAAAGCCAATGACTCCGTGTTGGGAATTATTATCTGGGTACTGAGCTTTTTTATCGGAAAAATTACTGCAGGGAATATGGCAAAATATGTTCTTGGGGGTGCACCACTGCTGGGATTGATTATTTGAAAACAGATCATGCGATCAGTGTTATGATCTGTTGCGCAATGCGTCTGGATGAGTTGTACAGCTGTGTTTGCAGATCAGAGATTGAAGCTATGAAAACTGAGCTGGAACATAAATTAGAGAATGCTAAGCAAAGTCTTAGCAGGCTTTCTGTCGGCAGGGAAAATCTGGAGAAAGCACAAAAGGATATTCAGTCGCAGGAACAAGTCAATGAATATCTGGATAAAGAGGCGGACACACGGTTGAAACAGGATCTGCTCAAACTCGAAGCAGAGAGTGGAAAAAGTACAGAGATCGATTATGAAGCAAATATCAGTGAAACAGATAAAGCACGCCTGAAGGACTATGACAGTAAAATAAAAGCAGTTACAGACGATATAGGAAGATCTGTAAAACAATATGAGGAAGCACAGAAGAAACTGCGTGAAGCCTCAGGAAGACTTGAAGTACAGCAGAACAGAATTCAGGAAACGATTGATGTTATTACCGGTTGCAGTCAGACGGCAGGTCTTGAGGATACCAGAGATTGTAACGGGATTGTACATGCAGACTTCTATGGAGATATTTGTCTGGAAAATAAAGATTCCAAGGTTCGGCCTTTTATGGTAGAGCATCATACCCATCCGATTCTTTTTTCCTGCAGTGAATGGTCCTCTGAACGGGCTATTGAATTGATTTGCTGGCCAGCGTCCACAGTGGTTTTGCAGGCGGCGATCAGGAGAAAAAGTATCTGCGTGTGTTGTCCGGGCAGAGAGATATCGAAGAATTGGAAAAGAAAATACAGAATCAGCAGAACAGTCTGCATCATTATGTGGCTGAGAACGGACAGAGATTTGCTGTTGCCAGCCAGTCCGGCCGAGGGGAAATGATTGATTTGGTTAATCAGATGCGTAAAGATGAAAAAGGTGTTTCCATTTTCCCATACATTATTGCATTTATCCTTGTTCCGCAGGATGACGCACAATTTGCTGCAGAGCTTCCGGATACGATGCTGCAGCGTATTTCCAGAGATAATGGTTATAAATGTGGATTTATTCCGGTGCTTATTGCAAAAGAAGAGCATATTAACAGAAAATGGACTTGGATAGATAGCTGCGAATGTTTGAAAAAACAGAAGTATTCTGTTGATATGACTTTGGTGGATGTAAAAAGAGGGTAGGTAGAACAATGGCATATCGTATAGATGAACGGGATTTTCAAAGTATTACGAGAATTTATGAGGATTTGGCGGAGACTTGCGTCAGAGGACTGGAAAGATTTTATCAGGATATCATAGGCTTAAGTCTCAAGACAACATATGAGCCTTTGGTTTTGTTTACAAACAGAATTTATGAATTTTATATGGGTGAATTTCGGGAGCATCTGAAGAGCGAATTTCAGAATTGGTACGACAGCAGATATAGTCTGCATGCACTTATCAATGCGATTCGTGGAGGGAATGATGCCTATCAGTTAGCGATGCGGTATATGGATGATATTGAATCTGATCTGGATGGTCTGTTCCGTTTGTCTGCTTCACCTGTCAAATGTGATACCTCGGAACCGATGATTGAAGAGCAGGACTTTGAAACATTTACAGCAGCAATTCAGGCTTATGTCCAAACGGCTGAAGGTGTCAGAGATGATGCCGTATCACGCACACAGCAGATGGCATCGGACAATGATGCATTTGTGTGTATTATTCCTTATGTGAAGACCACGGGTGACAGTATGATTGAAAGTTTCAACAGCATGATCACGGAAGTACAGGAAGGTCTGGGGCTTTTTAGTGGCGGTATCAGTGTGACCGTAGATGAAAGTGAGGGACAAAGGGTGAAAGTATATGATACCCGTCTTCCATGGGATAGTAATCTTACGTTTTTATAGGAGGATATGATCATGTTGATGCACCAGGAATTTGTCACAAGTCTTATGATGTTTTCGTAAATCCCGGTACCTATACGTTGGAAGTTCAGGCGGAGGGATATGTGAAACAAAGTCAGCAGTTTACAGTAGGTTCCGGAGATGTCCTGCAGTTGGACTTTAAACTTGAGCCGGAGTTTGATCTGGAAGCATATGCCAAAATCCTGAGAGAAAAAGCAGAACAGTCCAATCCGATGATGACCAGTTTTGCTTTGGGGTATATGGATAAGGATAACATTCCGGAACTGATCGTTGGCAGTATGGGCGGTTATACGAATTATGCGAAAATCTATACCATGAACCAGGAAGGAGAAGTTTTTCAGCTTAATGTCTATGCACCATATGGTTCTTTCAGGTTCTCTCCCGGGAATGGATTGATTCGGGAAAATGTACTGAACCAGGGAGTCAGTGTGTATACATTTGAGGAATTTGTGGATAGAGAAATAAATACGCTTTCTGCATTCCGCACTAATGCGGAAGCAGCAGGAGAGGCAAATGCTGAGTATTATGTGGATGGAAATGCAGTCAGCAAAGAATACTATGATGAACAGCTGGCTGAATGGGAGAACAAGTACTATTTTGTAACATTTTATTATGACTATACTTATGCATTAACGGAAGACAACATCAATCTGATGTTGGAGGATTCGACGAAGGTAATGCTGGAGTGAGATGGAGCGGTTTTTCTGTAAGAACAGGGAAGCCGCTCTTTCCATAATTTATTTCGATAAGTGGTAGACGAAAAGTAGAAAAAAAGTCTATAATAATACTCTACAGGTTTCTTTTTGCGATAAGGCAGGTGGAATATATGTTTTTTTTGAATTCGGAAATGATTCGGTCATGCAAAGATTTACAGGAAAGTCAGTATTATATAGATAAAACGGGAATATTGGAAAAGAAACTGGCAGTATATCCATCCGTTTATATGGAAGGGGCTGCTGCTTCAGGAAAGACAACGGCAGTGAAAATATTTCTGGTAAAGCATCCGGAAATACGGTTTTTTGTAATCGATGCAGATCGGGATAGGTATCCTGCTGCTGTATGGGAATCGAAATTGAAAGAACTGGGATCCCTTATGCGAGAAGAACGTATCTGTGTGGTATTTGAAAATCTTTCGGGAAATATTTCATCAGAAGTCATGAAGCTCATAGCAGAATTTCTCCGATATTTACCCGATGGCTGTCATGGAATTCTGGTAGGACGTGAAAGACCGGCCGAGGAATTGCTGGATCTTCTGTGGAAAAGAAAACTGGAACTGATATCGCCGGAAACGTTAAGATTTACCAGAGAAGACATTCGAAAGCTGGTAGAATGTGCAGGAAGTACATTGAATCCGGAAGAAATCTTTGAAGAAACCGGTGGCTGGCCGGGATGCGTAGAAGTAATGCTCCGGCTTTCCGTTGACAAAGCCGGCAGCGATAGGGTGGGAGAAAGTGCTGCAAAGCTGCGTCGGTCCTATGAAATAGAAACTTATATTCGAAGGGAAATACTATCGGTTCTTTCAGAGGATGAACAGGAGATTATGCAAAAAGGTGCGGTATGTCCATGGATGAATGGATCTCTTTGTGAAAATGTATGGGGCATATCCGGTTCCGGGGAAATCCTTGAGCGCTTGGGAAGAAAAGGAATGTTGCTGTATGACAGCAGAAAGAACAGGTGGAAGATAGCAAATCTTTTTCGTAAAGAGATAAAAAAGAATACGGATCATAGACAGGAGATAGAATTCTGGAAAGAACTGGGCGAATGGTATGACAAGCAGGGATGTGTTACGGAAGCTTTGTATTGCCTTCGATTATCCGGAGATGAATCAGGATATCGTTCCTGCATGATGGCATATTATGATCAGGTGCCGTTTCTGAATATACCGTTTGATGATGTGATGGGATGGCAGGAAAATACCCCGCAGATCTGTTATTTACGGGGGATGTATTGTTATTTTCAGCAGGATCAGGACGGACTGGAACGGGAAATACGAAAACTGGAAAAAAACGATGAAATCTATCTGAATCTTGCCTTTGTGAATCCCAGGGTTACGTTGGATGAATGGCTGTTGCTTCTTGTACAGGCAGGTTCAGAGGCGAATCGGACAGGTAAGAAAATCAGGTTGTACCACATCCTTGGCGGTTCCATTTCTTTCTTATGTGGTCTGCGGGACCTGACCGGAATGTTTGCGTGTTCCCGTAAAGAAGAAAACAGAAAAGCCCGGATATGGAAAGAATATCTGGGAGAAGAAGAATGGAAAAGTTATCAGTTGGCCAGGGCTGATTTTTATATGGAAACAGAAAGAATGGAGTCGATTCCACAGGAAGATCAGGAGCTTTTGGATTATCTGAGTGATACGGGGAGAGAACAGAACAGTTCTTTCCGGCTGGCTGTGATGTATCTGCTGTGTAAGCAGCAAAGGATGCACCTTTCAGACGAAAGAAAAGAAGAGATTCATCAGTTGGAAGAAATTTTGTGGGAGGATGAAAATGCAGTATTTGCCAGGAATGCAGAAGCAGTCAGTAACCTGTATTCCAGGAAATCACAGGAACAGGAAAGGCTGATTTGTTGGCTCAGATATTCTGGGTTGGGTGCGGAGGAGGATGTGCAGGAAGGAACCTATATGATGCTCCTCATGCAGACCAAAGGATATGTTCTGGTAAATCAGTATGAGAAAGCAAAGAAAATCATTCAACAGATACTGCCATATCTGCAGTATTATAGGCTCAGACGATGGGCAGCTGAGCTTTTGTTCCTGCAGGCACTGATTTTCTGGGAAGAAGGGAGACATAATCTGGCTGTTCGGAATGCGATCGAGTCTTTTTTAGTAACGAGTGAATGCCGTTATGTGGGATTTTATGCAGAGTACGGAAGAAAGGGGAAAGAAGTACTGGATGCTTATGTGGAATGGCTTCGAAGTAATAAGCCTGAAGGATGGCACAGAAAGAAAAAGTATAATTATGGAAATGTGCTGCGGATGCCGATGGAAGATTATATGGAAGTGATTCTGCGGTGTGCAAAGAAAAGGGCAAAATTAACACCTGATTTTCAGGAAGATTATCAGGAAGAAAAACTTACCATGACAGAAACCATCGTACTGCAGAGAATTGCGAGAGGACTAACCAATACGGAAATATGCAGAGAGATGAATCTCAAATTGCCTACAATAAAGAGCCATATCTACAGTATTTACAAAAAATTAGGTGTGAACAGCAGAGTGCAGGCCATACTGAAAGGGAAGGAATTGGGGATATTGGAATAGGATTTGTGGTAGTCAGGTTATAGAGGAATGGTAAAAGTGGTATGTTTTTACCCATATTCATGTTGGCGAATGAAATTTTTTATGGTATTATACAGCTGTATAAAGGTTGCATAAGGGGAGTTTGAAGTTCTCCTTTACTGATACAAAGGAAGGAAAGCAGTTATGAAAGTGGATAAAGAGTTTGTTCTTCGAGAAATTGCGGGAGATTATGTGATTATTCCTATAGGCAGAACAGTT
>SFQZ01000064.1 GCA_004562915.1 bacterium
CAGCATAAAAATACAGCCACATTCTCTAATTTTTCCCAAATGTGGCTGTACCTGTTGCATTTACTTTGACAAAGTTGCATTTACTTTGTCATTTAACCAATTGCATATTCATTCACTGAATGGTACAATAGAGCAAGACTCTTAACAATGTAAGTATGAATAGAATAATTGAGGTTATGAATATGAATCCACTGGTAAGTATTATTGTTCCTGTATATAATGCACAGGCCAATCTGAATCGTTGTATCGACAGTGTCCTGAAGCAGGATTTTGAAGATTTTGAGCTGATTTTGGTAGATGACGGAAGTACGGATCATTCCGGCTGTCTGTGTGATGAATACGCGGCAGTTGATTCCAGGATCCGTGTGATACACAAGGAAAATACCGGCGTCTCGGACAGCAGGAATACAGCACTGGATCTGGCAAAGGGAACATATCTTCAATTTCTCGACAGTGATGACTGGATTACTGTAGATGCCACCAGTCTGTTGGTGCGGGCAGCAGAGGAAACACAATGTGATCTGGTGATAGCGGATTTTTACCGGGTAGTGGGTGAAAGAGTATCACATAAAGGTGATATACAGGAAGAAAAGCTTTTATCCAGAGAAGAATTTGCGGTGCATATGATGGAAAAACCGGCAGATTTTTATTATGGAGTACTCTGGAATAAGTTGTACCGAAGAGAACTGGTAGAAAAATATCATTTGCGTATGGACTCGGAGATCAGCTGGTGTGAAGATTTTATGTTTAATCTGGAATATATCCGGCATGCCGGAAGTGTATATTCTCTTCGTGTCCCTATTTATTACTATGTAAAGACAAAAGGTTCTCTCGTCAGTCAGGGAATGAGTATTACAAATACATTCAAGATGAAACGTAATGTTTTTGAATATTATAACCGGTTTTATAAAGATGTGTTTGAGGAAGAAGACTATGAGAAGAGCAGACTGCAGGTGTATCGATTTTTCTTTGATGCTGCAGGAGATGGAATCGTACCCCCGGCGATACTTCCGGGTTCCATAAAGCTGGGAGAAGAGCGGACAAAGGTGAGTGCGGAAGTGATTGAGGGAGAGGGCATCTTGCTGGATGCCTACAGAGAGAGCAAACTTCTGGACAGATATCTGGAGACAGCCGCAATTAAAAATGATCTTTCACTGGGAGAAGCGCGTATACTTTTGTATCTTACCCATCCTCATGATAAATGTAGCCGGAAGGAACTGGCGGATATTACGAATATGACTAGAGCTGGTCTTTCTATGACACTTCAAAAGCTGATCGGTAAAGGATTTATTCGAATTCGCGACAACGGAAATAAGAGGGAAGCAGAAGAAAAAAACACAGTACGTCAATTGGATATTGTGCTCTTAAAGGCAGCAGATCCAATCGTGGAAGATCTTCTGATCGCTCAAAAGGATTACAGACAGATGATGTTTTCCGGTTTTGGCGAGGAAGAAATGGAACAGTACCTGTTCATGAACGAAAAAATCAGAGCGAATATTCAGAAAGCACTAAAATAAAGGAAAGAGAATATGAAAAGAAACGGAAAAGAAATACTGATTCGCGTGGTGATTCTGTTAATCGGACTTACCATAGCGCATTTTGGAGTGACTTTGTTTTTATTGGCTGATCTTGGAGCAGATCCATTTAATGTGTTGGTACAGGGAATCTTTCGGACAGTGGACAGACTGATAAACTGGACTTTCCTGACTCATGGCAATACTCATATGACCATCTGTTTCCTGATTATCCTGATACTTCTGATCGTTGACAGAAACTACATAAAAATCGGTACCATTTTGTGTATGATCTGTGGCGGACCGATCATTGATTTTTTTACAGGAATATTGTCCTGTTTCTTTGAAAATGAAATGGCACTGTGGGTGAAAATTATTGTACTTGCTGCAGGATGTGTGATCCTTGCATTTGGAATGACCATCGTGATCAAATCGGATGCGGGAACAGGCCCTAATGATCTGGTGGCGGTAGTGATCAGTGATAAAACAAAGTACAGATTCAGTATGGTGAGAATCCTTGTTGACCTGTCGTTTGTACTGGTGGGATTTGCATTGGGAGGTTCTGTGGGTATAGGGACAATTATCTGCGCGGCATTGGTGGGCCCGGTTGCTGGATTTTTCCTTCCTTATAGCGAAAAAGTTGTTCATAGAGTTTTGAAGTTAAATAGACTGGAGGATAAATAATGTTATCTTTTGAATGCGATTATACAGAAGGCGCACATGAGAAAATTTTGCAGCGCCTGATAGAAGTAAACCGGGAACATCTGTCAGGTTATGGAAGTGACAGATACTGTGAAAGTGCAAAGGAAAAAATCCGTCGGGAGTGTCAATGCCCCGATGCAGAGATTTCCTTTTTGGTGGGTGGTACGCAGGCAAATGCTGTGGTGATCGATGCCATGCTTAAGTCATATGAAGGAGTGGTAGCGGTCAAAACGGGGCATGTGAATGCTCATGAAGCCGGAGCTATCGAATATACCGGGCATAAAGTATTGGAAGTTCCTCAGCATGAAGGCAAAATGGATGCGGGTGAACTGGAAACATATCTTGAAAGTTTCTGGAAAGATGATAATTATGAACATATGGTATTTCCGGGAATGGTTTATATTTCTCATCCTACAGAGTACGGGACACTTTACAGTAAAAAGGAACTCGCTGATCTTTCAGCAGTTTGCAGAAAATTTAAGATTCCTCTATATATGGATGGTGCGCGGCTGGGCTATGGACTGATGAGTAAGAATACAGATGTGACGCTTCCGATGATCGCAGATTTTTGCGATGTATTTTATATCGGAGGGACAAAAGTGGGAGCACTCTGCGGAGAAGCCGTTGTATTTACAAAGAATAATATGCCTGCGCATTTTCTTACGATTGTAAAACAGCATGGGGCACTGCTGGCAAAGAGATGGCTGTTGGGACTGCAGTTTGATACTTTGTTTTCAGATGGACTGTATTATAAAATCAGCAGACATGCTATTGAAATGGCAGAAGTTTTGAAAGATGGATTTGAGAAAAAGGGCTATTCATTTTTCCTGGAATCACCGACTAATCAACAATTTATTATTCTGGAAAATCAACATATGGAAAGGCTGAAAGATGAAGTAACTTTCAGTTACTGGGAAAAAGTGGATGATGATCACACGGTGGTCAGATTTGCTACCAGTTGGGCGACTACGAGAGAAGACATTGAAAAATTGTTTACCCTGATCTGAAAATTTGCCAGGACAGAAGCCGTAAGGATCAAACGGGGGAAGCCAGATGGAAAAAGAGAGAGTAAGAATCATTGATATAGCAGAAGAACTGGGACTCAGTACTGCTACGGTATCTAATGTAATCCATGGAAAGACCGGTAAAATATCCGACGAGACAGTACGCAGAGTGCAGAAACTTCTGAAAGAACGTCAGTATATTCCCAGTATGGCGGGAATTTTACTTGCACAGAATAACTCGAGAATTATCGGTGTTGTGATCAATGATCATGAAAAATATGAATCAAAAGTTCTGGAAGACAGTTTTATTGCCTCGGCGCTGAATGCCTTGTCACATGAAATTGAAAAAGCAGGATATTTTATGATGACAAAAATTACCCGTGAGTATAATGAGATAACACGATTTGCATCCATGTGGAATATGGAAGGTTTGGTTGTGATCGGATTTTGTGAACAGGATTATAAAAAGCTGAGAGATTCTATGCTATAACTTTCATGCAGCTTTTACAGGAAAATGGAATCAAAGTACCGGAAGAAATCTCTGTCTGCGGCTTTGATGACACACCACTTTGCGAAATGGTTTGTCCAACCCTTACCACAGTAAAACAGGACAACAGCGAAAGAGCCCAAAAAGCCCAAAAAGCTATTTCACTGCTGAAACAAATGAAAGAAGGTACAGTCAGCGGAATGACCTACAGACTACCGGTAGAACTTGTTATTAGAAAAAGCACTCCGTTTCAGAAGCATTGGTGCAAGTGAGCCTGAAGATCCAGCGCTTACGTAGACTTAAGCGCGAAGGCTTTCCTGAGCGTTTTAGCCGGAGTTAGCGCTTAGCTGAAGGGGAACGACCTGGTTCTGAAACGGAGTGCTTTTTTCTTTGCATGTCTTTCACGAACCAAAATGTGCTTCTTTAACATATTCCCCGGTTATATTGAAGGCATGATTCATGGGTCCGCTTCCTTTCCCAAGATCCAGCATGGCTGCCAGGGCACCGGATATATAAGATTTTGCACGTTCTACTGAAGTATCAAGGTCAAATCCTTTTGCCAGATTTGAGGCAATGGCACTTGAGAGAGTACATCCGGTTCCGTGAGTATTGGGGTTTTGGATTCGGGTTCCGTAAAACCATCGATAATCTCTGCCACGATACAGAAGATCGTTGGCGTCGTTCAGTTGATGACCACCCTTTAAAAGTACAGCACAGTGATATGCATCACTGATTTTTTGTGCAGCTATTATCATATCCTCTGCGGTTTTGACTTCCATATCGGCAAGGACTTCCGCTTCCGGGATATTGGGGGTCAGAACAGTGGCAAGAGGAAGAAGCCGTTCTTTTAATGAAGTTATGGCGTTGTCGCTGATCAGTTTGGAACCGCTGGTGGCTACCATGACCGGATCTACTACGATATTTTCAGCGTGATATGCGGTAAGTTTTTCTGAGATAGCCATGATAAGATCTGAAGAAGATACCATACCGATTTTGACGGCGTCAGGACGAATATCAGTAAAGATACAATCCAATTGTTCTTTTAAAAAGGAAGGAGCCACTTCCAGAATTCCGGTTACACCGGTCGTATTTTGTGCAGTAAGAGCAGTGATCGCACTCATGGCATAAACTCCATTGGCGGTCATAGTTTTGATGTCAGCCTGAATGCCGGCGCCGCCGCTGGAGTCACTTCCGGCGATTGTAAGAGCAGTTTTCATTCTTTTCCCTTCTTTCATATCAGATTTTCTGGTCATTCAGATTGCCAAGATAGATATCAAAAACTTTCATCTTTTTCATGGCAGTTACCATTATGGCAGCAAGGATCGTTCCGCCAAGGCTGGAGATAAAAAATGGTACGACAAAAGCAAAGACAGCACATTCATTTCCCATCAGAAAAGCAGCAATCGGATAGCTTAAAAGTCCGCCGATGACAGATGTTCCAATCAATTCTCCCAGATAGGCAAGCGGAAGGCGTTTCCCATGGCGATATAAAAGACCGCACAAAAGGGCACCACACATGGAACCCGGAAAAGCAAGCAGCGTTCCTGTACCCATCAGATTCCGTAAAAGGCTTGTCACAAATGCCATACATACAGCGTAGCCGGGACCCAGAAATACACCACTCAGAATATTGATAAAATGCTGAACCGGTGCACACTTGGATGCGCCGACCGGTATGGAAAGCGGGGAACATACAATACCAACGGCAATCAAAATGCCTGCAAGAGCAAGCTTTCTTACATTAACATTTTTCTTCATAGAAACCTCCTGTGGATAACTTTTTAACGTGGATAATCGTATCATATTCCCTATTTGATTTCAACTTTTATTCCGGCAGAAGTTCACGCAAAATTTATAAAAAATTTTGAAACCTTTTCTTGAAGAAAATCAATATAAGGTTATAATAAATTAAGAAAACATATATTGGAAATCCTTCATAGGATATCCAAAGAAAAGGAGAGGATATGGACTTGAACGAAATCAAAAATAACAAACCACAGCGTCCGGTAATATACTACTATCTGATTGCACTTGTGGTATTGCTTTTACTGAACTTTGCTCTGGTGCCATGGTTGTCAGAGAAAAGTATAGAAGAGACATCATACAGTGAATTTCTGGATGAACTGGAAGCAGGTAATATCACAAAAGTCGAGATTCAGCAGGAAAACTACTGTATCTATTATGTCATTAACAGGAATGGAAGAGAAGTTGTCTGTAAGACAGGTCAGATGAATGATCCGGAGCTGGTGGATCGTCTGCGCAGCAACAAAAAGGTTGAATTTACTTCGGTTGTACCGCGGCAGCAGTCACCGATTTTGTCATTTATTTTCAGTTGGATTATCCCGATCGCCATTTTTATGGTAATTGGTAATATGCTTTCTAAAAAACTTGCTCAGAGTATGGGCGGCGGACCGGGAAGTATGATGTTCGGAAAAAGTAATGCAAAAGTTTATGTAAAGTCGTCTACCGGTATCAAGTTTTCCGATGTGGCAGGTGAGGACGAGGCAAAAGAACTTTTGACGGAGATCGTAGATTTCCTGCATTCTCCGGGAAAGTATCAGGAGATTGGTGCACAGATGCCAAAAGGTGCTCTCTTGGTAGGACCTCCGGGAACCGGTAAGACACTTCTTGCGAAAGCGGTTGCCGGTGAAGCGAATGTGCCGTTTTTCTCAATCTCCGGTTCGGAATTTGTGGAAATGTTTGTAGGTATGGGTGCGGCAAAAGTGCGTGACCTGTTTAAACAGGCCAATGAAAAGGCCCCCTGTATTGTATTTATTGACGAGATTGATACCATCGGTAAAAAACGTGATGGAAATATCGGAGGCAACGATGAAAGAGAGCAGACACTGAATCAGCTTTTGACAGAGATGGATGGTTTTGACGGCTCGAAAGGTGTTGTAATCCTTGCAGCAACCAACCGTCCCGATTCCCTGGATCCGGCACTGTTAAGACCGGGACGTTTTGATAGAAGAATCCCGGTGGAACTTCCGGATCTGCAGGGACGTGAAGAAATCCTGAAGGTTCATGCAAAGAAAATCAAAATTTCCGATAATGTGGATTTCAGTGCAATCGCAAAAGCAGCTTCCGGTGCATCCGGTGCGGAACTTGCCAATATTGTAAATGAAGCTGCGCTCCGTGCAGTAAGAGACGGCAGAAAATTTGCCACACAGGCTGATATGGAAGAGAGTATTGAGGTTGTTATCGCAGGATATCAGAAAAAGAACCGAGTACTGTCTGAGAAAGAAAAGTTGATTGTCGCTTACCATGAGATCGGACATGCGCTGGTAGCTGCGAAGCAGACCAATTCTGCTCCGGTACACAAGATTACCATTATTCCGAGAACCTCCGGTGCACTGGGATATACTATGCAGGTGGAAGATGGGGAGCATTTCCTGATGAGTAAGGAAGAGCTTGAGAACAAGATCGCCACATTTACCGGCGGACGTGCGGCTGAGGAACTGATCTTCCATTCCATCACAACGGGAGCATCCAACGATATTGAACAGGCTACGAAGCTTGCAAGAGGTATGATCACCAGATTCGGTATGAGCGATGAGTTTGATATGGTTGCCATGGAAAATGTAACAAACCAGTATCTGGGCGGTGATTCTACGCTGGCATGTTCCTTTGAAACACAGACACAGATTGATAAGAAAGTGGTAGAACTGGTTCGTACACAACATGAAAAAGCCCTGAAGATTCTTCAGGACAATATTTTGAAGTTACACGAACTGGCCAAGTACCTTTATGAGAATGAAACCATTACCGGTGAAGAATTTATGAAGATACTTGAAAATTGACAAATCGTAAGATATGAATGAAGAAGGAGTCATAGTTTTGTATAAGACTATGGCTCATTTCTGTTACCGGAGAATTGGAAAATAATGTCATACTTGAATTTTGGGTAAAATTGTATAAACATCTTGTGCCATTTTCGTTATTTTGCTATAATCTAAATAATATTGGTCGAACTATTTATATGATCTATCAGAGGATAAGGAGGTAATTCATGGAACATTATAATCCATTATTGGAAAAAAACAGTGGAAAAAAATTTTTTACGATAGGAGAAATCATGCTTCGTCTGACTCCGCCAAACTATGATAAGATTCGTATGGCAAGCAGTTTTGAGGCAAGTTATGGCGGCAGTGAAGCTAATATTGCGCTTGCTCTGGCAAATCTGGGTGTTGACAGTACCTTTTTTTCTGTAGTTCCCAATAACAGTCTGGGAAAGAGTGCTGTCCGTATGCTGAGAAGTAATGATGTACATTGTACGCCGATGATTCTTAGTACACCGGAAGAGACACCGACCCATCGTCTGGGAACGTACTATCTGGAAACAGGATATGGAATTCGTGCCAGCAAGGTTATCTATGACCGAAAACATAGTGCGATTACAGAGTATGATTTTGATCAGGTAAATATGGATGAACTTCTGGATGGATTTGACTGGATTCATCTGAGCGGTATCACACCAGCATTGGCGCCAAACTGTCGGAAAATGATTATGAATGCGCTGCGGACCGCAAAAGAGAAAGGTCTGACGGTAAGCTTTGACGGCAATTTCCGAAGTACACTCTGGACCTGGGAAGAAGCCCGTGATTTCTGTACAGAATGTCTGCCTTATGTGGATGTACTTCTGGGCATCGAGCCGTATCATCTGTGGAAAGACGAGAATGATCACTACAAAGGTGACTGGAAAGACGGAGTACCGCTTCAGCCTACCTATGAGCAGCAGGATGAGATTTTCCAGCATTTTGTAGAACGTTATCCAAACATTAAATGTATTGCCCGACATGTCCGGTATGCACACAGCGGAAGTGAAAACAGTCTGAAAGCGTATATGTGGTATGAGGGGCATACGTTTGAGAGCCGTCTCTTTACTTTTAATATTCTGGATCGTGTAGGCGGCGGCGATGCATTTGCCAGCGGGCTGATCTATGCGATGATGCATAATTATCGACCGATGGATATGGTAAACTTTGCAGTTGCAAGCAGCGTAATCAAACATACGATTCATGGAGATGCTAATATCACAGATGATGCAAAGACCATACGGAATCTGATGAATATGAATTATGATATTAAGAGATAAAAGAAAAGAATAAATACCTTTGAAAATACCGGATTTTGTGTTATGATTCTACCAGTACATTTGTTGAGGAGGAAGATTATGGAAAAAGAGGTAGTTTCCAAGAATTTTATTGAACAGATTATAGAGAAAGATCTGGCGGAAGGAAAATATGAGACCATTTGTACCCGTTTTCCGCCGGAACCAAACGGTTATCTGCATATCGGACATGCAAAATCTATTTTGCTGAACTATGGACTTTCTCAGGAATATAATGGTAAGTTTAATCTTCGCTTCGACGATACCAACCCTACAAAAGAAAAAGTAGAGTTTGTGGAATCTATCGAAGCTGATGTGAAGTGGCTGGGAGCAGACTGGGAAGATCGTCTGTTTTTTGCATCCAACTATTTTGATCAGATGTATGAGGCTGCAGTTAAGCTGATTAAAAAAGGGAAAGCTTTTGTTTGCGATCTGTCCGCAGAAGCAATCCGGGAATACAGAGGAACTTTGACAGAACCGGGAAAAAACAGCCCCTACCGTGACAGGAGTGTTGAGGAGAATCTGGATCTTTTTGAACGGATGAAAAACGGTGAGTTTGAGGACGGAAGCAAGGTACTCCGTGCAAAGATTGACATGGCTTCCCCGAATATTAACATGAGGGATCCGGTTATTTACCGTGTAGCTCATATGACACATCACAATACAGGTGATAAGTGGTGTATTTATCCGATGTATGATTTTGCTCATCCGATCGAGGATGCTATTGAAGGTGTGACACATTCTATCTGTACACTGGAGTTTGAAGATCACCGTCCGCTGTATGACTGGGTAGTAAGAGAACTGGAATATCCGTTCCCACCGAAGCAGATCGAATTTGCAAAGCTGTATCTGACCAATGTGGTTACCGGTAAAAGATATATCAAACGTCTGGTAGAGGAAGGTATCGTGGACGGATGGGATGATCCCCGTCTGGTGTCCATTGCTGCACTGAGAAGAAGAGGATTTACCCCGGAATCCATTAAAATGTTTGTGGATCTGTGTGGGGTATCCAAAGCAAACAGTTCTGTAGATTATGCGATGCTGGAATATTGTATCCGAGAGGATCTGAAGCTGAAACGTTCCCGTGTGATGGCTGTTCTGGATCCACTGAAACTGATTATTGACAACTATCCGGATGATCAGGTAGAGGAGCTGGAGGCACCGAACAATCTTGAGAATGAAGAATTGGGCTGCAGGATGGTTCCTTTCAGTAAAGAGCTTTATATTGAAAGGGAAGATTTTATGGTGGAACCGCCGAAAAAATACAAACGTCTTTATCCGGGCAATGAAGTCCGTCTGATGAATGCGTACTTTGTAACATGTACCGGATATGATACCGATGACGAAGGAAATGTCACAGCAGTTCACTGTACGTATGATCCGTCTTCCAAGGGAGGAAATTCGCCGGATGGACGTAAAGTAAAAGGAACGATTCATTGGGTGAGCGCTCAGGAAAATGTTCAGGCAGAGGTTCGTCTCTATGAAAATATTATTGATGAAGAAAAGGGAGTTTATAATGAGGATGGTTCTCTGAATCTGAATCCGAATTCTCTGACCATTGTAAAGAATTGCTATCTGGAACGCAGTCTGAAAAATGTAAAAGCATATGACAGTTTCCAGTTTGTAAGAAATGGTTATTTTTGTGTGGATGCGAAAGATTCCAGAGAAGATGCGCTGGTATTTAACAGGATCGTGTCCCTGAAGAGCTCTTTTAAACTTCCCAAGTAAACGGAGCAGTAGAGAAAAATAACAGCATCGAGGGAGAAAAAGGGATGGGATATCCTTTATTCTTAAGACAGAATTGTGAGGTATGGAAATGATTAATGATAAAAAAGTATTATTCAGTGGTATGCAGGCTACCGGAAACCTGACTTTGGGAAATTATCTGGGAGCTTTGAAAAACTGGGTTACGCTGAGTGATGAGTATGATTGCTTTTACAGTGTAGTAGATATGCATTCCATCACCGTTCGTCAGGATCCGGCTACGCTGAGAAAGAGAGCAAGAGCCCTGCTTACCCTGTACATCGCTGCCGGTCTTGATCCTGAAAAAAATTGCATTTATTATCAGTCTCATGTATCGGAACATGCGGAACTGGCATGGATACTGAATTGTTTTACCTATATGGGTGAGCTGAATCGAATGACCCAGTTTAAAGATAAATCAGCAAAACATGCGGACAATATTAATGCTGGTCTGTTCACGTATCCGGTATTGATGGCAGCTGACATTTTGCTTTATCAGGCGGATGTGGTGCCGGTAGGTATCGATCAGATGCAGCATCTGGAGCTGACCCGAGATCTGGCGATCCGGTTTAATAATATTTACGGTGATGTATTCACTGTACCGGAGGCCTATATTGGAAAAGTGGGCGCAAAGATTATGAGTCTTCAGGATCCTGCTAAGAAAATGTCCAAGTCTGATGAAAATCCGAACGGCAGTATTTATCTGATGGATGATCCGGATACAATCATGAGAAAATGTAAACGGGCAGTTACTGACTCGGAAGCCTGTGTGGCATATCGTCCGGAGCAGCCGGGAATTAAAAATCTGATTGATATTTACAGTGCCTGCACCGGCAAAACACCGGAAGAAGTAGTACGGGAATTTGACGGAAGAGGATACGGTGACTTTAAGATGGCTGTAGGGGAGTCGGTGGTCAGTGTCCTGAAACCGCTGCAGGATCGTGTGAAAGAGTTGGAAAAAGATAAATCCTATATTAATTCCGTGATTAAAAACAATGCTGAGAAAGCGCAGTATTATGCCAATAAGACATTGCGTAAGGTTCAGAAAAAAGTGGGATTTCCGGAAAGAATCCGATAAGTGAACTATTCCATAGAAGCAATAGACAGTTGGGAGGAATTATAATGACAGTAGAGGAATTAGCAAAAGTTTTGGAAATGCAGGAAGAGATTCTTCAGTTTTCCAGTTTTACCAACGCAGATGCATGGGAGCTGGGAACCATGGTTGTGATGGAGGCAAGAAGACTTGGGGTATCCATTGCAGTAAGAATCCGACTGAACAACGGCTATACTGTATTCCAGTATGGAATGGACGGAACAAACCTGTATAACGAGCAGTGGCTTACAAGAAAGGAAAATACCGTGCGGACATTGGAGCAGAGCAGTCTGCGCCTGTATATGAGTCTGCGGGAAACTCAGGAAACGCTTGAAGAACGTTTCCTGAATCCGAATGAATATGCAGCCTGCGGCGGAGGATTTCCTATTCGTGTAGAAGAAGTGGGAGTGATCGGAAGTATCGCAGTGTCCGGATTGGATCACGTCTCTGATCATGACCTTCTGGTGAAATGTATCAGTAAATATCTTCATGTAGCCGAAGTTCCGAGAATCAGAGCTGTATAATGAATCAGAAGTCTATAGGAGAAAGAATTGTGCCATATCCTCCGGGAGCGGTGCGGAAAAGCTCATAGATTCCCCCGTAATGGGATGACGAAATTCCAGTGAATAAGAGTGAAGTGCCTGACGTTTCATAAGAGTAGTGGTCGGATTGTAAAGAGTATCACCGGGAAGAGGGTGTCCGATGGAGGTCATGTGGACACGAATCTGGTGAGTACGACCAGTCTCCAGACGAAGTTGAATCAGGGAAGCACCCTTTGTTAAGATGCCGGTATCATCAGTGATACCGGCAAATTTTCTTCCTTCACAATAAGCCAGTCTCTGATAATGAGTGACAGCAGGATCACCATGCTCTTCATCAATTTTCCGTTCGATGACAGAATCACTGACCCGCCCGATTGGTGCACATATAGTCCCTGATTCCGGGGTAAGGCCCTCTACCATAGCCAGATATGTTCTGTGAATCTCTCTGTTTTTCATCTGTCCGGACAGAACGGCACCACTCAGCATATTTTTGGCAATGATTAAAAGACCGGTGGTATCACGGTCCAGTCGATTGATACATCGGTATACGAAAGAAATATTTTGTGAGTTATAATACCAGGCGATTCCATTTGCCAGAGTATTTTCATAATTCCCTATGGATGGATGAATGGGCATGTCAGCCGGTTTGTTGACAACGAGAATATCTTCATCTTCATAAACAATATGAAGGGGAAGAGGTACCGGTTTGATCTTTTCAGAGGGCAATTCATCGATCAGGCAGACGGTTAAGGAATCACCGGTTTCAATAGGGTGATAAAAAAGTGCCGGTTCTCCGTTTCGCAAAACAGAACCGGGATGCTGTTTTAAATAAGTACGGATACGCCGGGTATATCCCCTCTCAATGAGAAAATCTCCGATTTTCATATGATTTTGTTCCGGGAGAATGTGGTAAGCAAAGACACGTTTCATAAAAACCTCACAATATTCAGAATAATATTTATGAGTACTATTATAGGAAACGGGAAAAAAGTGTCAAGAAATAAAATTCTTTTATTGTGAAGTTGGAAGAATCAATTGTAGAATCTGATGAATTGTGGTAGAATAGTCACCAGATAGACGAAAATCCGGAAACGAGCGTAATTTTTTCCGGATAGTGAAAGGATGGGTTAATCATGGGAAAAGAAAAATATATTGCCTATGTGGGCACCTATACACATGGAAGCAGCATTGGAATTCATCTGTATGATGTAGATGTGGAAGAAGGAACATTGTCAGAACGAAAAGTGGTTCCTGTCAATAACTCTTCTTATGTTGTTAAATCAAAAAATGGTAAGTATTTATATTCAATTGCAGACGAGGGAGTGGCTGTATTTGCCATCAAGCCGGACGGCGATCTTGAACCGATCAATAAAGTAGATATTGATGGAATGAGAGGATGTTATCTGTCTGTGGATGATGATGGAAAATATTTATTTGTGGGTGGATATCATGATGGTAAAATAACAGCGGTTCATACACATAAAGACGGAAGACTCGGTAAAATATTTGACGGTGTGTTCCATAAAGGAATCGGAAGTGTGGCGGAGCGTAATTTCCGACCGCATGTAAGCTGTGTTTTACCGACACCGGAGGGAAAATATGTATGTGCGGTAGATAATGGTATTGATCAGGTGAAAATCTACAGAATCAACACTACCAGGAATCGTCTGGAACTGGTAGATGTACTCAGATGTAAGCGAGAATCCGGTCCGAGAGAGATCGTATTCAGCAAAGATGGTAATTATGCCTATATCCTTTTTGAACTGATTAACCAGGTTGGTGTATTCAAATACAAAGACAATGGAAAAACACCTGAATTTGAATTGGTTCAGACCATAGAAACTTTGTCGGATGAGTTGGATCCTCAGCATGACTGTGCTGCGGCAATCACGATCTCACCGGATGGAAAACATCTTTTTACCTCTACAGCCGGTGATAATTCTGTGGCCATGTTTGCCATTAATCCGGAAGACGGAACTCTGGTGAAAGAGTTTGCTTTGCCGATCAGCGGTGAATATCCGAAAGATATTGCATTGTTCCCGGATGGAAAACATATTGCCGTTGTCAATCATGAATCCAACAGTATCACTACTTTTACCATTGATTATGAGAAAAAAGTACTGGTTATGAAAGGAAAACCCATGAAAGTGGAGACACCGAACTGCATCCTGATAACCAAGATAGAAGTATAAGATTATGAGAAGAAAGAATCGAGCATTTTGTTTCTGTAAATCAGAAATGAAATGCTCGATTTTTTATGTGAAGAATTAACGTTTATAAATCTCCTGCAGATAGTCCATCCGTGCGCTCATGTTCATCAGAAGTGCATCTGCCAGTACAAGGGCAGCCATACATTCCACTACTACAACGGCACGGGGTACGATGATGGGATCGTGTCGTCCTTTAATAGAGATGGTGATAGGTTCTCCATTTTTATTAACAGTATTCTGCATGGCAGCTATCGATGGTGTCGGTTTAAATGCGGTGCGGAAAATCAGTTCACTTCCGTCACTGATGCCACCGAGTATGCCTCCGGCATGATTGGTGCTTTTGGTAATTCCACCATCGGATGCCGGAATAAAACTGTCATTATTGGTAAGTCCGGTCGCTTTGGCAGCGTCCATACCGGAACCGATTTCAAATCCTTTTACAGCTCCCAGTGAAAACATTGCTTTTGCCAGGTTGGCATCCAGTTTTTCAAATACCGGATCCCCCAAACCTGCGGGAAGACCTTTTACTACACATTCTACCATTCCGCCGGAAGAATTTTGCTCTTTCATACATTTCGTAAGGTAAGCAGATGCCTTTTCGGCTGCTTCCGCGTCAGGCATATACAGGTTGTTGTTATAGATTTCCTCCGGATCAAAGGAAGATATAGTCACCGGGCCAATAGAATACGTGTAAGCATTTAATGTGATACCCAGTTCACCCAGTAGTTTGGATGCGATTGCGCCTGCAGCGACTCTTCCGATGGTTTCGCGGCCGGAAGAACGTCCACCGCCACGGTAGTCCCGAAAACCGTATTTCTGATCAAAAGTATAGTCTGCATGTCCCGGACGATAATAGGAAGCAATCTCCGAGTAATCTTTGGAACGCTGAGACGTATTTCTCACAAGGAGAGAGATGGGAGTGCCTGTAGTTTTTCCGTCAAAAACTCCGGAAAGTATCTCCACAGTGTCATCCTCTTTACGGGGAGTTGCAAAACGGCTCTGCCCCGGTTTCCTTCTATTTAAAAAAAACTGAATATCCTCCTCGCAGAGAGAAAGACCTGCAGGACAGCCATCCACAACCACGCCTACACCTGCACCGTGTGACTCTCCCCAGGTGGTAATTTTAAAAATTGTACCAAAAGATGAACCTGCCATAAAAATCTCCTTTATTTCAAATCTTTAGTTCATTGTCTCATCATATAACAGTTTCCGATATTTGTAAAGTGAGATACTGAAGAGAAGGTCTGTTTCCTTTTTTGAATAACAAATTGACAAATCTAATACCACAGCTTTATAATAAATATGATTATGGGTAATTTTGAGAACACATTCAATTACTGATTTTCTGTCAGGAAAGGAAGAATGATAGCATGGTTAAAATTTTCAGAACCATAGATAATAATGTTCATCAGATCAATGAAGCACAGGAAGGGAGCTGGATCGCCCTGATCGATCCGACTGCTACGGAACTTGTGGAGATTGCCGAGAAGTATGGGATTGATGTTGACCATCTCAGGGCACCTCTGGATGAAGAAGAGCGATCCCGTATCGAAGTGGAGGATAATTATACACTGATCCTGGTGGATATTCCTGTGATTGAAGAACGAAATGAAAGAGACTGGTATGGTACCATTCCTATGGGTATTGTTGTCACGGATACCATGATCTTTACTGTATGTCTGGAAGACACTCCGGTTCTCAGTACTTTCATGGATGGACGTGTGCGCAATTTTTATACGTACAAGAGAACAAGATTTATCCTTCAGATTCTGTACCGTAATGCAACTATGTATCTGCATTATCTGCGTATCATTGATAAAAAGAGCGAACAGGTGGAGGAAAGGCTGCATAAGGCACAGAAGAATCAGGAGCTGCTTACTCTCCTGGAGCTGGAAAAATCCCTGGTGTACTTTACAACGTCACTGAAGTCTAATGAAGTGGTTCTGGAAAAGTTGTTGAAAGTGGAAAATATCAAACAGTATCCAGAGGACACGGAACTTCTGGAGGATGTTATTATTGACTAAAACTTCCCACACCAATACGGTGTGTTGAACCTTGAAAATTCAATATTTCAGCCAATAAAAAAGGCATAAATCTGTTCCGTTTGGTATAATGGAA
>SFQZ01000065.1 GCA_004562915.1 bacterium
TGGCGTACGCTGCCGAAAACTAACATATCTGCAATTTTCAAGGTTCCCATGGAGCCATTTTTTTCAGCTCCATTTTTTCATAGGCTACTTTACACTACCTATTATTCCTTTATATTTTGAGTGAATCAAACCTGATGTTGCCAGAATAACCCCCGTAAAGATCAATAGAATCGTCATACAGGATCCCGTCTCCGGAAGTAACAGACCTGTTTTATTGACAACATTTATATAAATTACTCTGTCTGCATTCGTTCCGCCCAGATAGATCTCTCTTGTTGTATCCGTATCTTTTTCTGTATATTTTGTTCCATTAATGTAAAAATCAAACACACCTTCCACAGGGATCGATTCTACATAAATCTCAATCAGATTTCTGCTTTCCGGAAGTCTGTATCCTTGTGGTGCTTTCGTTTCTTTTAAATAATAGTATTTACCTGGAATCATGTTATCCATAATAAATACACCTTCGTTATCCGTAATCCGCCTGTCAATGACATCTGTACATTCTCTATCTGAATACATTGTAAATTCTGCCCCTTCGATTATAAGGCCTTTATCATTCATTTTAATTCCATGGAATGAATAGGGTAAAGGTTTATCCTCTACTGCCGCTTCGATCTTTCCCTCATCATTCACAGTGATTGTAATCTTTCCATCCGTATCTGTTTCAACAAGTTCCGAATGAATGGTAATTTTATTCTGTTCATTTACCGAGAACTTAATCTCATTTGTATTAACAGAATAACCCTCAGATACTGAAATCTCTTTTATCCTATGTTCACCCCACTCAAGCCCATTAAACGTCAATTCGCCATTCTCATCAGTTGTTGAAAATTCCACCTCACCATTTGGTCTTGTATGCTCAAAGATAGCTCCCGGTATTACCTTTTCTGTACCGGACTGAATTTTTTTTAATTTTATGCTCAAAATATTCTCAGAAATCGTTGGAACTGCATAAGAAATGGTATTTTCAGATGTGGTATTAGAATCTATAGGTATGATAACTATTTCATCATTCAGAAGATATCCCTCCGGTGCTTTTGTTTCCTGAATCACTATGGTCCCCAAAGGTATTGCCGGAATCCCTGCAGCCGTAATATACAGATCATCGCCACTTATTAAAAAAGAACTGTCATATTGAATCAATCCATTATCATCCGTTTGAAAAATCCATGTTCGAACTGGTATATTATCCGTTATTGCAGGATCTTCAGTACCACTTAAAACATCATAATACTTAACGACAAATTCTGCTCCGCTTAAAACAGCAGTACCTTGTGGTGATGTTTTTCCTGTCTCCGCATCAGTTTTTTGCAGAAGAACCGTAATCGGAGCCATCTGTGGAGTATCTGCTACATCAATGGAAACAGAAGCTGAATCCGTTTCACTTAATGTCACAGAATATACATTCGTGTCCAAAACAAAACCTTCCGGTGCCGTTGTTTCTTTTATGTCATATTCTCCCAATGTCAGCCCCTCCAGACTTCCCTTTCCCTGGAAATCAGTTATAATTGTTCCGACTTCTATGGATGTCCCTTTTTCATATACCGTATAAACAGCATCCTGTAATGAATACAGGGAATTGTTATCCGTAAATTCCGGTTCCATAGAAGACTTCGTCAAACAAATACTTCCTGTTTTCGGTACGACTTTTTCTATTGTAGCTGTCACTTTATTTGTCTGACTGGAATAACTTCCTGCTTCATATAAAGTTGATACCTGAAAACTGGTATCTGATGGATTATATCTCCAGGCACTTAAATATCCGGGAATCTGATTTGTCAGGGAAACAGAAACTGTAGCTCCGTTTATCTGTGCAGCTTCATACGCAGCTTTCGGAACCCAGATTTTAAATCCTGACCAACTTTTCGAGTTTTCCCAAACAATTTTCGCTCCATCCACTCCACTTACAGAACTACTTACATATTTGATATACCAGGGCTTTGACTTTGATGTGTAGATCGTATCTCTGAAATCCTGTGTATACCAGTTATTTGTAATATACCCGGATTGCCCATTATAAGTATAGGCTGACCATTCACTTTGCGTAGACGGAGATAGAAAGTATTTATATCCTGTGTAATTATTTCCACTGAATCCTTTATAATTCCCGTCATTCAGGGCATCATTGATCAGCTGCGCAGTCTTCTTCTTTACATCTGAATAAGTGATATGTGAGAGGATCCAATCCCTGTTCTGTTCATACGAACCCCCCGGAACAAATTCCAGATTCAGTGCATGGATAGCGTATTGTGTTACAGCATAATCTTTTTTCCAATCTCCTGTACTGTACGGAGTATACGTACTGGTTTCTCCCCAATATTGTACTCCATAGGTAAGACAATATACGATATATTTACTTAAGGATGCTCCTCCATCATAAGTATTGGTTCCCTGAGGATAATTTTTCTTATATTCCAGACAATAAACCATACGCCATTTCGCATTACCGGAAGAATCTACCATATCACCGGAGCCGTCATTTACTACATATTTTAAAGAAATGTTTGCTTTAGAACCATCTGATTTGACGATATCAGCATAATCTACAATTCCTCCTTGCGACATCTGCAAACTGGAAGTTGCTACGGTTCTTGTCATACTTGGCTTACTTAGATATGAAATATAGTTTTCATCCACTGTCGGATATTCAAAAACATTACTCTCAAAGCCTTCAAAGGAATCCATAGGTTCCACTACACTTTCATCCGTTACTATTTCATCGTCAGTATCTGCAGAAACATAAATAAAGTTTGCAAAAACAGAAAAAGAAAGCAACAGCAATGTCAAAAGCAGAGATTGTACCTTTTTGATCTTTTTCATTGATGTCTTATCACTCCTTTCCTCGTACTTTGACATCAACAGTGATAAAGTTAAATTCAATTAGGATTTTACTTGGGATTGATTTAGATATTTGAAATGATTCATGAATTGTTCTGTAAATTGCACATTCACCAGTTTTATAGAAACTGTATTAGAAAAGCCAAAGAATTATGCTGGTATTGAATAGAAATCAAATGCTATGTAAAACCATCTGTTCTGCATCTTTTATTCTTCCTCATATATGCACCTCCTTTTCTTCGATTATACTTTAGCCGGTACGAATTGTAAACAGTATTCGTTCTCATTTTTATTATCTTTTCTTCCTGTTTTCGATAATTTTTTACACCAATAAGCTTTAGAACCCAGTAGGTTTTTATATTATAGGACTTTTTTGTAATATAGAAAGACTCTCCTGTGTCATACAAATGATTTATATGACACAGGAGAGTTTTTCGTACATGGCTGTTTTCACAGACACCATCCATAATTCCTTTACTGAAGCTTACAGGAATGCATATAATCGCAAGGCTCTGAGCAAATAATATGCTGTGCGCCCAGATATCAATTTATGCTTCCTTTTATCTTATTGATTTTTTGCCCGTTCATCCCAGAACTTGCAGTCGTCTCTTCCGATTACAGAGGAAGTAAATGCAGTCCCATCGTTCTTTTTATAGTGCTTCGTTGCACGGAAAACGTATTTGGCTCCCAGTTAAAATACACAATCAGAATATTTCCCAGATCTGAGAACGCCCACAGATTTCCAAGTTCCAGACCTGCAATGTTGCACAGGATACCGAACGCCGCCACAAAAAGCGCTACAATACGAACACCATTGATAAATTTTTTCCCTTTACTGATACGGTTTGCCGCAATTTCCGAAAAACTGATCATTCCAAGAAGACAGGTATAAGCAAACATGCAGAAACACAGTGTGATCAGAAAAGTAACAATCGCATTGGCTGCTGTTCCCGGTGTCAGTGTAGCAACAGATTCTGTAAATTTGGGCAGCTTATCCATAGCCATCCACGCCTCAGCGTCAGCACCATCCCAGCAATGTGCCATAACCACAACAAATCCGGACAATGTACAGATTACGATGGTATCCAGAAAGACACCAATAGATGCCAGCATACCCTGCTCACATGGGTGTTTTGCATCGGATGCAGCAGCCGACATGGTAATCGTACCCTGACCGGCTTCATTGGACATAAGGCCACGTTTTACTCCCTGTGCAAGTACGGTACCGAAAAGTCCACCAAAGACTGCCTCCGGTGTAAATGCACCACCAAACACTGCTTTAAAGAAATACGGAACTGAACCTAGATTCAAAAGAATCAGCACCAGAACTGTTACAATATATAAAACAGCCATCACCGGCACCATTTTATCCGTCCATTTTGTAACTTTACGGATGCCGCCAAATGCAACAAAAGCCGTAAGTACCACGATTACCACACCCACAATATAATAAAAAAGTGAATCTGTAGCAATGGAAGAACCAGCAGCAATCTCTGCCATTCTACCGATAGACGATACAACGTTAAATCCCTGTGCCGGCAGACAACATAACGCATAAAGGATATATAACAGCGATAAAAATACACCTACCCAGACTTTATTTCCAAGAAGCTTTCTTCCATAAAACGGAAGACCGCCTACAAATTCATCCTCTTTTTTCTCTTTGAAAATCTGTGCCAGTACACCCTCCATATAAGCCACTGCCATACCAAAAAATGCAGAAATCCACATCCAGAACAGAGCTCCCGGTCCACCCACTGCAATCGCACCGGTTACACCGATGATATTACCCGGGCCTACACGCATGGCGGAACTGAGCAGGAAAGCCGCTAGCGGAGAAATACCTGTATTTACCGTTCTTTTTTCCGTCATAACCTTGATTCCCTTTTTAAAATGTGTAACCTGCATAAATCCCAGCCTAAAGCTGAAGAAGATACCGGATCCCAGCAGAAGGATGATGGCAAATGAAAAATTGCCCAGAAGCGGAATCTTCGCATACCATTCAAAGTTGGTAGGAAAATCCCACAAAAAATCTGACAACGGCCCGATAAAAGAAAAAATACCATTAATTGATTCGAAAATTTGCTGCATATTACTTATCCTTTCTCTTTAAAATTTTTTCCATGTATCTTTAAAGAAGAGCAAAATCAGAGGGAAAATTTCCAGCCTTCCGGCCAGCATATCAAAAATCAACACCAACTTTGCCGGATAAGAAAACATCGAAAAATTAGCGGAAGGACCAACCAGTTCAAGACCGGGTCCGATGTTATTGAACGTTGCCGCAACCGCAGTAAAATTCGTAATCAGATCTTTACCGTCAAACGCCAGTATGATCATAGAAAAAGCAAAGATCATGATATAGACCATCATAAAAACATTTACATTTCTCACGGTTTCATGTTCCACGATTTTTCCGTCTATCTGAATTTTTTTCACCTGTCTGGGATGGAGATACTGCTTCATTTCTTTTCCGGTAGACTTTAACAGAATAATAAATCTCGATACTTTAATTCCTCCACCGGTGCTTCCGGCACAGGCTCCGATAAACATCAGCATGACCAGAATGGTTCTTGAAACCTCCGGCCAGACATTAAAATCTGTTGTGGCAAATCCTGTCGTCGTTATAATCGAAGCCACCTGAAAAGCTGCCTGTTGAAATGCCTGATCAAAACTGTCGTATAGTCCCCGGATTTCCCATCCAATCATCAGAATCGCTGCCATAATAATCACAAGATACCAGTGAAGTTCCTCACTTTTCAGTGCCTGTTTCCATTTTTTGGCCAGCAAGAGAAAATATATGTTAAAGTTTACTCCGAATAATATCATAAAGACTGTAACAACCACCTGAATATAGGTGGAATATCCGGCGATGCTGTCGTTTTTCACACCAAATCCACCCGTCCCGGCGGTACCGAAGGCAGTGGTAAGTGCATCAAACACCGGCATGCCGCCGCAGAGCAGAAAAACAATTTCTACTACTGTCATTGCCATATAGATTCCATACAAAATCTTTGCAGTGGAACGCACCGTAGGTACCAAACGGGAAACAGATGGTCCCGGACTTTCTGCTTTCATAAGATTCATATGAGAACCCCCTACCATCTTAAGCAGTGCAAGAAGAAAGACAAGAACTCCCATACCGCCGATCCAATGAGTAAAGCTTCTCCAGAACAGCACACATCTGTCCACAGATTCTACTTCCGGCAAAATACTAGCGCCTGTGGTAGTAAATCCGGATACTGTCTCAAACAGAGCATCAATATAATTTGATGTAGTCCCTGTCATGATAAACGGAAACGCGCCTATGATACTCATGACAATCCAGCTCAATGCCACCGTAACAAAACCTTCTCGAATATAAAAGTGCTGATGCTTCGGTTTTTTCCAGGATAATGCTGCCCCCAGCAGAAAACTGATCAATCCGGTCACCACAAAAACAATGACAGAGTTTTCTCTATAGATAATACCGGTTATAACAGGCAGTATCATAAAAACAGCTTCAATTTTTAAAACCCATCCAATAATAAAAATTATGATCCTATAATTCATCTTTGCAGCCTCCTACTTTTCCAGAATGTCCCGGATATCTCCCAGACCTTTCTGTGTAGTTACTACAATAACGGTATCTCCCACTTTGATGGAGTCATTTCCTCGCGGAATGATAATTCTTCCTTTTCGATTGATACATCCAATCAAAAGATTACTTTTCAACATCAGATCTTTCAGCATAATATCTTGAATTCTGCATGGCACGGATATACTGCAGTATATAGTCGGTAGTAATATATTTGGGGTAAATTACACTTCCCAGATCCAATTGTTCAATAATATGGTCGAATGAGATACGATTCACCTTTGTCACCAGCTTTGCCTTTGAATTTTCTTTGGCAAACAGAGCCAGCAGTATATTTTCTTCATCCATATTGGTAAGTGTCACAAATCCTTCTGCATTCTCAAGGTTTTCTTCTTTCAGCAATTTTTTATTTGTCCCGTCTCCGTGAATAATCACTGCATCCGGAAGTAGTTCTGATAAAAGCTGACACCTGGACTCTGATTTTTCTATGATCACAACCTTAATCTTCATATCAAGAAGCTGTTTTGCCAGATAAATAGCAATGGTTCCGCCACCTACCATCATACAGTTCTTCACCTGATTAGTTTTCAGACCAATATTTCTGAAAAATTCAGAAGCATTTCTCGGCGACGCAATAATGGAAACCAGATCGCCGTTTTGAAGGACAAAATCACCATTTGGTATGTATGCATCCTCACCACGTTCAACTCCGGATACCAGAACATCACATCTGGCTCTTCGGGGAAGATCGGAGATCGGAATCTGATCCAGTTTAAATTCAGGTTTCACTCTGAATTTTAAAAGCTCCACTCTTCCCTTCGCAAACATATCAATCTTTATCGCAGATGGAAAACGAAGTACCCGGGCAATCTCCGAAGCAGCTGCAAGCTCCGGATTGATGATCATAGAAATCCCCAGACTCTCTTTGATAAAACCGGTTTCTTTATTATAAACAGGATTTCTTACACGGGCTACCGTCTGACAATTGCTCTGTTTCTTGGCAATCAGACAACACAACAGATTCAGTTCATCTGAACCTGTGACAGCAATCAATAAATGTGCATCCTTTACCCCCGCTTCCGCCAATGGGCATCCAGATCTTCCGCGACTTCCTGAAGTCTATGATAAGATGAATCGATCACGGTAACATCGTGATCCTCCTGCGTCAGTTCTTCTGCAAGAGCAAAGCCTACTTTCCCACATCCAATAATGATTATTTTCATATTTCCTCCGCATGTATAAAGATAATATTAAATTTACATTCATTAATATTAAAATAACATAAAGACATTATATCATTCCGCAGGAAATACTCAAGTACTTTTTATCTTCTTGCCAGCTCTCTGGTGATATCTTCCCAGGTCACTTCTTTTTCTGCCATAAGTACCATGACATGATATAAGAAATCCGAAATCTCGTATTTGATTTCTTCTTTATCCGGATTTTTCGCTGCAATCACGATTTCTGTACATTCTTCTCCGACCTTTTTCAGGATTTTGTCAATTCCTTTATCAAACAGATAATTGGTATAGGAGCCATCCTTCGGATGGGCTTTCCGGTCGAGAATTACATCATAGACATCCTGAAATACGCGAAGCGGATTCGTATCATCGTATGGCTTTTTCACCAGTTCCTGGAAAAAACAGGTACGGTTTCCTGTATGACAGGCGGCACCCACCTGAGAAACTTTTGCAAGTATCGTATCATTGTCACAATCCAGAGTCAGTGATTTTACATACTGAACATGGCCGCTTGTCAGTCCTTTGGTCCAAAGCTCATCTCTGCTTCTGCTCCAATAAGTCATCTTACCGGTCTCCAGTGTGGTTTGAAATGCTTCTTCATTCATATAAGCCAGCATCAGTACTTCATCGGTCTTATAATCCTGAACAATCACAGGTATCATTCCGTCACTGTTCAGTTTAAAGTTGCTCCATGAAATTTTACTTTCAAACGTGTCGACCGCAACGCCTTTCTCTTTGCACTCTTTTTTAAAATCCATACAATCAATTCCCGGATTGCTCATATACTTTCCACTGATACCGTCAATCTGATCTTCTGCCATCAGACGAACAATTTCATCCTTCCCCAGCACATCTGTATGTAAAATAACAGGCAAATCTGTCTCTCGACGAATCTCTTCCTGAAGATTCTCCAGACAGAGGATTCCTCCTGCATAGGTATCGATCAGTTCTTTATGATTTAGATATTCAGACAACATAAAAATACTGACGAGGATTCTTTCCTTACCAAATTTTTTAGATACTTCTTCAAGAATCTTCACATTAGTTTCTTTTGAAAAATTCAAAACTGCTTTTTCGCATCCGGCATAGATCAGTTTTTTAACATCTTCCATCCGTTTTACATTGCCTGCACCGATCACAGGGATCTCAGCAGCCTGTACGATCTTTTTCATCCATCCGATGGCTTCCTCATGCTCTGTATCATTGGATGAGAAATCAAACACCAGCAGCTCATCCGCACCGGTATTGCCATATTCTTTTGCCAGACGGATCAGATCTCCATCCTCAAATATCCCATTTTGTCCGAAACCGGATACAGCCTGCCCCTTTTTCATATACAGACAGGGTATCATTGTTTTATAATCCATGATTCTCCTCTTTCCTACAGGCTGCCCTTGGTAGACAGGACACCCTTTACTCTTTGATCTGACTGTGTAGCCTCATCCAAAGCTTTTGCAAATGCTTTAAACATTGCTTCCATAATATGATGGTTATTGACCCCATCCAGAACTTTAATATGCAGATTCATACCAGCCGCATAACTTACCGCATAGAAAAATTCTCTTGCCATCTCAGTATCCATATCTCCTACCTTCGGAACTGTAAATTCAGCATCAAAATTCAGATACGGACGTCCGGATAAATCTACGGCACAGAGCACCAGTGTTTCATCCATCGGAAGAACCATGCTTCCAAACCGACGGATTCCCGCTTTATCACCAATCGCTTCTTTGATTGCTGTGCCAAGAACGATTCCGGCATCTTCTATGGTATGATGACTGTCCACTTCCAGATCCCCCTGTACTTTGACATCCAGGTCAAAAAATCCATGACGGGTAAAGCCATCCAGCATATGATCAAAAAAACCAATACCTGTATTCAGATTGGATTTTCCCTGACCATCAATATCCAACGTTATCGTGATTTTTGTTTCTTTTGTATTTCTCTGTACCATTACACAACGCTCAGAGCCTGTCTCATTTACTTTTTTGATTTCCATTTTATTTTTCCTCCTCAAAACGAACCGCAATAGAATTTGCATGGGCTGTCAGTTGTTCTGACTTTGCAAACTGCTCAATATCTTTATGAATCGGTTCCAGTGCTTCTTTTGAATAATAAATAATACTTGATTTTTTTATGAAATCATCCACAGACAACGGTGAAAAGAATTTGGCTGTCCCATTGGTGGGGAGAATATGATTCGGGCCCGCAAAATAATCACCAAGAGGCTCACAGCTGTATTCCCCGATGAAGATCGCCCCTGCATTTCTGATCTTTGTCATCACCTCAAATGGATTTTTAGTCACAATCTCCAAATGTTCCGATGCTATCTCATTTGCAGTATCAATTGCTTCCTGCATATCATCTGCAACAAGAATATAACCAAAGTTATCCAACGATTTTTGAATGATTGCTTTTCGTTCCAGCACTTTAATAAAGTCATCTACTTCTTTGCTCACCTTTTCTGCAAGCTCCATGCTTGTAGTGATCAAAATCGCAGATGCCAGCTCATCATGTTCAGCCTGAGACAGAAGATCTGCCGCCACATAACGGGGATTTGCAGTTTCATCCGCCAGAACAAGAATTTCGCTGGGACCGGCAACAGAATCAATGCTCACATGTCCATAAACAGCCTTTTTTGCCAGAGCCACATAGATATTGCCAGGTCCTACGATCTTGTCAACTTTCGGAATACTTTCTGTGCCAAATGCCAGAGCCGCAATTGCCTGCGCACCACCTACTTTGTAGACTTCATCGGCACCTGCTTCATTTGCAGCCACCAGAACAGTCGGATTTACCTTGCCCTGCTCATTACATGGGGTAGTCATAATGATTTTGTCAACCCCAGCCACTTTCGCCGGCATAATATTCATAAGCACAGAAGATGGATATACCGCTTTTCCTCCCGGCACATAAACTCCGACTTTCGCAAGTGGAGTAATCTTCTGTCCCAGTATAGTACCCAGCTGAGTACTTTTGAACCAGCTGTTTTGCTTTTGAAGTTCGTGATAACTTTTAATATTAACAAGCGCTTTTCGGATCACATCCAAAAGTGCAGGATCGATTTGGTCGTATGCCTCCCTGATCTCTTCCTCCGTCACACGAATATTGGACGCATCAATATCAGCTTTGTCAAATTTTCTGGTATAATCAAAAACCGCCTCATCTTTCTTCTCTTTTACCTGTGCAATAATATCCTGTACCCGTCTTTCGTATTCGCCATACTGGCTCGGGCTTCTTTTCAGCATATTCTCAAGTATATTTTTAGTAGTCTCTTTTGTCAGTTTTACAATACGCATCTGTCATGCCTCCTTGATGACTCTTTTGAGTTTCTGAATAAGTTCGGAAATCCGTTCGCTTTCCATCTTCATACTGACCTGATTAACGACCATCCTGGCAGAGAGATGACACACTTCTTCCAGAATACTAAGCCCGTTCTCTCTGAGTGTAGAACCGGTCTCCACAATATCACAGATCACTTCGGAAAGTCCTACGATCGGCGCCAGCTCAATGGATCCGTTAAGTTTTATGATTTCTACTGTCTGGTGCTTTTTATTATAAAAATAATCTTTTGCAATATTGGGATATTTGGTGGCTACACGAATCAACTGATTGTTCTCCAGAAGTGGCTTTGCGTTCTCCGGCCCACAGATACACATTCTGCATTTGCCAAATCCCAGATCCATTACTTCATACAGTTTTCTTCCTTCTTCCAGAATCGTATCTCTTCCCACCACACCGATATCAGCAGCACCATATTCCACATAAGTAGGAACGTCCGGCCCTTTCGCCAGAAAGAATCTTAATTTCAATTCTTCATTTACAAATATCAATTTTCTTGTATTTTTATCCTTCATCTCCTCACAGGTAATGCCTACTGCTTCGAACATTTCCAGAGTTTTATTGGCCAGTCTGCCTTTTGTGAGCGCAATCGTCAGATATCTCATATTCGTTCCTCCTTACTGAAAACTTTTCAGATTCGTAATCATAACCTCATCTGTAAAAAGATTGATCACCTGGATCTCATCTTCTGTTACAGGATACACCAGATCACCAAACTGATGGTGTTTTCCGTAAGATATATAATCTTCCGGAGTTTTTCCTTCTTCCATACGCATACACTGGGTATCCATCTGGTGATTTCTATGCTCCATCGCCATATGAATTGCCATCTCTCTGCTGTTTTCCTGATATATGATAAGGGTTTTCCCTTTCATAACCGGGACTTCTATATTCTGCCGTTCCAGAGCGCTCATAACCTGTTCCATTACAAGACCAAAACCAATAGCAGGCGCAGGATTGCCAAAATGTTCCAAAAGACGGTTGTATCGTCCTCCTTTTACCAGAGGTTCTCCGGTTCCATAGGTATAACCCTGGAAAATAATTCCCGTATAGTATCTGTATTTGCTCAACATACCCAGATCAAAGGTTATATATTTTTCACAACCATACTGCTGCAGCACCTTATAGATTTCTTCCAGACGGTCGATTTCTTTCAATGCACCCGGATTATTCGTCAGAGTTCTTGCTTTTTCAAGCACATCCAAAGAACCAAACAGCTTAGGGAGCGCTGCAAATACATTCGTAAGCTCCACCGACAGATTCTGCCGTTCCAGTAACTCTTCCACACCAAAATAATTTTTATTTGAGATCAGCTGGCGAAGTTCCTGCACAGTATCTTCAGACATTCCGGCTTCATCAATGAGAGATTTAAAAAAGTCCACCTGTCCCACACTGATTTGAAATTCCGTTAATCCTGTCTCTTTTAAAAGCTGAACCATCAGAGCTATGATCTCACCGTCCGCATCCACAGAAGCATCTCCCAAAAGTTCCACACCCATCTGTGTGGATTCTTTCAGACGTCCCTGATAACTGGAATTATTTACAAAGGTATTACCTCTATAGCAGAGGCGCAGAGGAAAATCCTGTTTTTGAAAATGCATCGATGCGGCTCGTACAATAGAAGGAGTAAAATCCGGTCGCAGCACCAGTGTATTTCCCTCCCGGTCAAAAAATTTATAAAGTTCTCTCGAAGGGGTGGTACCCACCTGTTTACTGAAAACATCAAAATATTCAAATGTGGGTGTCTCTATATCCTGATATCCATACGCATGAAATACTTTTTGCAGTTTCTCCTGCAAATACAATTTTTTCTCGCATTCTGTTCCATATACGTCTCTGACTCCCTCAGGAGTGTGAAATAGCTGTTTCATGTCTTATCCTCTCATCTATTATAATCTTACACTTTAATCTGCTAATGCGCTACCATGTGAACATAGGTATTATACTTGTCTGATATAAAAATGTCAATCCCTCTCTTCCAAATCCTTTCGGATTCCCTCCAGATAGGGTACCAGAATTCCTGAATGATGTGGAAGAAAATATGCAGGATCCAGCTCTTCGTATCGAAAACGTTTTAATCCCCCATTATTTTTTCTTTCCCAGAATTTCTTAAGTTCCCTGTGCGGCAGATAATAAAACTCATTTCTTCCGGAAAAAAATAGGATTAAAAATGCAATTCCCTCCTGCTTTTCAAATTCTGACATGAACTGAATCTGATGTTCATGTACATTTGCAAGAGGGAATACATCTTCCTTACATTCTTTTGCATCAAAACATACCGGTATCCCCTGAACCGCGCCAATATAATCGACCGTACTTTTCTGCTCGAAGTAAGCCAGTGTGATATGCCTCGATTCTTTGGAAATCTTTACAGGTGTGATCGGCGTCGGTATTTTCTGAATCAGGGCCAACCCCTTTTCCCGGTACTGCTCGTTACTTCGATTGATCAATTCTTCCAGTGTGGACCCTCTCAGTCCACGGGAATTCCATGTTGCCATTTGTATTCCTCCGCCTATTCTATCATTCCGATAGAATCAAAAGGATAATACCGGACAGCTGCTTTCGCCAGTATTTTATCTCTTGCCACATACGGATGTTCCCAAAGTCTCGAGTCTTTTGAATAATTTCTGTTATCACCAAGCATAAAATAGGATCCTTCCGGTACATAATAAGGTCCGAAATCTCCTACCGGAGCCTCTCTCAGATAATCTTCTTCCAGCGGTTCTTCTGAGTCATTGATATAAACCAGGCCGTCGCGAATCTCTACTTTTTCACCCGGAAGACCAATCACCCGTTTGATAAACAGTTCCTTTTCATTATCCGGATATTTAAATATTGCAATGTCTCCCCGCTCGGGATCACCAAATGTATAGGTAAGTCGATTGCCAAAGATTCTGTCTCCGGTCATAATTGTATTTTCCATAGATGCGGAGGGGATCACCGCATTGATCATTACAAAATGCTTGATAACAAATACAACAACAAGGACAACTGCGACCAGTACAACATCTTCGATCAACTCTTGCATCAACTTCTTTTTCTTATCCAGTCCTGTTTCCTTTTCCCTCTTTTTCTCCATATTCTGCCTTCTTTCTTAATGCCTGATACAATTAATATCACAGCCAGCTTTGTTCAATACTTTTTCAAGATCCTGCGGTAATGGAGCACAGATCATTTTCTTTGACAATGCTTTCCCCACCCCTTCAAAATCCGGAAATTCCATCTGCCATGCATGAAGAAACTGACGGTTCAATCCGGCATTTTTTTTCAATTCCCGATTCCATCCCTTCTCACCATACTTGGGATCTCCTGCAAGCGGATATCCCAGACTGGCCAAATGGCTTCTGATCTGATGAGATTTACCCGTAATCAGTTCTACTTTCAGCAATGTTTCGGTCTTATTACCCCATAATGGTTCATAGGATGTTTCAATCATGGCAGCATCTTTTTCCGGTCGTTCCAGTACTTTAACCTGATTACTGCATGGATCTTTTTTTAAGTATGCTTTGCAGTGCTTCTTTTCTGTGATTTTTCCGCGAACCAGGCAAAGATAATACTTCTTGATAGACCGTTCTTTCAATACCCGGGAAAAAAACTGCAGACCGGATAAGGATTTACCGGCCAAGATCAGACCACTGGTATTTCTGTCCAGTCGATTACACACAGAAGGATGAAATGTTTCCAGTTCCCTGGCTGTAATCTGTCCGTTGGATAGCAAATAACCGATCAGATATTCTACCATAGAGATATCCTGATCGGATGATTTCTGTGAAAGGATCCCCGCTGGTTTATTAATTATCATAAAATCAGAATCTTCATACAATATATCCAGCGGAAATATGGGATATGTCTGTTCATTTCCTGAATCAGTGCAGGTGACACCTCTGAACTTTTCTATGGTATCCTCCGCAAGATACAGGGTAATAGTATCCCCTTCCTTAAGCATTTCTTTTCCCTCTGCTTTTTTATCATTCAGAAGAATATTCTTTTTTCTCAACATTTTATATAGAAAACCCGAACCGGCTTCTTTGAAATATTTTTTCAAATATTTATCCATCCGCTGTCCGGCTTCATTTTTTTCAATAATTATTTTTCTCATATAATACCCGCTTTTTCCTGTACAGCTAAATCTACATCAACGATTTGCTACAGGGAAACTGCCAGAATGATATGTTTGATCATTTCTTCTCTGCTAAGATCTGGATATCTTTCATCCGGTTGAAAAACAATATCTTTCACCAATTCTTCTTTGTGAGCATTCAGATAATCCAGTCGTTCCAGATACGGTTTCAGATCCGTCAGTACTTTAACATCCACTTTATAGCCGTTCTGCTTCAGAATCTTTTTTACATGCTGTTCCACAAACTGAGGAGATCCCTCAATTCTTGATGAATACCCGATCACTTTGTTGCCGCAGATAGCAAAGCTCTCAATAAATGTGCTTTTTTCATACGTAGTAAGATACATCTCATAGGACATCTCGAGATTCTTGGCATGTTCTTTTATCTGTCTGTAACTATTTTCATCCATAGACTTCTGCATAAACATCACAATAAATTCTACCAGTGATTTACAGGCCGGAAGGCATCCTACCATAGCAATGACCGTAATGATATTTTTATTGGTACCCGTAATGAGATACGCCCCTGTAAATGCAGCCAGGGGAATTGCAAACAGAAGAACCGTCATCAAAAATCTGCGGATTTTTTCATGATAGATATATCCAAAGTCACCCTTTTTAACTTTCTTTTTCGTATTTTTCATTTTTCCTTCTTTCCAGGAATGAACTATTCCTTACTTTCCATGCAAGTCATTCTACCAAATTCTCATGAAATTACCAAGTAATTTGTACAGATTTTCGAAAAAATTTATCTTTTCTTCTTATGAACGTTGCGAATCGTCCGTTTCTTATGCTGGTTTCTCTCCTGCTGTGTCTTTCCCTGCTGACTTTTTTGTGCCTGATTTTTCCCCGTAACTTCTTTCTTCCATGGTCGAATAAGACATTTCGGTCCAAAGCCGATCAGATCTTCTCTCCCTGCTTTTTTCAGTGCTTCCTCCACCAGTTCTCTGTTATCCGGATTCCGATACTGTATCAAAGCCCTCTGCATAGCCTTTTCATGTGGATTTTTCGGCACATAGACCGGCTCCATTGTCAGCGGATTCACTCCGGTATAATACATACAGGTAGAAATCGTAGACGGTGTCGGATAAAAATCCTGTACCTGTTCCGGCATAAATCCCAGATCCCGGATATACTCTGCCAGCTCAACAGCCTCCTTCAGTCCGCATCCCGGATGCGATGACATAAAATAAGGGACCGCATATTGTTCTTTGCCACTTTTCTTGCAACAATTCTTATATTTTCTTAAAAACTCTTCATAAACATCATGAGAAGGTTTTCCCATCATTTTCAATACACGGTTTGACACATGTTCCGGTGCCACCCGAAGCTGACCACTCACATGATACTCTGTAAGTTCCTGTAAAAACGGAGTGTTTTTATCTGCAAGCACATAATCAAAACGAATTCCTGATCGAATAAATACTTTTTTCACTTTTGGAAGCCTGCGAAGCTTCCGCAGCAGTTCCAGATAATCAGTGTGATCCGCTGCAAGATTAGCACACGGTTTGGGGAACAGGCACTGTCGATTGGAACATACTCCTTTGCTCATCTGCTTCTTACATGCCGGCTGACGAAAATCAGCCGTCGGTCCCCCCACATCATGAATATACCCTTTAAACTGCGGATCTTCTGTCATCCTCTTTGCCTCATGAATCAGAGATTCATGACTTCTGGTCTGCACAATTCTTCCCTGATGAAATGTGAGCGCACAAAAATTACACCCGCCAAAACAGCCTCTGTTACTTGTCAGGCTGAATCGAATTTCCTCAATTGCAGGAATTCCCCCGTTCTTTTCGTACATTGGATGATACGTATTCTGATAAGGCAGATCATAGATATCATCCATCTCCTGTTGTGTCAGCGGCAGGGCAGGTGGATTTTGTACCACAAATCCCTGATTACCGTAATCTTCTACCATTGTTCCTGCCTGAAATGGATCCGTATTTTTATACTGTACTGCAAAACTCCTTGCATAATCCATTTTGCTTTCCCTGATCTGATCATAAGACGGAAGCATGACAGGATCTTGTATATGCTCTGTACTTTTACATCGATAAACCGTTCCCCGGATAAAGGTAATATCTTTCACATCCAGACCGGAAGACAGCGCATCCGCAATTTCAACGATAGAACGCTCGCCCATTCCGTAGGATATAAGATCCGCACCGGAATCCAGAAGAACACTTCTCTTTATCTGGTCAGACCAATAGTCGTAATGTGCCAGTCTGCGAAGGCTTGCCTCGATCCCGCCCAGAATGATCGGTGCTTTTTTATAGCTTTTCCGGATCAGATTGCCATAAACGATGACTGCCCGATCCGGTCTGAGTCCCATCTGTCCTCCGGGAGAATAAGAATCTTTCTGTCTATGCTTTTTTGACACGGTGTAATGATTGACCATAGAATCCATGTTTCCGGAAGAAACCAGAAATCCCAGCTTAGGTTCTCCGAACTCCTGAATACTCTTCTCATCTTTCCAATTCGGCTGAGCAATGATCCCCACCGTATATCCGCGGCTTTCCAAGACTCTGCTGATAATGGCCGGTCCGAAAGAAGAGTGATCCACGTATGCATCACCGATCACATACACAAAATCCACCTGATGGATTCCTCTCTCTTCACATTCTTTTCTGCTGACAGGTAAAAACGATCCATTCATCACTCCAGCACCTCATATCTTTCCTGTAACACGTCATAATAATCCTGTATATAATAATCGGCCAGCTGCCGCTTTTCATTCATCTGATCACGGCTGAAAACATCTTCCACTGCACAAGTTCTCATTCCCGCCCTTTTTCCGGCAAGAATTCCCATGGGAATATCTTCAAATACCAGACACTCCTCCGGCTTCACATCTAATTCTTCTGCTACCAGAAGATAAATATCCGGATTTGGCTTTCCGCGCTTTACATCACAACAGGTATGTACGGAATCCAGATACTGATCTACTCCCTGCGCCTGAAGCACAGCATGTACCAGTTCGATTCCATTGGAACTTGCAATTCCTGTCCGGATCTGATGTTCTTTCAGATAAAGCAGGAACTCTTTTGCTCCGGGTTTCAACGGAACCTGATGACAATATTTATCCCGCGCCATGTCCATCCATTCTTTCTTTATCTCTTCGAGGCTTTCCGGCAATTCAAATCTATTTTTAAAATAAGTCGCTGTCTCCGTCAGACTCATCCCTTCAATGTCTTTTTGAAGTTCACCGGGAAGATCAAATCCCCGTTTTCCCAGATATTCAATATCAATATCTTTCCACATCCACATGGAATCCACCAGTGTACCGTCAAGATCAAACAGTACTGCCTTAATATTCTCCAGCATATCACTCTTATCCTTTCTCTCTACAGCGCTGCTTCTTATTTCTCTTTCAATCCCAATGCTTCCTGTTCCTCTTCGGTCAATTCCCTGTAATTTCCCGGTTTTAACCCTTCCTCCAGAGCCAGAGGTCCCATGGAAATTCTTTTCAAATACACCACTTTCTTTCCTCTTGCCTCAAACATCCTCTTTACCTGATGAAATCTTCCCTCCTGTATAGTAAGAAGAATTCGGGATTCTTCCGCAGCTTCCAGAATTTCAAGCTGGGCAGGCATAGTATCTTTCTCATCCCCGATGTCCACACCCTGTAAAAATGCCGCCTGATCTTCATCCGTCACCCTTCCCTGTACACGAGCGTAATACGTCTTATCCACATGTTTTTTCGGTGAAAGGAGCCTGTGAGCAAGTGCTCCGTCATTCGTTAAAAGCAGCAGCCCCTCCGTATCCTTATCCAATCTGCCCACCGGGAACAAATCTTTCCTCAGCTCCTCAGGCAGCAGGGAAAGAACTGTCTGTTCCTTTTTATCCTCTGTTGCTGAAACATAGCCTGACGGTTTATGCAATAAAAGATACCGGTACTTTTGATACCGGATCTCTTTTCCCATTACTTCAATTTTGTCTTTTTCTCCATCCACTTTCTGATCCGGCTTTTTCACCGTTTCTCCGTTTATTGCGATCTGCCCTTTTCGTATCATTTGTTTTACCTGGGAACGGGTTCCGACTCCTGCGTCCGCCAGATACTTATCCAACCGAAGTAATTCTCCCATATATTCTCCTCATTGTTTCCATTACTGCCATCTCCAACCTGCATAGTACTTGTTTTTCAGTGTGCTCCCGGTAAGTTTGGCCCATCCCAGCGGATAGTCATCTACACACACAAGCTGCCATCCCGCTTTCTTTTGTATCTTCGAAAGCAGATCTGATACCTCCAGTGTTTCTCCTTTCAGGTAACGGATCACTCTTTCATCCTCCCTTTCAAAAGAAATCGTTGAAATATATCCCTCTTTATCCAGAGCCATCGCAAAAGCCTGAGACGGCTCAAATCTCTTCTTTTTACAGGTTCCCACAAAAAGACCTGTCCTTAGATAGCGAAGATCCGATGGCATAGAATCCAACGCTCCGAAAGCATATAGCCTGTCATCTTTCATATAAAATACTGTACTCTCGTTAAAAATCCCTGTACAGTCTTTTAAAAATTCCTCTGCTTCATCGGGAAGCTTTCTTCCTTTTTGACTGATTCTCTTCGGTTTTTCACCGGTATCTTCTTTTTCAAGTAGTGCCAGAAAATGTCCTTCTCCTTCCATACGCTGAGGGAAAATACGAACACATTCCGTAAGCCCCTGTCTTCCCTGTTCAAATCCATGATAAGGCTTACATGGAATCAAATGCATCTGTGGTCTATTCTCAAGAAGCCAACGTATCGTTCCCTCGTTTTCCAGTTCACTGAACGTACAGGTAGAATACAGTAGCTTTCCTCCCGGTCGGAGCATATCCGCTGCCTGCAAAATCAGTTCTTTCTGTATGTTACTATAGTATTCCGGTCCCTGCTCTTTCCAGTAAGAAATCATTTTAGGGTCTTTTCGAAACATTCCTTCACCGGAACAGGGAGCATCCACCAGAACCTTATCAAAAAATCCGGCAAACTTTTCCTTTAAACGTGCCGGATCTTCACTGGTCACATAGATATTGGGAATCCCCATCAATTCCAGGTTTTTAAGCAGCGCTTTCGCTCTGCTGTTACTCAGATCGTTTGCCAGAAGAAGCCCCTTCCCTTTCAGACAGCTCCCAAGTTCCGTAGCTTTGCCGCCCGGAGCCGCACAAAGATCCAGAACATAATCTCCCGGCTGCACATCCAGCCGGTTTGCAGGAGTCATGGCACTGGGCTCCTGCAGATAATACAGACCGGCATAATAATAGGGATCCTTCGAAATGTTTTCTCCCTGATACGTAAAACCATTTTCAATCCATTCTACCGGACATAAAGTAAAAGGCACCTTTTCCCTGAAATCCTCCGGTGATATCTTTCCTGTATTGACACGCAACCCACTGTGGGGAGTATGATCATAACTTTTCATAAACGCTTCAAACTCATCCCCCAGAAGCGATTTCATCTCATTTTCAAACAAACTTGGTAAATTCATGTACTGTTTCCTTTGTATGTTAATTTCTACAGGCTGAAATCATTGGTAATGGCCTGTGCTCTGTAACCTTCCGCAATAATATCCAGCTGCTGATGAAACCTCTTCAGCTGCTGCAGATCATTAGACTCATAAATCCGATAAAATTCATTCTGTATCTTTTCCACTTCTCTTTTATTTGATTTCAAATACAGATTCTCAATATTTGTCAGAATATCCATCACGAGTGTCCTCTGGATCAAGGAAGAATTCTGCGCATTCATGATCTCATTTCTCACAGAAGACATTTCATTATCCAGAGCTATGATAGCATCTGCCGCCTTGGACAGCCTTTCCTTCACGTGTGGCGGAATATTCGTCTTATATTTATACTGAAGTGAATGTTCAATCGTAGCCCAAAAATTCATCGCCATAGTACGGATCTGTATCTCTGCCTGAAGTTTTTTCGGACCGTTCAGTGTCTCTACCTGATAATAAATCACCAGATGATAGCTTCGATAACCGCTCTCTTTCATATGTGTAATATAATCTTTTTCGCATTTGATCTCCATATCACTTCTGTGTGCGATCAAATCTGCTACTCTTTCAATATCTTCTACAAACTGGCAGATGATACGGATACCCGCTATGTCCTCTACCTGTTCCTCAATTTCTTCATAAGAGATACCTTTTTTTTTCATCTTTTCCAGAATACTGGTGACACTTTTTACACGTCCGGTCACCTGTTCAATAGGAGAATAAAGCCCTCGATCTTTATGCTCCTTCATCAGATGGTTAAATTTTTCCACCAGTTCATTTACCGCCAATTCATATGGACTTAAAATTTCACGCCATAATTGTATTTCCATGCTTACCTCTCCTTATTCAGTCATCAAAATCTAGTCTCATTTGTATATAAACTTATTATATGAAGTTGAGTTCAAAAGCTTTTGACCCCATGATGCTACGGATTTCTTTGCGTTTCACGCTCTCAAATTCCTAACATCATTATATCATATTTTATTCAATAGTGGTACTCTTGTATCTTCTTCTTTAGCATCAGCAGGACAGGGTATGGATTAATGCTCATTTCTTTCTGATGACTGGTATTGATATAGATACCAAAATGCAGATGTACCGGGAATTTTCCCTTCGTCCCTTCCGGGCCATAACCGGTATTTCCCATAAATCCCAGGAGTTCTCCTGCCTTTACCTGATCTCCCTCCTGAAATTCTTTACAGTATCCGGACAGATGCGCATAATAGAAATATCCGCCGTGTGGACTTCGTATTCCAATCCGATAACCGCCCAACGTCAGCCACCCGATCTTCTCTACGACACCATCCGTCACACTTACAATCGGATAATATCCTTCCAGATTTTCCGTTCCGAAAATGTCGATACCTTCATGGCTTCTTTTTCCTCCATAATCCCTGGCTTCGCCATAATCATTTTCAAAAGAGCTCTGCTCTTTCTTCCCCTGATTACAGTTTTTCGGAACCGGATAATACTCAAGGTCAGAAAAAATAATTTCATAGGCAGAAGCCAGTCTTTCAAAAGAATCTGCTTTCTTATCCAGCAAAAGATTTCTCACACGAATGATCTGTTTTCCGTCAAGAATGTCTGCTTCCGAAAAATCAAACCGCTTCATCACCATTACTGCTGCAAGACATTCATGAAAGGGAATCGATATTTCATCCGCACACTCAAGTACTCCTTTCAGATTTTCCTGTGAAATCTTCATATCCCGAAACTCATCCGACTCCTCACTGTACTCAGAAAGCCCTGCGACCTCAGAATAAGTAATAAGAGCAGAACAAATCCTTGTCACAAAAAAGGCAGCAAAGAAAAGCAGAAGCAGATAAAGCGAGCACCAATATATCCGTCGTTTCCTTGTCATCTGTCTGAAATGATACACAGCATCATCCCCCATCCTATAAAATGTATGAGGGAAAACACATAACTATACCTACTTTTTGATTCGTGGGAGACATGCAGAAAATCGAGTATTCCGTTTTCGAAGCAAGTATATGAATGACACAAGAAATCGGGCATTTCATCTGATTCAGATTTGCCCGATTTCTCTCATTATGCATAATATGCGATTTCTCAGTGTATGTTTTCCAATACTTTCACAAGATAATCCCACATTCTTGCTGTGGAAGATATGGAAAGTTTTTCTTCGGTGGTATGAATATCTTTCATAGTTGGACCATAAGATACGCAGTCAAGCCCCGGTATCTTATCATAGAACAGACCACATTCAAGACCGGCATGAATGGCTTTCACGCATGGTTCTTCTCCAAAAAGTTCTTTGTAACTGTCTACCATGATTTCTCTCAGTTTAGAATCTTTCTTATATTCCCATGCCGGATAATCACCTTCTACCGTATATTCTCCGCCCAGAAATTCTGTAAGATA
>SFQZ01000238.1 GCA_004562915.1 bacterium
ATCTTATAGACAAAGGTTCGGAGTGGATCGCAAATAACCAGCAGACAGTGCAGAGCATCATGAATATAGCATTGCGGTTGGGAATTATGCTTGTCGTGATCGGTACCGTAGTAGGTGCGATCGGAACGATTGGAAAAGCGGTCTCCGGTGTCAGTGCAGCCATTAAGACAGCAAGGCTTGTCTGGCTGGCATTTAATACAGTATTTGCAGCAACTCCGATAGGATGGATTGTGATTGCTGTTGTTGGGCGGATAGCGGCATTTGTACTGCTATGGAATAAATCTGAATCCTTCCGGAATTTCTGGATCGGATTATTCGACCAGATCAAAGGAAGTGTCACACAGGCATGGGAAACATTACAGCCAGCACTACAAAATGTCGGGCAGAAATTTATGGAACTTTATGAGGCAGCAAAGCCTATACTGGAGATTATTGCATTGATTGCAGGGGTTGTAGGTACATTTTTTGTTGCACAGTTTGTGGCAGGAATACAAGGGATGATTGCAGCCCTGACACCACTGACGAATGCCCTTTCGGATCTTATTTCATTTGCAACAAATATAATCAACATGTTTGTAGCTTTATTTACCGGGGATTTTACCGGGGCATGTGAGTTTGCAGATGCAGCGTTGCAGGATCTGGAAAATTTTTTCGGAAATTGTTTCGATGCGATTTTAGCATTTGCAGGTGGATTCGCAGAAGGATTTTTAGGTGTTATCTGTGGGGCACTTCAGGCAGTTGGCATTGATATTTCTGTAGATCAGTTGAAACAGAAATTCATGGACGGACTTACTGGTATATTATCCACAGTAAATGACAAAATGAACAGCGTGAAAGATAAGTTCAATGAGAAGATGGATGCTATACAAGAAAAGGTAAGTAATGCAATTGATAAGATAAAAAGTCTTTTCGGAATTGATTTCCCGACACCAAAAATCAAACTGCCACATATTAAGATTGATGGAAGTTTCAGCTTGAATCCACCAAGTGCACCAAAGATCAGTACCGATTGGTATGCGGAAGGCGGAATCATGACGAGACCGACGATATTTGGCGCATCTGGTGACAAAATGCTTGGAGGCGGCGAAGCCGGTGCAGAGGCAATTCTGCCATTATCTGCACTATGGAGTCATCTGCAAACATTTATCCATGAGGAGCTTGGTGGCAGCACTGAAGACAAGACAGAATCAAGAAGCATTGTAACGGAGCTTAGCCGAAGGGAAACACGAACACTTGAGAGAAGCGAGAGATTAAGAACAGAAAAGGAATCGGATCATGAAAAGACAGAAAGTGGTAATCCAATTATTATTCAGCATCTGGAACTGAAACCGGATCTTACAAAGATAAAGGATATTGAGTTGTTACAGAAACTGATAAATGAACTTAAGGATGCACAGAACTCTAGTGATGATCCTAAACCGGCGACAACGTAAGAAGGAGGAAGAGCAGATGCTGTTAGTGCAGGAAAATATTGTGAAGCTTGGCGGAGTCATCTTATCAGGGCAATGTAAGAAAATAAGCATAGATGAGACGGCAACCATAGAAAACATTGAGGATGATAAGGGAAAGACCAAGGCAACCCAGCCAACGGGATATGAAGCAGCAAAGATCAGTATAGATTTTATCCTGGAGGATTCGCCTGAGATGACGCAGGATGAACAGATCACTGCCATGCAGAGGCTCTTTAAAGCTTACGGACAGACAAAAGCCAACCTTTTGGAAATTGTAAATGAGGATTGTGCTGCAAGGGGAATATCAAAGGTTTATTTTAAGAAACTTGGAACACAGAATGTGATTGCTGAAAGCAGAAGGACTGCAACATTAGAACTGGTTGCACCTGTGATTGCAGGCATAACTACCAAGACAGTCAGCAGTGCTTCTGCAGGAAGCAAAAAAAAGAAATCGAAAAGCAAGAAAAAAAATGAAAGCAAGAAAAAAAATGAAAGCAAAACAACAAAAACTGTGGAGTTCCCACTCACCAGAAAGAAGCAGAATGCGAAAGCAAAACTGCTGGCAAGGGATCTGGTCTTGTAAGGAGGGAATATGGGATATAAAAAATTGATAAGTCCAGAATTCCGGATAAGCACGGAACATTATGAAATAACACGAGGATGTGAAGTGGAGTGCTTTTCAAGCAGGGAAGCAAGGTCAGACTGGTGCAGGGTGGAACTTGCAACACAGTACGATGGGATTATATCTTATGAGGACAACGAGGAAGCGGCTGTTGAACTTGGATATGATGATGACTATGACATTTTGCTTTCCGGGTATTGCAGGAAAAACGAAAATGATTCCTGGAAAGAGATCATGATCAGGGATGACATGATAAAACTGGAACAGACGATGATAAAGGCAACATTTATAGACTGCACGCCACAGGATGTAATCCGTTATATTTTGACACAGGCAGGTATATCAGATTATGTTTTGACGGAAAGTGAATATGGGAAAAAAGATACTTTTATCATTAACAAACAGAATGGCATTAAAGCCATTATGGAAGTAAATAGTTCGTGGGGGATAGATAACGATTTCTTTTTCCGCAATAAGATTTTTTACTGGGGATGTTATCCACAGCAGGATACCATATATGTGCTTACAGAGAGTGAAAACATTCTTTCACTGCACAAATATGGAAGCCTCTGGGAGATAGAAACTCTCGGAGTTCCGTGGATACATCACAGCCAGATGATAGAAGTGGAACATTCCAAATTCACCGGGACCGTTAAAGTGGAAAAGACGATTGTGAGGAGTGATCCAAGTGGTCGGACTAGAATGTACATTTATTTTAAAGGTGGGTGAGTACCATGTCAGACATGTTAGAAACTTTTGTG
>SFQZ01000066.1 GCA_004562915.1 bacterium
ATCTGTTCAGCCAATGCCAATTATATATATCCTTACGATTATAATAATTTGTGTGGGGATTTTCCTTGTTTTTTGGGGGAGTAGAAGAAAAAGGAAAAGTCATAATGGCGAAGGTGATTGATATGTCGAAGTGTTATATAGAAGCTCTCATGTTTTTCCCAAAAGAGCAGATCTACGAAGCAGTCTGGAAAGCGGACCCGGAGCAATGCGGGGCGGCGGTGGCGAATGTGGTGTATTCCCTTAGACGGAAGATCGGAGATGGGTACATAGAAACGGTGGTTGGGAGCGGGTATAGGTTTGTGAGGGAACCAGAATTATAGAAATAAGTAGTAATGAAATCATAAAATAGCAGGGTGAGGAAACTTCTGAAAAAGAAGTCCTCACCTTTTTGTATAACTAAGAGGATATCAGAATTTTAATACAAACCTTTCATTGACTGTAAGTGTTTTATAGATTCGCCTTGTGGTATGATATGGACAGAACCAAAGGAGGTAATGAAATGAAACCTATTCTTGAGATTGAATCTTTGAAAAAATATTATGGCAAAGCAAAAAGCCAGACAAAGGCATTAGACGGCATTACATTTCAGGTGATGCCGGGAGAGTTTTTGGGTATTATGGGAAGTAGCGGATCGGGCAAATCCACTTTACTGAATTGTATTGCCACTGTAATCCAGCCCAGCAGTGGCAGTATTATAATGAACGGTAGACAGATACAAACGCTCAAAGGGGCGGTTCTGGCTGACTATCGAGGAAAAGAGATTGGCTATCTGTTCCAGAACTTTGAGCTGCTTGATAATCTGACTGGGCGTGAAAACATTCTGCTTCCGCTATCTCTCCACGGTGTATCGGAAAAAGAAAGCAATAAGCGTTTGGAAAGGTTGGCTTCCTATTTGGAGGTAAAAGATGTCCTGAATAAATTCCCATCTCAGATGTCCGGTGGACAAAAACAGAGAATTGCCGCGGCCAGGGCATTGATTCTCAATCCAGGAATTATTCTCGCTGATGAGCCTACTGGTGCCTTGGATTCCAAAAATGCAAAGGCGCTGATGGAGAAACTTTCCGGACTAAATCAGGATGCAAATACTACGATTCTGATGGTAACGCATGACTCCAATGCAGCCAGTTACTGCAAGCGGATTCTGTTTATTCAGGATGGCATTATCTTCCATGAGCTTCGCCGGGATATCCCGAATGAATCCCAGCAGGAATTTTATTCCCGCATTTTGAAGGTAATGGCGCAGTTAGGAGGTGGCAGCGCAAATGTTCTTTAAGTTGATTTCCCGCAATAGCAAAAGAAACCGAAAGGAAAACGGTTTGTTCTTTAGCTCGCTGCTGGTTTCTATCATTGCTTTTTACATTATTCTGTCGTTGCCGAATCAGGATGTGATGATTTTTCTGGCTCAGATGGAAAGTGATGCAGTAGATAGATTGATGGCGATGATTCCTGTGTTTTTTGGAATGACCTTGTTTATTCTGTTTTTCCTCATTTACTACGCCAGTAAGTTTCAGTTAGAACGGCGCAGGCATGAACTTGGTGTATATTTGATGATGGGAATGCGCCGTATTAAACTGTTTGCAATGCTACTGGCAGAAGATTTACGGAACAGTGTTGTTTCTCTACTCATCGGATTACCTGTTGCGGTTTTGCTGTCAGAACTGATTAGCCTGATTACTGCCCGACTGGTGGGCCTTGGAATTGTCGGTCATCAAATATCCTTCTCCCTGAAAGCTGTACTATGGACAGCAGCAGGATTTCTCATGATTAAATTTGCAGCATTTTTAATTCTCAGCATCAGAATCAGTAGGCAGGAGATAGGCTCGTTGCTTGTTGATACACCGGATGGGGCTAAAAAACGATTACCTGCATTTTTCTATGCACTTTCGCTTTTGGGTGGTATTCTTTGCTTGATTGTAGCCTACACAATGGCTATTCATGGGGAAACATGGTCCGGGTTTGCAATGATGGGATTGACGGTTTTTCTTGGTATTTTAGGTACAATCGCTTTCTTTTGGGGCTTCCGGTCGGTGATTAGTGTTATTGTGAAATCTGGTAGAAAGGATCGTCAGCTTCATGTGTTTAATTTTCGTCAGATACAAGAAACTGTTGTCTACCGTTCCGGCACACTTGCGATCTGTTCTCTGCTTATTTTGACTGCTCTCTGCTGCTTCGGGGCTGGTGTAGGGATTTCCCGTTTCTACGGAGAGGCCGAGCAGCATGTTCTGGACTATACTTTTGAAGGTAATGAGGACAGTGCTGATACAGCAGCAATTCGGCAGACATTGTCTGAGTACCAATTAGACACTCAATTTTCTGATTTATTTGAGATGAAGGTAGGGCATATCAGCACAACTGATGACACGGACAATGCTTTCCAGATGGAAGCGGTCATGTCTGCTCTGCGTGAAATGCAGCCTTCTGAAGACAGAGATGTTCTTCTTAACAATCTTGGCTATGCCACTTATCCGTATCTGATTTCTGCGAGCAGCTATAATCATCTCCTTTCTGCTGCCGGCCTACCAGAATTGGAATTGGACTCGGATGAAGCTGCTGTCTATATAGATAGCGAGTTTACCACTGATGAGCGGATAGCAATTTTACGCAGCATTCTTGAAAACAGGCCGAAAGCTTTTCTGGATGGAAAAACGATTTATCTCACGGGAACCGTGCAGACGACCAATTTGGTTACAGATCGTTCCATCACATTATCTTTTGCATTGATCCTACCGGATGAAGTGTTTGAATATTATACACAGGATGATTATAATATTTATCTCAATGGCGTTTTGGGAAAGAGCGCAGAAGAAAATACAAGCCTCATGTCCGCTATATCGGATATGAATAAAAAACTGGATGAAGTAGGCTTGCATTATGAAAGTTATCTGCAAAACATGGGAAGGCAGCTGTTTTATATGGTAGCAGCCAGTTACATTACCATTTACCTGGCGATTATCTTTCTGATTATTGCAAATACCATTATTGGTGTACAATTTCTCATCAGTCAACAGAAATCAAGCCGCCGTTACCGGACACTGATTCATTTAGGCGCTGCGTACCCTATTCTGTGCAAGTCTGCCAGAAAACAGATTAACTGGTACTTTGGTATTCCTGTTATTATGGCCGCTTTTAGCAGCCTGTTTGGAGTTCGTGCATTGCTTACCGGGATTTTGTCCTCTCGGGCAAAATCCAACTTGTCCGAAATGATGATTATTTCTGCCGCTATGATTTTGGTGCTTTGTGTGATAGAATATATTTATATCGCTGTTGTGAAACGAACAAGTGACCATTACCTTCTGACCCTGATGGTTCCAGAGCGCGAAGAATAATATTGCAGATTATAAAGAAGAAAGGGGGAAAGTCCTATGAAACGTATTGCAGTTGTAGAAGATGAATTTCTCATGCGGGAAGAATTATCGGATATTCTGCGTAAGGCAGAATATCAAGTCGATGAAATCTGCGTATTTGAAGATGTGGCGGAACAGCTTTTGGAGCTTTCCCCTGATCTGATTCTTTTGGATTTGAATTTGCCGGGGACCAGTGGATTCCAGATTTGCCGGGAAGTGAAACAGAAAAGTTCCATTCCTGTTCTTGTGCTTACTTCTCGTGACCAACTCCGTGATGAATTACATGCACTGGATTTGGGAGCTGACGAATATCTGACCAAGCCATGTAGAAAAGAGCGGCTTTTGGCTCGTGTGTCTAACGTAATGAAGCGATACGAAGGCCGATCAAATTTGTTGGAAGGGGCCGGTTTTCTTTTAGATAGGCAAACATACACGCTATATATTCACAATAATTCTGTCATTCTCCCAAAGAATCAGGGAAAAATCCTTGAAGTGTTTTTAACACATGGCGATGAAATCGTTTCAAAGGAAGAATTGTGTCTGGCAATCTGGGGGACCACAGAATTTATTGATGAAAATGCGCTTCAGGTTAATTTGACACGGCTGAAAAAGACTATGGCAAATCTTATGATGTGTCAGCAGATTGTTCCTGTCCGTGGAATTGGCTATCGGCTCGTAGCGGAAGGTGCGCCATTATGAAGCGTGTCATTAAGTCACTCTTACAATATATCCCGTGGCTTCTGCTTTTGCTGGGGATCGATCTGTTTGCTGCATTACTCCTATGGCTCGCTGATGTGCAGGCGTTTTATGCCCTAATGATTGTGATTGTACTTGTTACGGTTCTTTTATTCACTTTGGTGTGCGGTGTACTTATCCATTTGGAACGAAAGAAGGAACAAGCATTTTTAACTTTCCTCCATAATCCAGATGAATACCATGAGGAATTACTGTTGGAAACCGTCAGCGTAGCACAAAGAGAATATATTCGTCAGCTTGGAAAAACTCTACGCGACAAACAACTTGCCTATACTGAGCTTCAAACACAATTAAGCGATTATGAAGAATATGTCGAGTCATGGGCGCATGAAACGAAAACGCCGCTTTCCTTATTGACATTGCTTCTTGACAACCGCAGAGATGAATTATCTCCTATTGTGAGTTTTAAGCTGGATTATATCCGAAACCGTATACAGGAATCGGTTGACCAGATGCTATTTTACGCGCGGGTAAAGAGTACGAGAAAAGATTACCTGTTCGAGCATATCTGTATACGAATGTGCATCGAAGATGTGCTGGATGATTACAGACCATTGCTGGATGAAAAACAGTTTCAGATTCAGTTCCGTTTGTCTGACGATACAGTTTATACTGACCGGAGAGGACTTTACTTTCTCCTCGGACAGATTATCGGCAATTCCATAAAATATTGTGGTGAGGGGCCGGAATTATGCTTTTCGTCTTTTCAAAGGGATGGCTGTTATGTGTTAAGTATCAAGGATAACGGAGTTGGCGTCCGAAGCTGCGACCTGCCTTATGTATTTGAAAAAGGTTTTACGGGTGATTCTGGCGAGGGCAGGAAGAAAGCTACAGGTATGGGATTGTATCTTGCAAAGGAAATTGCAGAGGGGTTAAATATAATCTTGAGCGCAAATTCTGAATGGGGCAATGGATTTGAGATGCAGGTTGCGTTCCCTGTAGTTGATGAGAATCCGTATTAACCAACAGACTATTTACCGCAATAATCATCCACCCCTCTGGGTTCTTTCACATTCCATGATTTACGAAGCAGTCTGGAAAGCGGACCCGGAGCATTGCGGGGCGGCAGTGGCGAATGTGCTGTGTTCCCTTAGACGAAAGATCGGAGAGGGGTACATAAAAACGGTGGTTGGGAGTGGGTATCGGTTTGTGGGATAGTTATGATCCCTTGGAGCAGTGCAAAGAGCCTGTTCCGGGGGATTTTTTTGTCTACCGGGGTCATAGCGATGTGTTCTCTTTTATGAAAGATAACTTGACTTCTAACTCTTACTGGTGTAATATTTAGGCGTGTGTAGGATTCTGAAACAAATTTTTTTACATCAAAATCTTACAAGTGTAATATTTTAAGAAAAGACCGTACACTGAAAAAAGATATAAGCATAGTGAATGGAGGTCAATATGAAGAGAGAAAAAAGCAGACGTAGGAAGAAGAAAACAAGGGGCAGACTTTTGTGGATTGCGGTTACCGTTACGGGAATGGCTGTGGTAACTTTTGCAGTATGTGTGGCAGGAAGAATGACAAAAGGAAATGAGTGGGAGACACCAGAAGAACTTTTAGTCAAGTACATGGATCATATCCCCAAACAAGAGTATGAGCAAATGTATGCAATGTTAAATGTCGAGGCATCCGGAAATGTCAGTCAGGAAGATTACATAAAGCGAAATTCGGCTATTTATGAAGGAATTGAAGTACAGAATATGACAGTTGAGATTTTGACATATGATGAGGAACAAAGGAAGATCACTTACCAGACAACCTTTGATACGGCGGCCGGAAGTATCAGCTTTGCGAATGATGCAGTTTTCTTAAAGGGCGAAAAGGGGTATGAGCTGGTTTGGGATGATTCCCTGATTTTTCCGGATCTAACCTCTGCGGATAAGGTAAGAGTTACTACTACCCGGGCAGAACGGGGAGAAATTTTGGACAGAAACGGGCGCACTCTTGCGGGAAAAGGTACGGCATCTTCGGTGGGAATTGTTCCTAGCAAGCTGGAAAATAGAGAGGAGGCAATTGCAGGGATTGCAGAACTGCTGGAAACCACACCGGAAACGATAGAGCAGAATCTGTCAGCGCAGTGGGTAAAGGAGGATTCCTTTGTACCGCTCAAGACCATTCCGAAGGTGGAAGAAATTGAGCTGATGAAAATTTCGCCGGATGAAGAGGTTCTGAAAGAGTTGGAAAGACAAGAAAAGTTACTGGAGATTCCCGGTGTGATGATATCGGATGTAGAAGTACGGAAATATCCGTTAGGAGAAGCAGCAGCGCATTTGGTCGGATATGTTCAAAGTGTTACTGCAGAAGATTTGGAGGAGCATACAGGAGAAGGATATACCTCGAATAGTGTAATCGGCCGAAGTGGAATGGAGGGATTGTTTGAGAGTGAACTGAAGGGTCAGAATGGATGCAGAATTTACATTGTGGATTCGGAAGGCAACGAGAAGAAAGAACTTGCCTGTATTCTGGTACAGCATGGACAGGACATTCAGCTTACGATAGACGCCAATTTACAGGTTTCGCTGTATGAACAGTTTAAGGAAGATAAAAGCTGCTCGGTAGCCATGAATCCTTATACGGGGGAGGTATTGGCGCTGGTCAGTACACCATCTTATGACAATAATGATTTCATTATGGGATTATCCAGTGAGAAGTGGACTGTATTGAGCGAGGGTGAGGATAAGCCCATGTACAACCGGTTCCGGCAGGTATGGTGTCCGGGATCTACCTTCAAGCCAATTACGGCTGCCATTGGTTTGGAATCAGGAGCAATCGATCCGACCGAGGATTACGGGAACGTAGGATTAAGCTGGCAAAAAGATACATCGTGGGGCTCCTATTATGTGACAACGCTTCATGCGTATGAACCGGTCATTTTGGAGAATGCGCTGATATACTCAGATAATATTTATTTTGCGAAAGCAGCCTTGAAAATCGGTGCGGAGGAAATGGAGAGATCATTGACGCGGTTTGGATTCAATGAGGAACTGCCATTTGAAATCAAGATGGCGCAGTCGCAATATTCAAATACGGAAAATATAGAAACAGAAATACAGTTGGCTGACAGTGGCTATGGGCAAGGACAGGTATTGGTAAATCCATTGCATATGGCATGTATTTATACCGCGTTTTGCAATGAAGGCAATATTGTAAAGCCATATCTGGTCTATCAGAAAGAGGCGGCTGCGGAGTATTGGATACCGGAAGCCTTCTCCGATGAGACTGCGGAACGGGTACTGGAGGGAACAAAAAAGGTGATCAATGATCCGAACGGAACCGGATATGCAGCACATCGGGATGATATTGTGTTGGCTGGAAAGACGGGAACCGCAGAAATCAAGGCATCAAAAGAGGATACGTCCGGTACGGAATTAGGATGGTTTGCTGTCTTTACAGCAGAGCAATCGGCGGAACGCCCGATCTTGATAATCAGTATGACGGAAGATGTAAAAGGGAGAGGAGGCAGCGGATATGTTGTGGAAAAAGACCGGCTGGTTTTGGAAGATTGGTTTAGCGGCAATTAGTTTTATGATGGTGCTTGGTATTTCCGGGTGTGGCGATATATCCCTGGAAGAAACTGGAGCGTTGGAGAAAGAAAGCAGAACGCAGGAATTTGTGCAGGGTACAGAAAATGATACGGATGAAATAGCGGATATTTGTCTGGACCTGTATAAAAAAGCGGCAGAGGAAAATACAACAGATGATTTGGAGACAGTCCGCAGCATTATAAATTGTTTTGGAGAAAATGGGTATCCGGCGGTTGACAGTAAAAATCAAATTGATATGACGGAAACTGAGCAGGTGATTCGATTCTGCGAGAAAGTAGAGGCACAGGAGGAAGCAGAAATAACAATTCTTGAAGTTGGTTATTTAGGCGGATTTGTAAAATACGATTTGAAAACTAAAGACGGAACGGTAGAGGTGACCAGAACCTATTACAAGTACGAAAATGGAAGTATGCAGAAAAATGCATCAGGAAGTTACCAGGCTGAATATTGGAACTACACGGAAGAAGGCTATTTGATGTTCTCTGGAGTTTGGTTTTCGGAAGAATTGTATGTGCTTACGTTAAGCGGGGTTGACGAACACACTGCATTGCGGGTACAGCCTTTAGATGAGACATACAGGGAATTAAACAGAAAGTATCTTTTGCCAGTCAGCTATGAGCGGAACAATATGTTTATTACAGATTGGAATGAAAACGACTTTGGAGAATTAAACTTCTATGATATATACGATATTTTCTATCCTCAAATAAATGCGGAGTTTAGTCCCTATGTTGCGGATAATAATTTGGGAGTTGGCGCTGTTTATAGGATACCAAAGGAGCAATTTGAAAGTGTCATTATGACCTATTTCAATATAGACAGTGAAACATTGCAGTCTAAGACAACGTTTTCTTCGGAAGATTCGACTTATGAATACAAACCGAGAGGATTTTATGAAGTGGAATATCCAGAGTATCCCTATTCAGAGGTGGTCGGATTTACAGAAAACAGTGACGGAACAATTACACTCATGGTTAATGTGGTGTTTCCATATGCCGGTGATTCCAAAGTGTATTCTCATGAGGTAGTGGTTCGGCCCTTAGAGGATGGCAGTGTGCAGTATGTATCTAACCGGATAATCCCTTCAGAAGATAATGGTGAGGTAACCTGGCATACGCCTCGCTTGACAGAAGAACAGTGGGAAGAGATATATGGAGGCGAATAATGGAAGATGTAAAATGGCTGATTAAAAAATGGGGGCTGTTAACTTTGGTGGTGCTTCTGGTTACAATAGCAGGGCTGCTTTATTGGGATACGCTTCATACAAAAAATAGAAAAATAGCGGAAGAAGTATGGGAGCCTCCGGTGGAAATTGAAAGCAGTACAGCGGCGGAAGCGGATGGCAATACGGAAACTTCCACAGAGTCAGCATATTGGTTCATTCCGCAGGCCAGCGATTGCCTTATTTCAGAAACAGAGAAGGAACAGTTGCAGAGCATGGCTTTATCAGCAGCCGAATCAGTCAGCGGGATATATGAGGACATCGTCCTTGCCGAAGCGCCAAGCTATTCTTCCGGCATCCGCGATTTTACCAGCGAGCAACGGAAAGTGGTGGTAGAGGAATTGGGTAAAATTGGTTTAGTGAGTGTGGAAGAAAATACTGATATGCAGAACCATGAGACACTAGAAAAATTTTATGCAGACTACCTGGACGGTCAGGATTCGATGGTTACAGTATTTGAAGTACAGCGGGACGGATTAATTGGAGCAGTGACATTCATTTATCGGAATGGGGCTTTACAGACTTATTACATAGGAATTCGCTGGAAAGAAGGGGACGTGCCGGAAATACAGGGGACTTCGGTAAGCGATGTGGCAGAAATTAATCTTACGGACAAAGGATATTTTATTTATGCATATGAATATGTGATGGCCCATGCAAGTCTGAGACAGTATTGGAGGACCGAACCGCTTTCGGAAGAATGCAGGGAATTGACTGCGAAATATATATCGGGACTAAGCTATGTTAATTACAATGTTCTTGTCACAAATTGGGACAGCAGCAACGTGGAAGATATTCTGATGCCTTGTATGTTTGAAGATATCTACCGCATTTACACAGGCGAAAATTTGAAAACACAAAACTGGAAAATCCCTGCAGAAGAGTATGAGAAGATTATGACTACCTGTTTTCCGGTATCCGTAGAACAGCTAAGAGAGAATTGTGGGTATGATGAGCAAAGCAGCAGCTATGAATATGAAATGATTTATGCCAGCCCCTATCCGCCTTTCGGGGAAGTCGTTGACTATACGGAAAATGCGGATGGAACGATTACGCTTATTGTGGATGGAGTATGGCCGGATTATAATTCTGACCTTGCATTCAGAAATGTGATCAAGGTCGAGCCATTTGAGGACGGAACGTTTCGATATCTCTCCAATTCAATAGAAAAGCGGGAAATGGATATCCCGATTGTAAGATGGGAGGGCATAAATGAGTAGTTTTGGTTTAAAAATACTGGCATTAGCTCTGATGGTTATTGATCATACGGCAGAATTTTTGCCGGGAATGCCAGTCTGGATGCACTGGCTTGGCCGGTTGGCAGCGCCTGTTTTTATTTATTGTAGCGTCTGGAGCTTTACATATACGAGAGACAGAAAGAAATACTTCTTAAGGCTTTATATTGCGGGAGTTATCATGTCTTTCATTCAATGGAGTTTGAATATTCCCAATAATTTCTTTCGGTCGCTGTTTAGCCTGGTGGTCATTTTATACCTGCTTGAATGCTATCAGAAGAAATCGGATTTTGGAAAGAAACTTGTTTTTTATATATTCTGGCAGGCTGGAACGATTGGATTATGCGTCATACTTTTATCATGCTCTCATTTACCGGAAACATTTATTGCATATGTTCTGGCATCAGTCATAGGAAGCATTTTTTACCTGGAAGGCGGACTAATATATGTTTTGTTGGGAGTCCTTTTTTGGATATTCAAAGATCAGAAAAAGAAATTAGCAGTGAGCTATTGCATATTCGATGTGCTGCTATTTGGATTAACAACAACATCCATTATCTCATTGTCACTTGGATGGCTGCGCTTTCATTTTCCGATATTAACTGTTCCACTGGAAGTAGTGGGATATTTACTGGATACAGTTATCGGGCTGCCACCTGTTGAGTTAGGCGGTTCTATGTGGTGGCAGAATAATGAATGGATGATGATTGGGTGTTTACCGTTTTTGCTGACATATAACAAAAGCAAGGGAAGAACGTCAAAGTGGTTCTTTTATATCGTGTATCCGGTACACATAGTTGGTTTGTGGTATATCGGAAATAATTGTTTATAGAGCGGAGGTTATATTATGCGGATGATTTATTTGGCTCTTCTAATTTGTGGCATGATGTTTTTAAGTGCATGTCAAAATGAAAATCCTTCAGAAGAAATAGGTGTAGAGACTGAGGTTCCTTCAGCGGACACAGTTGCTGAGACAGATGAAAGAGATGTATTTGAAAAGGGATACAATCTTCCCGTAGACGAAGAAGCTGGAAAACGGGCAGAAGAAGAATGCAAAGAAGTCATGGAGATGATCGCAGAAATTTATAGAAACGCAGACAAAGGAATTGCTTCTAATGTGGTGCTTTCAGATGAGACTATGTGTCAGATGAAGGAAGTGATTAAGGAAACCGGACAGCCTGTAACGAGTTCAGAAACCTACGCCACAATGGAAAATTACGAAAAGATGGAGGAGTTCCTGTACGCTTGTATGGATGGAAAAAAAGGTTCTGCGGTCATCTATGAGGTAAACTATGATGGTGGCATTGGGCGAATGGAGTATTTCTTTGATGGAACAGATATGTATGTGTTAGCTGCCCGTGCGGTTTGGAATCAAAAAAACCAGCCGGGTGTCACGTATCTTTCCTATACTAGAATAAACCAATGGGAATATACAGAGAAAGGATGGTTTGGCTACGGATTATGTGTCCCGGAGTATCCGGAGGTAACAGAAGTGGTGGATGGAAGCTGCCTGATCCGGGTAAGGCCGATGACAGAAGAACAGCGCGTGATGTCCGAAAAATGTGTGCTGGGGCTGGGGTATCAGGGGAATAATCTATTATGCTCCAATTGGGATACAGACCATATGGAAGAACTGGACTATAATGGAATGTATGAGTATTTGTATGCAATGAAATATCAGGATAAGTTCAATTCAGATGATTATCCCAATGGCATACCGAAAGAGGAATTTGAACGTGTCATTATGGATTATTTGCCAGTGACGGCGGCGCAGATACGGGAATGGGCGGTGTTTGATGAGGAAAACCAGACTTATGCTTGGGCGAGATTGGGGTGTCTTAACTATGCACCTACATTCTTCGGGACGTCTCTGCCAGAAGTGACCGGCATCAAAGAAAACAAAGATGGAACGGTGACACTGACAGTAGAGGCGGTGTGTGAGATGGTTGTTTGTAATGATGCGGTCATAACTCACGAACTTACAGTACGGTTCAGGGAGGATGGCAGCTTTCAGTATTTAGGCAATAAGATATTGGATGATGGTATTCAAGATATACCGGAATATCAATATCGCATTTGGAAGTGAAATTTTTGTTTAGTAATAATTTGATAATTCTTTGGTTGTATGGTATATTACAAATGTAAGAATTGGAAACAACGAGGAGTGACGAAATGAAAAAACAAATAGAAGAAATGTATGAAAAGCAAAAAAACAGGCGGGTAAAGGCAATCGTGACAGGATTGTTTGTTTATGCAATTACAATGGGAATTGTCAGTGTCTTTTTGGGAAACCCGTTCCCTCATAAAGAAACTCTGTTGATTTTAGAAACGACAAGGCCAGGCTGGATTTATACAGATGGTTACCTGTTATGTTTCTGTTCCACAGCAGGGGGATTTGCTGGCATTGGCAATATTGTGTGTGGCATTCTGAATCAATTCCGTAAACTGGATCCAGTTTTGTTGCAGGAGTGTGATGCAAAACGCTATCTGGAACTGATGGAATATGCAGTTACTTATGGGAAGGGTTTGAAATGGAGAGGGCTTCAAAAGACCGTACTTCTGCTTGCAGAGCAAAGATATGTGGCGGCATTGATAACAAATCAGAAATTCGAGGAAGCGAGAGGTTATCTGAATGAAGGATGGATAGGAAAAAGAAGCAGCAGATTATTCAGACAGACAGCAATAAATCTTGAACTTGCTCAAAAATATGCGGATGAAGATGTGGAGAGCTTTTGTAAGGTATTTCAATCAGCGGGAAAGGAATTTACAAAGAATCAGTTGTTTGGCGCAAAAGAATTCATGTTGAGAAGAGATTATGAAGCTGCCGTAGAACTTTTGACAGATCGTGAGGGAAAAACACCATATTCGGAGGTTAGACGCAAATTTTTATTGGGAAAGTGCTACGATGAACTGGGCGATCAGAGCCAGGCCATAGCCTGTATGGAGTATGTGGCAGAGCATGGAAATACGATGCCACATAAGGCTTGGGCACAGGAGTGGCTTAGCATAAAACCATTATTCTATTAGAACAGAAAGAGGATTTTAATGGAAAAAAAGAACAGAATGATGATTAATATAAAATGGAAAAAATATTGGGGTGTTATTCCTATGATAATATTCCTGGCCGTCAAGATGCTGGTTATTCTAATTGGAGGTTTTACGGATTCTGTATTGCGGATCATTCCGCAGATGATATTGTCCTGTTTTGGTGTAATATCGATCTACATATTGGTGTTTTGGTTAGGTCGAATTTTCTTATGGCGTAATAGAGAACATCCCTCTCTTGGTATCCGAATTGCTCGAAAAGTTTTGAGTGTCATATATTGCATTATGGTTGTAGGAACAATGGGAATAGGTATGCTCTTCAGTATGTTTAGCTACCATCCAGAGTATGTAGTGGAGAGAAACGGAATACGCATGGTAGCTAGTGTGAACAGCTACCTTCAGGAGATGGTTTATTACTATGAGTATAAAAATGCTGTATTCCGCGGATCAGAGCAAATCGGATGGGAGGATTATGGGAATGGAGGCGGCAATCCGTTTCAGCAGGAACAGGAGCCAGTTAGATGGTTTTTTGAAGAGCTGGATGGAAATACGGTAGAAAGCGGTGGGAAATAATAGAAAACACTTGTAAAATAGAAAAGAACTGGCAGCGAGATTGATTACTGTCAGTTCTTTTTTCTATTTCCATATTTGCAAGTCAGAGAGGATGGACATTGTAATTTCCGTAGCGGCACTTCCAGTAGCATCGCCATCGGCTCCGATATTCATGGCAAAAAAGTATGTATTATCTGCGGTTTCAATATAGCCTATGAACCAACCATTCACATCTTTGCCATCCACACGGCCAGTTCCTGTCTTTCCATAGAGTGTTCCGACATCAGAAGAGGAAAGGCGGATGGCATCTTTTACAGCATTGATGTTTTCAGGAGAGAACTCAAAGCTGTTGTTATGCAGTTTCGTTAAAAGCTCGACCTGCTCTATTGGAGAAATTTTTAAAGAAGATTCCATCCAGTAAGAGGAGAAATCGCCGCTCATATTTTCATTTCCATACCCGATTTTTTGAATATATTTGGAAAGAGCAGCAGCACCGAGCTGTTCGTCCACGGATTGGAAATACCAATTTACGGAAGCACTCATGGCTGATTGCAAGGTCTGATCCGTGTTCCATGCCTCAAATGGATAATTTTCTCCATTCCATGCAATAAAGGAATCTTCTGGTGTAATGATGCCTTCCTCCAGACCAAACAAAGCATCATATATTTTGTAGGTGGAGTTTGGTGCAACCTGCAGGGTAGCGTAATCCATGTCATGAATGCTCCAAATATCATTTTCAGAATCATATAATACAAAACTTCCCTTGTATTCTCCAAAATAGGAAGAAAGGTCTACATAGGAAATATTCTCAGAAGAGGCATTCCATTGGTAGCGATTGATCTCCGCAGCGTATGTAGAAATAAAAGGTGTAAGTCCTAAAAGAAGGATGGAAATCAGTATAAATGCAGTTACGCCTTTTAATCTTTTACCCAATGTGGGTTTTTCATAAGCGGCAATATTGATAATCCGCCGCTTCATCTGTTTCATGCTTCCTCCAAGTCCAGCAGCAAACGGAAAAGGCGTAAGTGATACTTTTTCGGCAAAGTTAATCAGTGTATTGCCATAATCTTCGTAAGACTCCTCGTCAAGCATCTTCAAAACAGAAGTGTCACAGGCCACCTCCCTGTCATTACGCATTTCCTTCAGTGCGTACCAGACAAAAGGATTGAACCAGTAAATGGCTCCGGCCAGGTTCATCAAATAACCGACAAGGGCATCTTTGTGCTTATAGTGCTGTAGTTCGTGTAACAGCATATACCGCATATCTGATTTCTTATAGTCAGAGATCAGATGAATCGGCAAATAAATACACGGCTTCAAAAGTCCCATAATAATAGGGGATTTCAAAAATGCGGTACTGTAGACAGGGATTTTCTTTGTGATTTCTGCTTCCTTTAGGCATTGATTGTATAATCTGCGGACTTCCGGGTTCTGAAGAGGAAGTGCAGATTTCTTCAAGGTGCGTAATCGGAGTGAGGATTTTATTACCAATAGAATCATTGCAATAATACCTATAATCCAGATTGCAAATAATATGTATCCGGCAATGGAAGGGGTTTCGCTATTTACGGAAAGAGCGAAGTCATTCATCCAAATTGCATTTCCGGTTGAATTTGCACCTGCAATCTCCCTCATAGCGGTTTCGGTATTGAGAGTAGAAGAATTTCCCAGGCTACCCAACCATGAGAAAATTTGTGGAAATCCAATTAGACGGAACGGTACAAAAGGAACTGCTAAAAGTCCAAGCAGTAGGAACCACAGATTATACTGCATCCGGCTGGACAGATTGCTCTTGAATATCCGCTTGGCTATTAAAAGAATTCCGATGATACCGCTGATAAAAACATTACATATTAAAAAGCGTATCATAAAATTAGCCACATTATCTGCCCCCTTTTTTTGAACTCTTAGAAAGAAGGGAGCGGAGCGTGTCAATTTCTGTTTCAGACAGCCTGTCATTTTCTATGTATGCAGACAGCATGGCAGTAATATCTCCATCATAATAGCGGTTTAGAAAAGTATTACTTTTCTGGCCAATGTATTCGCTTTCTTTTACCACAGGGGTATAAACAAATACACGGCTTTGTTTTTCATAAGTAAGTGCGCCTTTGGTTACAAGACGTTTAATCAGCGTCTGTATCGTTTTGGGACTCCAGTTTGTAGTCTGCAGTAATTTGTCTGTTATTTCATTCGTGCTGATCGGTGCATATTTCCACACGATTTTCATAACCTCGAATTCAGATTCCGAAATCTGCGGTAGATCACTCATTACAAATACCTCCTTAAATCTTACAGATGTAATAAAAATATTATATAACCATATTCACCTTTCTGTCAAATTAAAAAAGGGCTTGATTTTAATTCTTACATATGTAATAATACAAACATTACAAACGTAAGAAAAAGGATGAGTCAAAAATTGTCGAACAATTTTCAAAATATTAGACCGTTCATAACTCATCCATAACTTATCCAGAAGTCGGTGGTTTATAATGGCAGAAAACGAGAGAAACCAGCAGAAACAAGGAACTCTTGTCCTGCTGGCTTGACCAAGAGTCTTTTGTCACAGACTCACTTTATTGGGCGAAGACCCGTTCGGTTATACAGACCACGGTATTCTGTCTGGATATGTCCATTACAGAAATCATGGAATTGGAAGCATATCAGATTTATGTATTAGTAAAAAAAGAAA